>CAYZYO010000010.1:0-27955 GCA_964482585.1 uncultured Syntrophomonadaceae bacterium | reverse complement strand
AAGGTAAAATATTATAATTGTTCCAGATACCTATTAAAACAAAAAAATCTGCGTGGATCTGTGCAAAAATCTGTGTTCATCTGTGGTTAATCGCCTTACTTTATTTTCATAAGTGGTTGTGTCTTCCGGGCATGGGTGGGTAATGACAGCCAGGATAAGGGAAAGGTTAACTTTGAATTGTATCAGTATTTAGAAAAGCAAATAGAGGCCTTTGCAAGAATAGAAAATGTATTAGGAAAGGTTGATTTTATAATATGGTAAGAAGCATGACTGGATATGGGCGCTGTCAAGTTAGTAGTATGGGGTATCAGGTAACCTGTGAAATCAGAGGGGTAAATCATCGTTATTTTGATCCCTATATCAGATTATCCCGCAGGTATGTTTTCCTTGAAGATCGGATCAAGAAGGAAATAAAGGAATATGTAAGCAGGGGTAGGGTGGAGATAACATTTACTATTCAGAAACTGGAGGAATCTGAGAGAAAGGTCAAGGTTGACAAAGATCTTGCAATAGCATATTATAACTATTTGAAGGAATTAGAAGAAAAGCTTGATATTCAATCGCAAATTAAGGTTATTGATGTATTTAGGCTGCCTGAAGTATTCACCCTGGAAGACATTGAAGAGGATTTAGAAGTATTATGGGAGGTACTAAAACAATCTATAGCTGTAGCCATGGAAAGTCTTGTTGATATGCGCAGCAAAGAGGGGCAAAATCTGGCCAGAGATATTCTAGAAAGAAACAATTGTATATTATCAATGGTTGAAAGCCTGGAAATAAGGTCTCCGGAGGTCACAAAGAATTACAGTGAAAGACTTTGTAAGAGGATTCTGGAGATGGTCTCCCAGGAGTTACTTGATGAACAAAGAATTATGCAGGAATCAGCAATTTTTGCTGATAAGTCAAGTATAACTGAAGAAATAGTGAGGTTAAAAAGCCACATTTATCATTTGGAAGAATTCATGAGAAGTGAAGGTGCTGTTGGCCGCAAATGTGATTTTCTGGTCCAGGAAATGTTCCGGGAGATAAACACTATTGCATCAAAAGCTAACGATATCGAAATGAGTAAAATAGTTGTAGAGGTTAAAGCTGAATTAGAAAGAATCAGAGAACAGCTGCAAAATATAGAATAGCCGGGAGGTGAATCCGGGGATAACCGGAGTATTATGGACGTTAAACTCGTGAATATAGGATTTGGTAATATTGTAGCATCAAATAGAATTGTAGCTATTGTAAGTCCTGAATCCGCACCAATAAAAAGGATTATTCAAGAAGCCAGAGAAGAGGGAATGCTGGTTGATGCGACTTACGGCCGCAGGACCAGGGCAGTCATAGTTACTGATAGTTCTCACATTATTTTATCAGCAGTCCAACCCGAAACAGTAGCAAATCGCTTAACAGTCAAAGACGTAAAAGACGTAAATGAGGATGATTAATCGGGAAGTGTGATTATTATATGACTAGAAAGGGTATTCTATTTGTTATATCGGGACCCTCAGGTGTAGGGAAAGGGACTATTAAAGAAGCACTATTGGCAAAGGTTAATGATATGACATTATCTATTTCGGTTACTACCCGTAAGCCTAGAACCGGAGAGATTAATGGTAAAGACTATTTTTTTGTTACCAGTGAGGAATTTACTAGGAAGATAGACAGAAATGAATTCCTGGAGTGGGCTCAGGTATATTCAAATTTGTATGGGACCCCCAGGAATTTTGTCATAAACGAATTGCAGAAGGGACATGATGTCTTATTAGAAATTGATATTCAAGGGGCTCTGCAGGTAAAAGAGAAAATGCCCCAGGGGGTTTATATTTTCATAAATCCACCCAGTATTAAAGAATTGGCAAATAGGCTTTCTTCGCGGGGTAAAGATACTCTTGAAAGCATAAGTAAACGCTTGGCTGCATGTGAAGATGAAATGAAACAGGTGAAATATTATAATTATTTGGTTGTAAATGATAGTGTAGATGAAGCTGTCAGAAACATTAAATCAATTATTATAGCCGAAAGGTGTAAAATAGAGAATTTAAATTTGAGGTGATTAATTTGATTCCTTCTTCAACTAAGGAACTAATTGATATAGCTGATAGTAAATATGCTGTAGTAATAGCGGTAGCGAAAAGAGCAAGGGTTTTATCAGAGATGAAAAAAAATGATGAGAACTACCGTTTATCTTCAATGGTGAGTGAAGCACTTGATGAGATCATAGAGGGTAAAATTAAAATTGATATTAAGGATAAACTTAATCTCAAGGAGGAGAAAAATGTCTAAGACTGTAGGAATAGGAATTACCGGTGGCATTGCAGCATATAAGATCGCTGATCTAGCCAGTAAGCTTAAGAAAGATGCTGACTGTAATGTTATCGTAATTATGACAGAAGGAGCCCAAAAATTTATTTCCCCTTTGACATTTAAAACCTTAACCGGAAATGAAGTTATTACCAGTTTATGGTCAGAATCACAGGAATGGAAGGTCCAACATATTGACGTAGCTCAACAGCTTGATTTGTTGGTTATTGCACCGGCAACTGCCAATTTTATTGCTAAAATAGCACATGGGATCGCTGATGATGTTCTATCAACTATTTTTGTAGCCAATACTTCACCGGTTCTGATTGTGCCTTCTATGAATTCTAATATGTACAAAAATCCTGTAGTTCAGGATAATATAAAGAAGCTTAATGATTATGGTTATTATATTATGAAACCAGAAAGTGGAGATCTTGCCTGTGGCACCAGTGGAACTGGGAGACTGCCGGAAATAGATAGCATTTACAACAATATCAGGCAGCTCCTGTATGGAAAGAGAGACCTGTATGGTAAGCGCATAATGGTTAATGCCGGTACTACCTGTGAGGATATTGACCCGGTCAGGTTTATAGCTAATCGAGGCACAGGGAAAATGGGATATTGTATCGCCCAGGAAGCGCAATCAAGGGGGGCTGATGTAATCCTGGTAAGCGGACATACTCATCTTCAACCACCTGCAGAAGTAGAGTTTATACCGGCCTGGAGTGCTGAGGAGATGTATAATATTATGCTTAAATATCAGCCTGCATGTGATGTAATAATAGGTGCAGCAGCTGTGAGTGATTTTCGCTTAAAAAGCATTGCCGGGCAAAAGATGAAGAAAAAAGATGACTATTCTGAAACCTTAGTTTTAGAGTTGGTTGGAACCCCCGATATTTTAAAAGAACTAGGTAAACAAAAAAAGGTTAATCAAATTATGGTCGGATTTGCAGCTGAAACCGAAAATATAATTGAAAATGCCAGGAAAAAACTGGCCAGCAAGAATCTTGATTTTATTGTAGCCAATGATGTTACGTTAGAGGGAGCTGGATTTGCAACTGAGACTAATATAGTCACTTTTATTCATAGAGATGGAAATATCAATTCTTTACCTAAAATGAGTAAGGAAGATGTTGCAGCAGCGATTATAGATAAGATTGTTGATTTAATATAGGAATATATAATAAGGAGATGAGGGGATTGCCAAAAAAATTTTTCACCTCGGAATCAGTTACCGAAGGGCATCCTGATAAAATAGCTGATCAGCTGTCAGATGCCATCTTAGATGCTATTATTGCCTGTGATCCTTTATCTCGGGTTGCAGCAGAATCGTTGGTAACTACCGGTTTAGTTTTAATAGCGGGTGAAATCACTACCAATTGCTATGTAGATATTCCTAAATTGGTACGGTGTACTATTAAAGGAATAGGTTATACCAGGGCAAAATACGGGTTTGATTGTGATACCTGTGCTGTAATCACATCTTTAGACGAACAGTCACCTGATATTGCATTGGGTGTGGACAGGTCCTATGAAGCAAAAATGGGAGAAATGACAGAAGATGAAATAGAGGCTGTAGGAGCCGGTGATCAGGGAATGATGTTTGGATATGCTGCTAATGAAACTGCTGAACTAATGCCTATGCCTATTTCACTTGCTAATAAATTAGCTAAAAAATTGACCGATGTCCGCAAGGATGAAACCCTGGCATATCTCCGGCCTGATGGCAAAACTCAGGTTACAGTTGAATACCAGGACAACAAACCGGTAAGGGTTGATACTGTTGTCGTATCCTGTCAGCACCATCCGGATATAGATAATAACACTATCAGGGAAGATATTATTAAACATGTTATCAGGGAAATAGTACCTGATAATATGCTTGATAATAAAACCAGGTTTTTTGTAAATCCGACTGGACGCTTTGTTATCGGTGGGCCCCAGGGAGATTGCGGTCTAACCGGCAGAAAAATAATTGTTGATACATACGGGGGAATGGCCAGGCATGGCGGAGGAGCCTTTTCCGGGAAAGATCCTACCAAAGTGGATCGTTCAGCATCCTATATGGCACGCTATGTAGCAAAGAATTTAGTTGCGGCAGAATTCGCTGATCGCTGTGAAGTTCAGATAGCTTACGCAATAGGGGTTGCCCAACCACTCTCTATAAGTATTGATACTTTCGGGACCAACAGAATACCTGAGGAAAAGATTATTGATATTATAAAAAACAATTTTGATCTGCGCCCAGCTGCCATTATTAGAGACCTGGATCTAAGAAGACCTATTTATAAGAAAACTGCAGCCTATGGACACTTTGGCCGGGATGATTCAGATTTCACCTGGGAAAGAATAGATAAGGCTCAGATATTAAAACAACAGGCTTAATAACTAAAGAGGAACACAATGGGGGGCGGGCTTGGTTTTAGATTTTACGGTGTTGTTAAAATCTGCTAAACCAAGCCTGAACCATTTGAGGAGAAAAAATGAGTTTTATAAATGTTTTAATCAACCTGCCATCAAAAAGGTTTGACAGCAGCTTTACCTATAGTGTTCCGGGCAGTCTGCAGAATAATATCGAACTTGGTAAGCGGGTTTTAGTACCGTTTGGTAAGAGGGTAGTCGAAGGGTATATTATTGGCGAAGAGAAAGCATTGAAGTCAAGTAAGATTAAACCGGTTATAAGGGTATTAGATACCGAGCCGGTGATTAATAATAAGCTATACCTTTTAGCCAAATGGATGGCTGATGTATATTTATGCCCGCTTACTATGGCACTTAATGCTATGATTCCTCGGCACAATAACAATAATACAGCAAAATATGTAATACCTTTATATGGCCAGGATTATTTGGAATATTTACCTAGTGAGAATAAAGGGGTAAAAACCCGGGAATTTCTTTCTTTGCTTTTAGATAAGAAAGAATTAACTTTGTCAGAAGCTCAAAAATATATTAAAATAGGTGAATTACAAGAGCTGCAGGGAAAAAAACTTATTTACATCAGTAATAGTTATAGCGGATATAGAAAGGTTAAAACCGGCTATGTATATGTAAGGAATCAATTTGATCCAATTAAAGATATGCCGGTATTACAAAAAAAAGCACCACGCCAGGCAGAAATAATGGCCAGAATAATTGAATTTAATGAGATAGATAGAGTATTAATTGATCAAACTGCACCTTTAAGCAGTATTAAATCTTTGTTAAAAAAGGACTATATTAAGATCGCTAAAAAAAGTACTGCCGGATATGGTAAAATACCTGAATTAAATGATGAGCAGAAGGCTGCCCTGAAGGATATTGAGATGGCTATATCTAACCAAAGTCAAAGCGGTTTTCTGCTTCATGGGGTTACTGGAAGCGGAAAGACTGAAGTATATTTACAAGCTGCTCAGAAGGCAATAGAACTTGGAAAAAGTGTAATCGTACTGGTTCCTGAAATAGCGCTTACGAGACACCTGGTAGATATATTCTCCAGGCGCATTGAGAATTTCGCCGTAATCCACAGCAGTATGTCACCAGGAGAAAGATATGATGAATGGAAGAGGATTAAACAGGGAGAAGTTGATCTGGTACTGGGAACCAGATCAGCAGTTTTTGCACCTTTGGATAATCTTGGATTAGTAATAATCGATGAAGAGCAGGAAACTACCTATAAGCAGGAACAAACTCCCAGATACCATGCCCGGGAAGTGGCTGCCAAAAGGGCTGAACTTGAATCAGCAGTAATAGTATTAGGCAGTGCTACTCCGAGTTTAGAAACCTATTATCAGGCAGTTAGCAGCCGGTTGAATATGCTTAATTTAAAAAACAGGGTAAATGCACAGGTTCCGTTGATGATGGTCCAGGATATGAAAAAATGTGGTCCTAATACTATAATTTCTCCGTTATTACAGGAGAAGATAGAACATGTGTTAATTCGGGGTGAACAGTCGATCCTATTTATTAACCGGAGAGGATATTCGCCCATGACTGTGTGTATGAACTGTGGTACTATTGCTACATGTCCTTACTGTTCAGTTGGAATTACCTATCATCAGGATCTTGACCTTAATATATGTCATTACTGTAATTACCAGACTAAAATGATTGGAAAATGCAATTCCTGTGGAAGTACTTATATGCAGCAGATTGGATATGGAACCCAGAAGGTAGAAGAACAAATTAGAATAATGTTCCCTGAAGCCCGCGTTGAACGATTAGATTTGGACAGTAGTAAGAAAAAAGATTCGCAAAAGAATATATTAGAGAGAATGAAAAATAAAGAAATAGATATTTTAATAGGAACTCAAATGGTGGCTAAAGGATTAGATTTTCCTGATGTTTCTCTAGTTGGTATAATTAATGCTGACAGCATGTTAAATCTACCAGATTTTAGAGCAGCAGAGAGATGTTTTCAATTGATAGTTCAGGCAGCTGGTCGTGCTGGACGCGGTAAGCTCCCGGGACAGGTTATAATTCAAACATATAAAGCTGATGATAATGTTATTCAAATGGCATTAAAACAAGACTATACAGGTTTTTATTATGAGGAAATTAAGCTGCGCAAGCTATTAAATTACCCACCATTTTCTAATTTATTGAGGGTTGTAGTTGTTTCCAGGAAAGAAAAACAGGCTCAGATGATGGCAGAGAATATTGGGCGAGAAATCCAGGATATTACTGATGCTAAAGAAGAAAATCTTGAAGTACTCGGGCCTGCCCCGTGCCCAATCAGGAAAATAAAGAACCGGGTTAGATACCAGTTATTTGCCAGGTGTGAAAATATAATTTTACTAAGAAGTATTGGTCAATACATAATAAGCAATGAGAACATGGATGGAGTTAAGCTCGAAATAGATATTAACCCATTGATGAACCTGTAAACAAGGAGGTTTTTAGATTGGCAGTATATAAAATTGTTACCGAACCTGATGAAGTTTTAAGAGCAAAGGCACTACCGGTTAAAAGTATAACTACGGGGGTTCTTAGGGTTATTGATAATATGGTAGATACCCTGTATGCTTTTAATGGTGTAGGGTTAGCTGCACCGCAAATTGGAATATCTAAACGTATCATAGTTGTTGATACTGGAGACAATTTAATAGAAATGGTTAATCCAGAACTATTATCCGCGGAAGGTGAAAAGACGGCAACAGAGGGATGCCTGAGCATACCTGGAATTACCGGATTGGTAAAAAGAGCTCACAAGGTCAAAGTAAAAGGTCTAAACCGGAATGGTGAAGAAATAGTCATAGATGCTTCAGATTTGATGGCAAGGGCCTTCCAACACGAGATAGATCATTTAGAGGGTATTCTATTTGTAGATAAGGCCATTGAAATTAGAAAAGACACCTATTAAATAAATGGAGGGGTTTAGTTTGAAAATAGTATTCATGGGCACATCAAGCTTTGCAGTTCCCTCTTTAAAGAGCTTAATAGAATCACCATATCAAGTGGTTGGGATAATTAGCCAGCCTGACCGGCCAAAAGGAAGAGGTAAAAAGCTGAGTCCTCCTCCAGTTAAAAAAATAGCTGAGAGCCATAACCTGCCTGTTTTCCAGCCGAAAAGTATAAAAGATATTGCGGCTGTAGACCAGGTGAAATGCTGGGAGCCAGATCTAATTATTGTTGTATCTTATGGGCAGATTATACCTTCTGGAATATTAGATTATCCGTTATATGGATGTATAAATGTCCATGCTTCCCTTTTACCTAAATATCGTGGTGCGGCTCCTATCCAAAGGGCATTGATGGCTGGAGAAAAAGCTACCGGAATTACTACTATGTTTATGGATGAAGGGCTTGATACTGGTGATATAATAATGCAAAGGCCAGTATCCATTGATAATATGGTTAATCACGGTGAGCTGGAAACTGAACTGGCAGAAATAGGTGCTCAGCTATTGATGGATACAATTGAAGCCTTAAATAAGAAAAATATTACAAGAAAAAAGCAGGATAACCAGAGGGCTACATATGCCCACATGTTAACCCGGGAGGAAGAGGGTATTGATTGGAGAGAACCGGCAGTTGCCGTACATAATAAAATAAGGGCAATGAGTCCAGTACCCGGCGCATATTTCTATGCTGATGGAATGAGAGTTAAAGTCTATAAAAGCCGGGTGTATGAGGAAAAGGGAAATGGGGTGATCTCTCAGGTAGTTGATTATACTGATGATGGGTTCATAGTTCAAACAGCTGACGGCTTAGTTGAGATTTTGGAGGTTCAAAAAGAAGGGAAAAAGCGTATGTTATCTCGGGATTTTCTAAAGGGTTTTAACCTTAAACCGGGAACTCTGCTTGGGATTCAGGGAGGTTAAGGGTGGAAACCAGGAAAAGAATATATATCGGCTTACTTGCGGGAAGCCTTTTTTTTACAGTTTTAATGGTGACCATGGTATGGTATTTATTTACCAACCGTGATCTTATATTTAACCAGATATTATTAATAGTTATTGCGTTAATAACGGGAATTATTTTTATTATATTAGCTACCGGAATTACATCTTTAATAATAATGATTATTCGATCAAAGACAATTCCTTCACTAGAAAATACTGCTCGTATAGCAAATGAACTGCTTTTTCCAATTACCTTGATTGTTGGTAAATTGCTGGGTGTTAATAAACAAAAAATACTTCGTTCTTATATTGAGGTTAATAACTATCTGGTAACTTCCAAAAAACTCATACTGCCAGGTACTAAAATAATGCTTTTATTACCGCATTGTTTACAGAATTCAGAATGCCCGTTTAAAATAACAGCAGATATTAATAACTGTAAACAATGTGGAAAATGTAAAATAGGAGAACTAAGAGACTTGGCCCAGAAATATAATATTACTATAAAAGTGGCTACTGGTGGGACTATGGCCAGGAAATATGTAAGAGAAAACCGGCCCCAGGCGATTGTAGCAGTTGCCTGTGAAAGAGACTTGTTCTCCGGGATACAGGATACCGGGGCACTACCAGTTATTGGAGTGTTAAATCGTAGACCAAATGGACCCTGTTATAATACCGATGTTGATTTAGAAGCTGTTGAAGCAGCACTTAGTTTAATTTCTAAAGGAGGATGATGTATTGGGTTATCTACTCTTTATTCTGCCGGCGTTTATATTATCCATTTATGCCCAGTTTAAAGTAAAATCTACATTTAATAAATATTCTCAGGTTAGATCTTCAAGAGGGCAGAATGGATCTGATGTTGCTAGTACTATATTAAGAAGAAATGGTATTAGCGGTAGGGTTAATGTGGAGCCGGTTAGTGGAAGTTTGTCTGACCATTATGATCCTACGGCAAAAAAAGTTAGGCTTTCAGAACCGGTCTATGGGAGCAATTCTATTGCTGCTGTTGGTATCGCAGCCCATGAAGTGGGGCATGCTATTCAGCATGCGGAGCAGTATGGACCACTGGAATTACGCCATAAAATAGTACCGGTAACTAATTTTGCCTCTTCAGCCTCGTTTCCCATATTATTAATCGGTTTCATTATGAATAGTCTGGATTTAGTATTCATAGGTATAGTATTGTTTTCAGCTGTAGTGTTATTCCACGTAGTCACTTTACCGGTAGAGTTAAATGCGTCCAGAAGAGCAGTAGTACAGCTGAGTGAATCAGGCCTGGTAAGCAGTAGTGAGCTTCCAGCAGTTAAAAAAGTACTAGGTGCAGCTGCACTTACTTATCTGGCAGCAACCCTGATGGCAGTAGCCAATCTACTATACTATTTAATGATTTTCATGGGTGGAGATGAATAATGAATGGTTACAATACAATTCACAAGGGGTTAAAAAGATGGACAAACGACAGGATCAGGTTCTAAGGACAGTTAGAAATACAGCTGTACAAATCATCTATAATGTTATAGAAAAAGGAGCTTATGCCAATCTAGAACTAGATAAAGTCTTAAAAAGAACGGCTTTACCTTCTGGTGATAGAAAAATGTTAACCGAAATGGTAAATGGTACCATACGCATGTTAAAGCACCTGGACTGGGTGCTTAGTTTTTTCTTGAATAAATCAATTAATAAACTTAACCCCTGGTTGAAAAATATTTTAAGAGCAGCTGTTTACCAGATACTATTCATGGATAAAGTACCTGGTTATGCGATTGTTAATGAAGCAGTTGATTTAACCCAAAAGAAGACTAACAAAAATTTGTCCCGCGTAACCAATGGTGTGCTGCGAAATATAATCAGGGATCAGGATAGAATAAAATATCCAACAGATAAAATAGGCTTTCTATCAGTCTATTATTCACATCCTGAATGGTTAGTTGAATATTTAATAGAATATATTGGCATCAAGGATACTGTAGATATATTACAGTATAACAACCAGCCTGGAAAGGTTGTATTACGAACCAACCTTTTGCAGGTAAGCCGTGATGAATTATTGGCTAAACTAAAAAATGAAGGTATTATTGGCAAAATAAGTGATAAGACTTCATGGGGAATCCTGGTAGAACACCTTGGAACATCCATTGCTGAAACCCGGTCATATAAAAATGGATACTATTATATTCAAAATGAAGCATCTATGTTGGCTGCAGCTATACTTAATCCAGATCAAAATGATATTATATATGATTTATGCTGCGGTTTAGGGGGAAAAACTACCCATTTAGCGGAAATATTAATGAATAATGGTCATATTGAGGCTTTTGATATTTATGAAAATAAAATAAACTTATTAAAACAAAACTGTACCAGACTGGGAATCAATATAATTGTAGGCCACAAAACCGATGTTTTAGAGATCGATACCGCTGTGGCTGACTGTGATAAAGTTCTACTGGATGCGCCCTGTTCAGGATTAGGAGTATTAAATAGGAGAGCGGATTCCCGGTGGCATAAGAATAAAGATGAAATAACCAAACTGCAGGATATACAGATTAAGTTGATACAGAAGGCAGGAGAAATGGTTAAAGAAAATGGACTGCTTTTATATTCAACCTGCACTATAACCAGTGAAGAAAATGAAGATGTAGTTAATAGTTTTTTAGATGCCAATAAAGAGTTTGTACTCCAGGGATTTTATGAGCAGATATCTTTTTTCCCTTTGGATGCTGGAGACAAAAGTGCAGCATCTAAAGGAATGCTTAGAATTTTACCTGGGAAATATGGTACGGACGGTATGTTTTATGCCCTAATGAGGAGGAGGAAGAGTTAAAATTAGTATGAATTCACCTGAAAAAATCGAACTTCTGGGATTGAATATACCTGAATTAGAAGAAATAATGATACAGTTTGGGGAACCCAGGTTTAGAGGTAGGCAATTATATAAATGGATATATCAAAAGGGGGTTAATTCTGCCTATGAAATGAGTGATATACCCTGGAATTTAAGGGAAAAGTTAGATGAGCAAACTAAAATATCTATACCCAGAGTGTTAAAACAGCGGGTATCTGCTGATGGTACCAGAAAGTTTTTATTTGAACTGGAGGATAAGAAGAATATAGAAACAGTTTTAATACCACAAACAAGTGAAAAAAACAGTACTTATTCCCTCTGTATATCAACTCAAATTGGATGTCCTGTATGCTGTACTTTTTGTGCTACAGGTTTATCAGGTCTGCAGAGAAATCTTAAAGCATATGAAATAATTGGGCAGTTTTTAGGGTCAAGAAATGAACTTAAAAAGAGGTTAAAGGTTGATCACCCTCAGCTGATAACTAATATTGTTTATATGGGTATGGGTGAGCCTCTGCTAAATTATAAGGAAACAATTGAATCTATAAGGCTCTTTACAGATCATAAAGGCATTAATATAGGTCAGAGGCACATTACGGTTTCCACCTCCGGTGAGATTAAAGGGATAGAATTATTAGCCAAAGAAGACCTGCAGATTACTTTGGCTATATCTTTGCATGCCGCTGACAATGATTTAAGAAGCTCCTTGATTCCCTTAAATCGAAAGTATCCCCTGGAAAAGGTGATAATGGCTGTCGAAAAGTATATAAAATGTACAAATCGAAGAGTAACATTTGAGTACATAATGCTTGATGGTATAAATGTAAGTAAAAAAGATGCTAATAATGTTATTAATATTGTAAAACCCCTGTTGGCAAATATAAACCTTATTCCATATAATGAAGTTGAAAACATTCCGTATAAGAAACCACCTGATAATAAAATTTACCAGTTTTATAAATGGTTGCGTGATGCAGGATTAAATGTGACAATTAGAGAAGAAAAAGGTGCAGATATTGAAGCTGCGTGTGGGCAGTTAAAAGCCGAGCGATGGATTAAGAATCGATAAATTTAAAGGAATTATTGCTATTTTCTAATGTAAGATTTATACGAATAAAATTGGGGTGTATACATGAAAGTTGTTGGGATTACCGATATTGGGCTTATTCGTAAAAAAAATGAAGATAACTATTTGATCAATGAATCTAAACGACTTTTTGCGGTCTGTGATGGAATGGGTGGTCATAAAGCAGGAGATATTGCTTCTGGTTTAGCGGTACAGGTTATTGAAGATGAAGTAAAGAAGCAGGCCCTGGATATTACTGTGAGGTTTCTCAATACATGTATTGAAAAAGCCAATAAGGTTATATATCAAAAGGGTCATGAAAATCAAGAATTTCATGAAATGGGAACTACTTTAACAGCAGCAGTGATTACTAACGGTAATATTCAAGTAGCAAATGTAGGTGATAGCTGTTTATACTTAATCCGTAAAGATTATATCCGTAAAGTTACCCGGGATCATACTCTAGCAGAACAAATGGTTGCTGATGGATTATTAAAAAATGAAGAATTATCTACAAGTGCATATAATCATATTTTAACCAGGGCTCTGGGACAAGATAAAGAAGTCTTAATTGATAATTTTGAAGAGAGAATTTATCCTGGCGATATAATATTAATATGCAGTGATGGTTTAAGTGATATGCTTAACAGCATGGAAATAATGACCATCGTAAATGCTGATATTGAAGATCTGGATAAAGCAAGTCAGGAACTTTTAGATGCTGCCTTATTAAAGGGGGGGCATGATAATATTACGTTCATACTGATACGCGTTTAATTAGGAGGTTATAGTGATTTGATAGGCACAATTTTAGGCGACAGGTATGAATTATTGGATATTATAGGTGAAGGTGGAATGTCCATAGTTTATAAAGCTCGCTGCAAAATACTGGACCGTATTGTAGCTGTAAAAATATTAAAAGATGAATATTCTAATAATGAGGATTTTATTAAAAACTTCAAAACTGAAGCTTTAGCAGCGGCACAATTATCACACCCTAATATCGTTAATATTTTTGATGTAGGAAACCAGGAAAATATCTATTACATTGTAATGGAGTATGTAGAGGGAAGAACCTTAAAAGAAATTATTTGCGAAAAGGCTCCCCTGCCTATTGAAGAAGCAGTTAATATCGCAATTATGATTTGTGATGGTCTTAATCAAGCTCATGAAAGGGGAATTATACACCGCGATATTAAACCCCATAATATTTTGATAACAAATACCAGAATAGTTAAAGTTGCTGATTTTGGAATAGCCAGGGCAATAAATCAGAAGACTATCACTTACGGGGGAAATATTGTTGGGTCAGTTCATTATATATCACCAGAACAGGCTAAAGGAGAACCTGTAGGGCGTACCAGTGATATATATTCTCTGGGCTGTTTACTATATGAGATGCTTACCGCGAAAACGCCATTTGATGCTGAGAGTCCTATTACTGTAGCACTTAAACATATTCATGATGAACCGGCATCACCAAGGGATATTAATGAAAATATACCCGAGGGATTAGAGAGAATAGTATTTAAAGCTATGGAAAAGAACCCGTCCCAGCGGTTTTTAACTGCTGAAGAAATGCGTAATAAACTGCTTAACCTGTATAATAATGTACTTCCCACTTATTCGCATAATAGTAAAGATGATCATACTATTGAAATGGAACCGGTAGCAAAAGAAAGGGGAAACCATAAAGCAAAAAAAAGGAAAATCAAGTCAAGTAGTGTTGCTATATTAACAGTAGCTTTTCTCGGGTTATTATCAGGGTTTTTATTTGTTATGGGCAGCAGTATCTTCGGGGAGGAAATTGTAGTTCCGGATATTGTTGGTATGGATATACAGGAAGCTAATGAAGAACTGGATAAACTAGGGCTGGAAATGAATGTTATAGATAGGCAGTATAACGATGAATACAATAAAGACCAAATAATTTCCCAGGATCCAGCAGAAGGGCGAAAGGTTAAGGAAGGACGGGAAATAAAAATAATATTAAGTAAAGGCCAAGAATTATTTCAGGTCCCTTCGGTTGTAGGGCAAAAGTTATCTGATGCTTCGATAAGCCTTACTAATGAGGGATTAAATACAGGAAAAGTGGAAGAAATATATGATGACAAATACGCCAAAGGTTTTGTAATATCCCAGAGTCCTACTGCAGACAAGCGGGTTAAAAAGGGTGCTAAGATAGATTTAATGGTTAGTAAGGGGGAAGAACCGGAAAGGGTTAGTATGCCTAATTTAATCGGTATGAGTTTGGAAGAGGCGAGACAATTGCTTAAGGATAATGATTTGCTGGTCGGAGAGTTAAAAAGGGAAGAAAGTAATGAATACTACAAGGATCAAATTATCAAGCAAGATACTAAGGCTGAAGTAATGATTGATCAACAGAGTAGTGTTAATCTGGTTGTTAGTAATGGCCCTGGACCAACAGCCAAGGCCAAAGTTCTAGATTTTGAATTACCTGATAAACAGGATTATTATAAAGTGGTTATTAACTTAAAGGATGCCCAGGGAGAAAGGCAAATCTACAATGAACTGCATCCCGGTGGGTATAAAGTCTATATTGGAGTAAACTATTACGGAAATGCCAAAATAGAGGTTAAACTCAATGGAGAGCATTATAAGACATACAATTTTTAGAGAATAGTGAATAGAGAACAGAGAATAGAGATGGTAGGAAAACTGGCGTTTTCCTTTGATTGTATTGGATTAACCGCAGAGGGCAATGATTTTTATAATTAGGTTATTATATTATGGTATAAAATAAAAGAGTGCATTAGATTGGGTGAGGCGCGATATCGCTTCGCTCATACGCGTTAAAATAATTCCTTCGGGATTATGATATAAAAGAAAAAAGCGGCAGCTTTTTTCTACAGAAACTATTCTCTATTCACTATTCACTAATTAATGGGAGGAATGTATGGGAGAACAGAAGATCGAAGGGCTGGTTTTAAAAAACTATGGTGGCTTTTACTATGTCCAAGATCAACAGAAAAACATCTATGAATGTAAACTAAGAGGGAAAATAAAAGGACAGGTTCTTGCCGGAGATAAAGTGATAGCTAGTATTTTTAAAGATGACAAAGGTATTTTAGAAAAAGTATTACCGAGGGATAATCAGCTTTATAGACCCAAAATAGCAAATGTCGATATGGTTATAATTGTAATGGCCAATGATAAGCCTGAACCATCTCTATTATTATTGGACAGGTTACTTTTATTGGCTCATTATAATAATATTAGTCCTTTAATACTACTTAATAAGTGTGATTTAACCGCAAATGAAAAAGCTACTATGATCAAAGATTATTATCCAACAGTTGGCTTTAATTTTATTATGACTTCAGCAATAATGAGAACGGGTATTAATCAATTAAGTGAAGCCATAAAGAATAAAATTGCTGTATTTGCTGGTCCTTCAGGAACGGGAAAATCAAGTCTATTAAACTCCCTATTAGGTGTTGATATAAAGACTCAAGAAGTCAGTAGAAAGATTGGTAGAGGAAAGCATACTACCAGGCATGTTGAATTATACCCATTGCCATTAGGTGGTTGGATTGCGGATACCCCTGGTTTTAACGTTTTAGATATGCCGCCAATAAAAAGTCAAGATGTAACCACTTACTATCCAGATTTCAACCAATACGCTCTCGAATGCCAGTTTAGTAATTGTGTTCACTGCAAAGAAAAGGATTGTGGAATAAAACGGGCTGTAGAAAATGGATATGTAAAAGAATTCCGTTATCAGAATTATATTTCCATGTTAAAGGAAGTAAAGGAAAATGAGAGGTGTTACAAGTGATAATAGTTGCTCCATCAATTCTATCGGCAAATTTTGCCCATTTGGCTGCAGATATTGCTAAAGTTGAAAGGGCAGGAGCTAATTGGGTACATATTGATGTAATGGATGGGCATTTTGTCCCTAATATTACCATTGGCCCGGATGTAGCAGCAGATATTAGAAAGGAAACCGGCCTGTTTTTGGATGTACATTTGATGATAGAAAGACCGGAAAAGTATATCCCTGCATTCGTTAAAGCTGGGGCTAATATGATTACGGTTCACCAGGAAGCCTGTGTGCATTTACACCGGGTTATTGAAATGATCAAAAAATATGAAGTAAAAGCAGGTGTTGCAATTAACCCTTCTACACCTGCATTCTTATTAGAAGAGGTCATTGAATATATTGATCTTATTCTGGTTATGAGTGTTAATCCTGGTTTTGGAGGTCAAAAATTTATTTCTGGAGTCTTACCTAAAATACAGAAAATAAGAAAAATGATAGATGATTGTAACTCTGGAGCATATCTGCAGGTAGATGGGGGGATTAATCGAGATACCGGCAAACAGGTCATAGAGGCGGGGTGTAATGTACTAGTGGCCGGTTCTTATATATTTCAATCCGATAATATAGCAAAAGCGGTATTAGACCTTAAAGGGCTGGGTTGATCTTGACCAATCTATTCAGTAATGCTAGTATTAATACAATAAAATGATATAATATAATCCTTTCTTCGGGGATGGGTGAAATTCCCTATCGACGGTATAGCCCGTGAGCCATATAAGGCAGGATCTGGTGAAATTCCAGAGCCGACAGTCAAAGTCTGGATGGGAGAAGAAGGGCTTGGTGTAGTACGTTTAAATTTCGTACTATACTGGCTGTGCCTATTAAACCCGATAAGAATCGGGTTTTTTGTGTTACAAGGATATATGTAGTAGTAGAGGTGCTTTATGAATAACCATGATGACCAAAAATATATGCAACGTGCTTTAGAATTAGCAGCCAAAGCTTCTGGCAGAACTAATCCCAATCCAGTTGTAGGAGCGGTAATAGTAAAAGATGGGAAAATAGTAGGGGAAGGATATCATAGGAAGGCGGGAACTCTTCATGCAGAGATCCATGCACTAAATGATGCCGGGTTTAATGCCAGGGGAGCAACTATGTATGTTAATCTGGAACCCTGCAGCCATTTTGGCAGAACTCCACCATGTGCTCATGCGGTAGTTAAGGCCGGTATTAAAAGAGCAGTAATAGCTGCGCTAGACCCTAATCCTAAGGTTGCCGGAAAGGGTATACAGATTCTTCAGGATGCCGGAATAGATACCACGATTGGTTTATTAGAAGAAGAGGCAGTAAGATTAAACGAAGTCTTCTTTAAATATATAAAGACTCAAGAGCCATTTGTAACCATGAAAACAGCAATGACCCTTGATGGGAAAATTGCTACCTATAATGGACATTCACGATGGGTTACCGGGGATAGTTCCCGGGAGTATGTTCATTATCTAAGGAATACCTATGACGCGATTATGGTTGGAATAGGAACCGTTTTAAAGGATAATCCCTGCCTGAATACCCGTTTAGATATAGATGATAAAAGGGATCCGGTGCGGGTAATATTAGATGGTAATCTAGATTTACCTTTAGATTGTAATATTGTAAAAAGCAGCAAGGAACAAAAAAGCTTAGTTATTACCTCACGGATAAATGATCTGAATAAAGCAAAAGATCTTGAAATTGAAGGAGTAAGAATAATTGAACTTGGAGGTGATCCTCAAAGGCTTCCGGTTGAAAAAGTCCTGAAGGTACTGGGAAAACTTGGTATATGCAGTATCCTTATTGAAGGGGGAGCACAGGTAAATGCCTATATTTTAGAAAAGGAACTGGTTGACAAGTTTTACTGGTTTATGGCTCCCAAAGTTATAGGAGGAGAATCAGCTCCTTCACCAGTAGCTGGAAAGGGAAAAGAATTAATGAGTGAAGCAGTAGGAATAAAGGTATCTGAAATAAAACGTTTTGGTGATGATATATGTATTGTTGGATACCCGGATTATTGCAGGGAGTAGATAGTATTTGATTAACCACAGATGAACCCAGATTTACACAGATGTTTTTTAGGGTTAGGTTTTGTTATAGTAATATTTTGGTACATGTTATATGAACAGTGGTATGAAAACTTCTTAACTGTAGGGGAGACTTTAGTCTCCTGCAAAACCGGATTTCAAGACACAGGTATTTCAGCCAGGGCAATAGGATAACCGAAGGTAGTGAGCGAAACTTACAAAAAAACAGAAGGAATTTGCGTAAAATCTGTGAAATATCTGTGTGGATAGGTGGTTAATCATAAATTTTCTACCACAAACTATTTGCTACTAACTTATGAAATTGAGGTGATAGGTATTTTTACAGGAATCATTGAAGAAATCGGAATAATACAGAGAATTACCCGGGGCAGTAAATCTTTTCAATTAGATGTTAGGGCACATAAAGTTTTGGAAGATGTAAAGATAGGAGACAGTATTGCAGTAAGCGGCGTATGTTTAACCGTGGTTAAGCATGATGATAAACATTTTGTGGCTGATGTAATGCCGGAGACCCTTGATAAGACTATTCTAAAATACTTAACAACCGGGAG
The DNA here is from genome assembly GCA_964482585.1 of uncultured Syntrophomonadaceae bacterium. Lineage (GTDB taxonomy): Bacteria > Bacillota > Syntrophomonadia > Syntrophomonadales > Syntrophomonadaceae > CAYZYO01. The sequence continues at coordinate 9,013 of CAYZYO010000010.1, read as the reverse complement.
CAATGTTAACCTGGAACGCGCTTTAAAATTAGATGACAGGATGGGAGGACATATTGTCCAGGGACATGTAGATGGTCTAGGTATCATAATACAAAAGAATAAGCTTGATAATAGCGTTATTTATAGAATTAAGGCTCCAGATACAGTATTAAAGTATACAGTTGCTAAAGGATCTGTTGCTGTTGATGGGATCAGCCTGACCGTTGTGGATGTGTTTTCGGATAGTTTTACTGTTTCTTTAATACCGCATACTGCACATTTAACTACACTTGGCATAAAGGGACCAGGAGATATGGTAAACCTGGAAAGCGATATTATTGGCCGGTATGTGGAAAAGCTCTTAAAGGCAGGTGAGGACAAAAAAAGCGATGGTATGACCACCGGGTTTTTAGCAGAACATGGCTTTATTTAAAGGGAGGGAGTATAGATGTTAAATACTATAGAAGAAGCAATAAATGATATTAAAGAAGGTAAAATGGTCATTCTAGTAGATGATGAACACCGGGAAAACGAAGGGGATATTATAGTAGCCGCTGAAAAAACGACTCCTGATATTATTAATTTTATGGCTACCTATGCCAAAGGGCTTGTTTGTGTGCCTGTTATTGGCGAAAAACTTGATGAACTTGGTATTAAACCTATGGTGTTAGAGAATACAGATAATCATGAAACAGCCTTTACCGTGTCGGTTGATTATAAAACAACTGCTACTGGAATATCTGCTTTTGAACGTGCAGCTACAGTTAAGGCATTAATATCTGATGCTAGTAAACCGGGAGATTTTAGAAAACCGGGTCATATATTTCCTTTAAGGTACAAAGAGGGAGGAGTCTTAAGGAGAGCCGGACATACTGAAGGTTCAATTGATTTAGCTAGATTAGCCGGCCTTTATCCAGCAACCGTAATTTGCGAAGTTATGAGTGAAGATGGAACAATGGCCCGGCTTCCAGAACTGATAGAATTTTCTAAAAAGCATGATCTGAAAATTGTTTCTATTGCTGATTTAATCGAATATCGCAGGCATAAGGAAAAACTTATTGTTAGAGTAGATGATGCTGCATTACCTACTGCCTATGGTGATTTCACTGCTATTGGTTATAAATCTCTATTGGATGGCAAAGAACATATTGCATTGGTAAAAGGCGAGTGGGAAGAAAATGAACCGGTTTTAGTCAGGGTTCATTCTGAGTGCCTTACCGGTGATGTGTTTGCATCAAAACGCTGTGATTGTGGGGAACAGTTAGCAACTGCTTTGAGCATGATTGAGAAGGCAGGCAAAGGGGTTCTTCTATATATGCGCCAGGAAGGCAGGGGGATAGGACTGGTAAATAAAATAAAAGCATATAAGCTGCAGGATAATGGCAGAGATACGGTTGAAGCTAATCTGGAATTAGGTTTCCCTGCAGACCTGCGTGACTATGGGATAGGTGCCCAGATATTAGTTGACCTGGGATTAAGAAAAATGCGCTTAATGACTAATAATCCCAAGAAAATAAAAGGAATTGAAGGATATGGACTTGAGGTTGTGGAAAGAGTTCCTATAGAAATACCGTTTAAGCCCGAAAACCGCCGGTATTTAAAGACCAAGAAAGATAAGATGGGTCATATTATGGTGAATTTCAGTTAATATTTGTTAAAACGGAAATAAACGTGGATTACGATACGAAAACAACGGGTTTATATAAGGTTTTGTACTGGTATAGAATTTAGTTGATGTAACAGGTGATTGTGGTTTTATTCAGGGATTTTGACATAAGCTAATTTAAAAAAGTGAAATACATCTGGTTGTTTATTAAAAAAATATAATAAAAGCGGATAGGGAGGTAATTATAAGGTGTCAAGGGTTTATGAGGGAAATCTTTTAGGAGATAATCAAAAAATTGGCATAATCATATCAAGATTTAATGAATTTATTACCAACAAATTAATGTCAGGTTGTATTGATGCTTTAACCAGACACAATGTTAATCCGGATAATATAGAAATAGCATGGGTGCCGGGTGCTTTTGAAATGCCATTGCTGGCGCAAAAAATGGCCCAGAAGGATTATGATGCTATTATTTGCCTGGGGGCGGTAATTCGTGGAGCAACTCCTCATTTTGAATATGTATCAGCCGAAGTAACCAAGGGAATAGCCCAGGTAGGTTTAAATACTGGGGTCCCGGTAATATATGGTATTATTACTGCTGACACAATTGAACAGGCTATCGAACGGGCTGGAACTAAAGCAGGGAATAAGGGTTTTGATGCTGCAGTAACAGCTATTGAAATGGTGAATTTAATTAAAGCAATAGAGCAAAAGTAAAAAATAAACCTCTAACCCCGTATTTTTAAAAATCCGGGGTTTTTTTATTTAGTTTAATAGGGGTTAATAAGTGATTTATGGTAAAATATGTTTTGGCAAATAAATAGAATTTTGCATAACACTATTTTGTATCATTAGAACTCTTGCACCAGGAAAGAGACTTTATTCTCTGGTTTAACTGTCCTGAGGTAAAATTACAGAGTGAATTATTGAATTATAAAATTTCTCAATAAAGAATAAAGACGAATGATTGACCCAACAATAATTATTATATATTTTGGATTCGATTTTTGGAGCCTATGACAATAAAATACAAATAACAGCATATTGTACAATTAATGCAAATTATGTATAGTAAGCTAAGGATGATTAAGATAATCATCTATGCCAGCTAATAGATCTAAGGAGAGAGGTATTAATGGTTATAAATGGACTTATAATTGTCTTATTACTAGTCTTAGTATTGCCTTTTGCTGCTAAAAAGGTAGAAGAAAATCTAGAATTATTCCTTTTTGTAATGGGTATAGCAGCCAGTATTATTTCTGGAATTATGAGTAAAGAATTAATTATAAAGGCTTTAGAGGAGCCAATAATGATTGCTTCAGCGGTCTTTATTGCCGGGGCCCTTTTTTTTCTTTTACGTAACTATTTTGATAGATTTATGAACAAGGTATACCAAAAAATCCCGGTGTGGCTGGTGGTTTTTTTGGTTGTCCTGTTACTCGGGTTTTTATCCAGTATTATAACTGCCATTATTGCTTCTATTATTTTGGTGGAAATTATTTTTTCGCTACCTTTGCAGAGAAACCATAAAATTGTTGTTTGTATTGTTGCCTGTTTTTCTATAGGAATGGGAGCAGCATTAACACCTATTGGCGAACCATTAGCTACTATCGCTATTTCTAAACTCGACCAGGAATTCTTCTACCTGTTTAAGCTGCTCGGTAAGTTCATAATACCTGCTGTATTTGGATTTGCCTTAATAGCGGCAGTCTATTGTGCATGGGCATTAAGAGAAACAGATGAAGAAAGGTTGGAGAAAGAAGTAGCAGCAACTTCAGATGATAATGGTGAATTCTCAATTGAGGATGAAGATGAAACCAGTGATAATCTTGAGGATATTGTAGGAGAAAAGGATACCTGGAAGGGTATAATCATCCGGGCTTTAAAAGTATATCTCTTTGTCATGGCACTGGTTTTTTTAGGTGAAGGATTCCATCCTTTAATTGATAAGTATGTATTGGCTTTAGATTATCGTTTACTCTACTGGGTAAATATGATTTCCGCCGTACTGGATAATGCAACCTTAACTGCAGCCGAGATAAGTAAACAGATGAGTACTATGCAGATAGAGGCAATCCTTATGGGGTTAATAGTATCCGGTGGAATGCTTATACCAGGCAATATCCCTAATATTATTTCTGCATCCAAATTAAGAATTACCAGTACTGAATGGGCGAAAATTGGTGTTCCTATAGGGTTAGTAGTTATGGGGATTTTTTATGTTTTTTTATTTTGCTTGCAGTAGTTAGTTCCTTAAGTAGACATACTCTTTTCAATAATTATCTTGGTAATATTGTTCTTCCTTACCTGGAAGATAATATTATCATCAGTTCCGTAAACAGCATCAAAATCATCGGATTCATTTAAGAGATTCACCTTAGCATAATTGCTGCCATATATCTTAATAGCCCGGGCAAAGGGTTCTCCTACTTTTATTCCGCGAGAGGTACTTAAAGCCGGAGTATTAATGTGAATTCTATGTAAGATGTCTTCATCTTCGGTAAAAGTAAAAAGGCAATCCAGATTGTCCGGTTTGTAAATAGTACTCATGCCAAGGATTTTACCTTCAGGTAACAGGGCAATAACTTCATCGAAACTTGAACAGCCTATTTGCAGGGTTCCGTTATTTGTTTCTATTAGAAAATCCTGTTCAGTTAGGGTAGTATTTTCATGAGGATAAGATACATTTAGTTTTAAACGATGACTGGGGATGATTAAACCTATAAGGACTGCAAAAATTACTAGTAACAATACTATAGAGTACTGTTTTTTTTCTGTTTTTCTCATGAAAATGTACGCTCCTTTTAATGCTGGGAAAATTTCATAAATTATTCTTATACCTGTCCTATTTATAATATTATACTGTGAAAGAATTGAAAAGAGGTAATAAAAGTGAATAAGAGTCAAGACGAGATGAAACTGTGGGACAAAAAGCGGTATCATAGCTTAAACTACCATCTCCGTCAAAAATTTGGCCAGAAGGTTTTTAAGATATCTTTAGATGCAGGTTTTACCTGTCCCAATCGTGATGGGACTTTATCCAGGAAAGGCTGCTACTTCTGCAGCCTGCGTGGATCAGGTGATTTTGCCGGCGACCGGAAAACGGATTTGGAAGCACAGTTTGTCCAGGTTAAAGAAATGATGCATAAAAAATGGGCAACCGGGAAGTATATTGCTTACTTCCAGGCCTTTTCCAACACCTATGGCCCAGTTAACAGACTGCGAGATATATATGAAGCAGCGCTAAGCCAACCAGGAATAGTAGGTCTTGCTGTAGCGACCCGGCCTGATTGTCTTGAAGATGAGGTTCTGGAGCTTCTGGCAGAATTAAATCAACGTACTCACCTGTGGGTTGAATTGGGACTGCAGTCAGTTCATAAGCGAACAGCCGATCTGGTAAATCTGCAGTATGATTTTGAAGTATTCCATAGTTCTCTTATTAAACTACAGGAAAGAAATATTGAGACCTGTGTCCATATTATCCTGGGTTTACCCGGTGAAGATAGAGAAGATATGCTTATAACTGGGAGAACAATTGCCTCATTGCCAGTTCAAGGACTAAAAATTCATTTATTGCATTTAATGAAGGGAACTCCCCTGGTTAAGTTTTATGAGCAAAATAGACTGAAGTTTTTATCCCAGGATGAGTATGTGAACCTGGTTGTAGATATTCTAGAAATACTTCCCCCGGATATGATTATTCACCGTTTAACCGGTGACAGCCCACGTGATTTGTTAATAGGACCCAGGTGGAGCTTAAATAAATGGCAGGTATTAAACAGTATTGATAACAGGTTAATCGAACGAAATACCTGGCAGGGGAAATGGAATTAAAGCAGCAACTGACTGGAGTTATCCATCATACCAGATTTATTTCCAGAAAAAATAAAACGAAGGCTTGAACCTCCGGTAATTTCTATGGTGCGGCAGAAGGGACTCGAACCCCCACCACCTTAACGGGACTAGAACCTGAATCTAGCGCGTCTGCCAATTCCGCCACTGCCGCATATAACTCCTGATACATAGGTATTTTAATTTTGCTTAATGGGTAAAGCGTACTTATTTATTATAAAGGGAGTTATTTATTGTGTCAATAAAATAAAACTTAGGTTTTTGCAGTTGAAGCGATGTTTAAGAGTCCTGGGAATGGATCAAGAGATGAGCATTGAAACCGGATCAATAGAAGGCTTAAAACCTATGTTATAACAACAAAAACCCGGGTGTGTTTCCTATTCATGGGGGTTTATAAGATGAGTATAAACTTTATGGATTGGAATTCACCTCCTCAAGTAGTGAATAAGATTTTAGCATGGTATAATTTAGGAAGTATAGTTGTTGGATGAATATATTATAAACCTTACTATTATTCCGATTGAAATGCTAAGTAAAACGGGATCAAGATGGCCTATAGATTCCAATTTATTATTGACTACTTTTTAAAGCAATGAGTACAGATGGGGGTGTTGAATATTTAATATTGGTAACAAAGTAGGGGAGAGAGGATATTATGAAAAATGGGGAAATAAGTACTATATTTCAAAGAGAGGTTTTACCGAATTTATTTTTAAATAATTCAACTATTTTTTTTAACGCTTTTAATGAAGGTCCTGATAATGTTAAGGCTCTCCTTATGAACTTATGGGCTGAAATAGAAGGGGCATGTGGTTCATGCAATGCAGAAGAATATATGGGCATGCATGAAGTTGCACCAGAGATGAGTGTTTGGGTAGATGATTTAGTGGATCCTGATACTAAAGAACCCATTGAAATTAAAGATGGAGCAATTGGAGAAGGGATAATTACATCATTGAATAGAGAAGCACTACCCCTTTTAAAATACGGTCTTGGTGATGTCATTCAGGTATTTACCAAACCTTGTACCTGTGGGTACCCAGGTCCTGGCTACAGGATGAAGGTAGTTGGAAGGTCTGATGATTTACTTATTGTTAAGGGGGTTAATGTGTATCCTGCCGTTATTAAGGATCTAGTATCCTCTTTTAGCCCGAGGGTAACCGGGCACTTAAGAATTGTGTTAAATGAACCCCCACCACGCGTTGTTCCTCCTTTAAAACTGAAAGTGGAATTTGGATATAACGTAAGTGAAGCTGAACGTGAGGGATTAAAGAAAGACATTGAAGAGAAATTACATCAAATATTAAAAATTAGACCTGAAATTGAATTAATCCCCCCGGAAACCCTTGAGAGAACAGTTGGGAAAACTAAATTAATTGAAAAGACATATGAAACTAATTAAATTATAAAAGAGGTTCTTTTAAATAATTAGCTAATCTCCAGTTTAAGGGTAAGTGTTTATTGATAGATTCAGTTTTCTTGTCCCCCAAATGACACTTACCCTATTTATAATAATCAAAAAACAAGCCGGGTTCAGTCTGCTGAGTGGAGATTGATATTGCTGATTTGGAATGTATGTAACCGGTGTATAGGTTAATTTAGGTTAAATACCTCCGGCATGGTAATATTCCACAGCCATTGAAAAAGCAGGGTTACCAAGAATAATACAGCAACACCTATAATTATAAGACTTATAATATTTAATGGAGCAAAGATTTCTAGCACCTCCTTTCTCAGTTTGCTTACAGTATTTCCTGATGAGTCAAGCAAGTGATATGCCCAATAGGTTTTATCGTTTACAGCCGGTTATCAAAGAGATTTTCATAGTCTGAAGTTTGATAAAATTCTATCAAATTATCGTCTGCCTTTTCATTTCCATTTTCTTCGTCCAGGTACTGCTGATACATACTTTTTATCTGATTTAAAGATAAATTGAAAGAGTATGATGGATATTTCACAACCTGCCAGATAACGTCATTTCCTGAGTTATCTAACTCATTTTTTATTAGAACCAGGTTACCCTGTTTATCTAATGCCAACAAATCGAACCGTTGATTAGCGCGAGCAGTACGATCAAAATCTTTTTGAATAATTAATAGTTTTTCTCCTAAATAATCGAAATTACTAACTATCCATTCGTAAAGATGGTTGCGTTCATTAATTCCTAACACAAAAAATTGCCGCTTTGATATTTTGGATATTTTGACTTTTTCTTTATTGATAAGATACATTTTTAACCTCCTTATGGAATAGAAACTCGGATGGACATGAGCAACAGAGAAAAACTAAACCTGCTTTGGGTTTTTTGGGTTTTTAACATAGATATTCTAATATCCACAACAAAAACCCTTTAATACATAAAATAAATTTATAAACATTATTGAAAAAGTTTTTAAGGGTTATCGATATTTCATCTTGACAATTTTGCATAATAGCTATTTTATATCATTAGAACCCTTGTATCTGTCATCTTGTGATAAAAAGACATTCAGATTGTAATACTCTCAAATGTCTATTACAAACAGCCTGCATTTTTAATTAACCCTCTATGCCCAGAGGAGACTTCAGTCTCCGACCAGCCGGAATTCAGGGTGAAAGGGCGGCGACTGAAGTCACCTCTACGGTTCTATCCGGTTGCTGCTTCTCCCAAAACGCCAATAGCTGCCTAACTTATCTAAGTAAGGTGATTGCATTAAGCCTTTATTTTCTTACTTATTAAATTATTAATGCTTACAGGGGGAAAAAGTTTTGTTATTCATTGTATAATGAAAAAGAGACAAAAAATTTTTTAAATAGGAGGTAAACAAATTGGAAAAAATCGGAGTTGGTTTTATAAAATTAGATGAATGGGCAGAAATACCTGAATATGAGACTAGAGGCGCTGCAGGTTGTGATATCGGTATTGCTGCCCGTGATGAAATAATCCTTTATCCTAATGAAGTCAGAAGTATTCCAACAGGCTTTGCTATTAGAATCCCTACTGGATATGAAGGGCAAATACGGAGTCGAGCAGGAATGACACGTAAAGGTATAGTTGTAGCAAATGCTCCAGCAACAATTGATTCAGAGCACACCGGTGAAATAAAAATTCTCTTATTAAATGTAACTGAAAAACCGGTGAGAGTTTTTCCTAAACAAAAAGTAGCCCAAATAGTCTTCAGCCCTATAGTGAAAGCTGAGTTTCAATTTGAGAAATAATAAAATCCAGATACTGCAGTTTTAATTATACCGATTTTAATTGTTCTATAACGTTTTGCTTATGACTTTTATTCCAATAGAAGCCAATTATCCAGAGGATAATACCGGCTGCACTAAAAATAATACCAATTTTCTCAATAGTATTAATAATACTATTTTTTAGGATAGTTGCTAATAAAACTGGATTGGTTCCTATGGTTGCCAAGAGGCTGTCCTGGCCGGTAATAGCGGTTAAAATAAATCTATCTAATGCATTATTATAACAGGATACAACGAGAATAATAAAAATTCCGGCAGTAATCATACTGATTGCAAACGTTTTCAAGCCGGTTGCACGGCCTATTGTTAATAATAGAACAAATAGTAATACATATA
>CAYZYO010000009.1:0-28022 GCA_964482585.1 uncultured Syntrophomonadaceae bacterium | reverse complement strand
AAAACATTATCCTGCAGCTCCATAATTGCCCTTAAGTCATTATCCAGCATTCTGATAAGATATGGCTGTTGTTTTGAGTCTGATTTAATTGTTATGTCTCCCTTTTCTATAATTTCCCCTGGTATTTTTTTCATAATTCCCCCGTGAGTTTTTACAAATCTATTGATGTGAGTCATATTTAATTCAAGATAAGCCTGTTAAAAGCACTTGTGGATCTTTTGCTGCTAATTCTATTAAATTGGTTTTGGAAAGCCGCACCAGCATTTCATATCTTCCTTTATCGGAATAAACATCACTACATTTGTCACCTATTTTTTCAAGGTTTTCGGCAGCATTTTTAACATAAGTTTTTAATTGATCAAAAGCTTCTTCAGATATTTCTTTATTCTTTAAATAATTGATTAACCTTCCTCCAGGTCGAAAAGCAGGGTAATTCTCCAACCCCATAAAACCTAGAAACCAGTCTGCCTTATATCTCCCGGTTGCCGCCACTATACCCATGTAATCAGCAATAGTTTCGTCCAACAAGTTGTTTTTAGCTGAGCCTAAAACCCGCAGAGTAAAGTAGTGGGTTGCTTCGTGTTCCCGTCTAATAATCATTGACAACTGACGCCAATTATCATCTGCCAGCCCCAGCATTTCTGCCGGCACCCCACTATATTCACGGTCCGTCAGTATTAAAAACGCATCCTGGTATAATTCCCGGTGGGCTTTCATGTAATTAAAATCAAAATTTCCGGCACATGCCTGTTCATATCGGGCTACTCTGTCCCAGTTGTTATATCCTTTAATCATACAGGCACCCATCGAATTAGGAATATCAACCGGTTCATTGCGATAAGCAAATACCCGTACCAGGGTTTCAAAATCATTTCTGTTGCTGGTTTCTATTACCGGAATTCGGCCGGCATAAGTTTGATAAAGGTAAACCTTAAGACTTGAAGGCTCCTCAAACCTGGCACCAGTTGCTGCTTTCATGCCTGAAGCAGCCAAACCTTTTCTGGTTGCCAGTTGGTAATCTTGATTAGCACTCATTCCTTCTTCAACTGGGAAGTTAAGCTGTACTAATCTCTGGCGCAAGGCTTCAAAGACACCCTTGTGAGCAATATCCTGGATATATTCATTCCAGGCTTGGATAAATGGTTCATCAGGCAGAGGTACTCCATCCCAATTTAAATTTTTACTATGTGTAAAGTAATTATCTTTTAGAAAAGATAGCTGTTCGTGTAACATAACCCACCTCTTAACCTTTCTAAGCCAGTTGTCTTTTGACTAACTCGGTAAACAAGCCCCGGTTATCAAATAGTTCCTGATAGCTTCCCTGTTCCACCACCCTACCACGGTCCATTACAATTATCTTGTTGCAATTGGCAATTGTACTTAACCTGTGCGCTATCACTACCCGGGTAGCACCTAAGCTGGCCAGGCTATCACTGACTATCTTTTGGGTCTTATTGTCCAACGCACTGGTGGCTTCGTCAAAATAAATTATTTTAGGTTTGGATATTATTGCCCGGGCAATTAATAACCTTTGTTTTTGTCCCCCAGACAGTGTACTGCCAGCCTCGCTTACCATTGTATGCATTCCCATAGGCATGCTTTTAATGTCTTCTTCCATTCCTGCCATTCGGGCAGCTTCCCATGCATCATTCAGGGTTAACCCCGGGTTGGCAGCAACAATATTATCGAATATACTTCCGGACATTAGTTGTCCACTTTGCAAAACAACCCCCAGCTGCCGACGGATAGCACGGATATCTACATTTTCCAGATCCTGCTGGTCGTAATAAATCTGTCCCGATTCCGGTTTTTCAAAGCCCAGCAACAATCTAAACAGGGTTGATTTCCCGCTGCCAGACGGCCCTACTATACCAACATAATCATTTTTCTTAATATCCAACACCACATCATTCAATATCAGAGGCCCATCCTTCTCGTAGCGGAAGCTGACATGACTAACCTCAATGTTTCCTTCCAGTTCACCCGGATCAACCTTTTCCTGGTCAAACTCGGGTAATTCATCAAAAATCGGTTTGGTTCTTTCGTATAAAGGTTTGATAATATTAAGTTGCAGGACAACACCGGATATTTCCAACATGGCTCCTAGAAAACTGGAAAATGCCGAATTAAAGGCAATAAACTTCCCTGCACTCAGGTTTATTCCTTGAATTTTCATCATAGCGTAAAAAATTATCCCGGTGGCAATGATATTTATCGTGGAATTAAAAACGGCCATTTTATTGCCCAGATTTTCTTTTCTATAGGTAACATCCCTGACCTGGCTGTAATCTTTGGCCCAATTATAAAATGCCCTTTTTTCAGCACCAGAGGTTTTTATTTTACTAGTACCATTTAAGAGTCCAAAAATTTTACCTGCTAGTCGATTATTTAAATCTACTAATTCCCGTTCATAGCGAATTTGCCAAAAACCAAATAAAAGAGATACAGACATTACAATAACCACGATAAATGCGCAAATAAGTGCCAGTTTCCAGCTGTAATAAAATAAAAGGATAAAGTAAAAAAGCGAGAAAATACCGGAAATCACGGTATTCGTAACCGCACCAGTCAATATATTCCTAATTTGGCTAATACCCATAGCTCGACCAGCTAATTCGCCTGCCGTATAGTTTTTAAAAAAAGGCACTGGCAAACTGAGCAGCCTATCCCAGATAGCAGCCTGCAAGTCTGCTTCGGTTCGTCCTTCTATCCGGTGCATAGCAAAGGTCCTGGTTAGATTAAAAGCAAAAATGGTAAAAGCAATCGCTATTAGTAAAAAGCCAATCTGGGTTAACAGCACCCTCTCGCCATCAGGAATAACACTATCAAAGATAATTCCGGTCACAATTGGGGTAAGCATCCCCAGCAATCCACCCAGAATACCCATAGCCAGAACTATAAACGCATCTACCTTCCATATGCCATCGGCCAGATACCTGAGCAAATCCCTGTACTTAATAACCTTGGCCGGCAGAGGACGATAAAAGGTGTATGCTTGCGCACTTATAGTATCTGCCACTTTGCCGTTTACCCGCACCTGACTGTCATCCATAGGATCGTATAAAACGTATTTTTGGGGTGATATGGGCAGCAATGCCACCGGTTGCCCATCCGCTTCCTTGTAGGCCAATAAGGCACCATTATCTTCTTTCCACCATGTATCTCTAAGGATAATTTGTCTGGTCCTGATTTGTGACGCCCGGGCTATATCACCTAGTAGATCCTTGGATTCCAAATTTTTTTGCAAACCGTAAGACGGGACTATATTAATCTTTTTTGCCTTACCCACAGCAACACAAGCCTTAAACAGCCAATTATCAATTAAGACCTCTCGGGTTCCCGAATCTACACTTTCCTTAATATTTAAGGCGTTTTTCAGCCTCTGCAACCCGTTGCTCATATGGGTTCTGTCTTTTTCTTCTTTTAATTTATTTCTTAATACTTCTTCATTTTTTTCCCCAAGCAAGGTTTCCAGTGCCTGCTTAAAGGCCAATTTATTAAAATCCGCCAGGTGTTCAAAGGGTAATTCCGTATTCCAGTCAAATTGATAGTCGGTCTTAATCCCTTTGATTTCCCACCTGTCTAACCAGCCTTTCAGCAAGTCAGCTATTTCAGTTCTGTCCTGCTCGCCCTGCAAAGAGGTAACCTGATCTAAATCAAATTCCAATAACTCCGTACCAGTATGGCCAACAGCCAGTAAACCGAATTTACCTTCTTTTTCAGCCAGGACATCTACACCCGGAAAAACCTCTCCTTTTTCAATGGAGAATAAGTAATTTCTGCTTCCTGTGGTACCATCATCTAAAACCCGGGCAATGAATAATTCTACCTTTCCTTCCTGTACCAACCACATTTTTCCGTTTATCAGAAGCAGAGGCTTGTTGCCTTCCGCTCTTACCTGAACATATTGCAAAGTATTACAAAAACCCAAGGTTCAACCCCTCTTTCCAACTCAATCAAGCACCGACCAGTTGTGCATAGAGCCCCTCGACATTTTTTAATTCATCGTGGATGCCGCGTTGTACAATCTTGCCCCGGTCCATAACAATGATTTCATCGCAATCCCTGATCGTACTCAAACGATGGGCCACAATCACACAGGTACAACCTCGACGACGAATGTTCTCATCTACCAGTTTTTCTGTGTGAACGTCCAAAGCACTGGTAGCCTCGTCAAGTATAAGTATTGAAGGATTTCCAGTTAATGCCCGGGCAATTTCCAGCCTTTGTCTTTGCCCGCCGCTAAAATTAGCGCCATCCTCGCTTACTTTATGGTCATAACCTTTGTCTCTTAATGCAATATCATCATGGATACAAGCATCTTTAGCAGCCCGAATAATATTGAATTCAGAAATGGTATCGTCCCACATGGTAAGATTATCCTTAATTGTGCCATCAAACAAAGATATATCCTGATCGACTACTGACATGGAATTGATTATTACGCTACGCGGCAGCTTCTCTCTACTCACTCCGTCAAATAAGATTTCTCCCAACCAGGGCTGAAAAATACCGGTTATAAGTCTGGCTACCGTGCTTTTACCGCTGCCGGAACCACCAATCAATGCTATCCGGGAGCCCGGCTTGAGACTAAGGTTAAAACCTTCAATCAGCGGCGGATCCCAGGGATTATAACCGAAAGATAAATCTTTTATTTCTATATATCCTTCCAGTTTTTTATAAGCATCCTCTTCGTTTTCTAGTTCTACTTCTCTGCTGATGTTTTCATCTATGCTATATTTGAAAACGTCTTCCAAACGATTAATATCACCCTGTACTTGCTTCAGCTTCATTCCCATTTGAGTCAGCCCGCTGACTGGAGTCATGAAACTACCAAGCAGACCCTGGAAAGCAATTAAAGAACCAATAGTCAGGTTACCGTTAATTATAATTAGTCCTCCTACAAACAATACAATGACATTGGCAAACTCAGACAGAAACTCAGGCAGCTGGAGCAATACACTGGTTGTTTTACCCAGCCTTTGCTGGGCATTAATCTCTTTAGCATGATATCCCGACCATTTGGAAAAGAAATCGGTTTCTGAGCCCGATGCTTTTAAAGTTTCAATAATATGCAGGCCCGATACGGAAAAACCCATTACCTTGCCTTTATCCTGCAATAGCTTCTTATTTAAAGTCTCAATCTTATTTGATGAATAAATCAGATAGGCAATGCTTAATAGGGCAACTAACAATGTTACCAGTGCCAGATATACACTGTATTGGAGCATAACCATAAAATAAAATCCTATGGTCAAAAGGCCAATGGCCGTTTCGGCCAATTCTCTGGATAAAAAGGCAGCTACCTTGTCATTGCTTTGCATCCGGTTGGAAATATCTCCGGTAGAACGCTGCTGAAAAAATAGTACCGGCAGCCTGAATATATGCCAGAAAAACTTTCCTGCATTGCTCAGGGCAATTTTAGTTTCCATTTTTAGTAAATAATGCTGCTGCAACCAGGTCAATGTTGCCTGTAAAAGCAAAACTGCGCCCATAGCCCATAGTAAAGGTTTAAGCCAATCACCTTTACCTCCCAGCAAAATATCATCAATAAATATTTTACTAAAGGCAGGGACAATTAAACCTGGTATTACCATTAGTAAACCTATAAGAATCAGGTAAGTAATTGCTGCATTGGACCCGGACAACCAGTTCTGCAAAGAACTGACCAAACTACTCTTTTTACCTGCTGGTTTAAACTCCGGGCCTGGTTCGAAGGTTAAAACTACTCCGGTAAATGCCAGATCAAATTCTTCTCCGGAAATAACCTTCGGCCCGCTGCCGGGATCATTGATATAAACTTTATCCTTAACAAACCCTTCTAAGACAACGAAATGATTAAAATTCCAGTGAATAATAACCGGCATGGGCATATTCTTTAAATCTTCTGGTTCTTTTCTAAAACCCCTGGCATTAAAACCATATCTTCGTGCGGCCTTTAATATATTGCTGGCCTTAACTCCGTCACGGGTTACTCCGCAATCGGCCCTCAGTATCTCCAGGGGCAGATATAACCTGTAATGGGCAAAGATCATTGCCAGTGATGCTGCACCACATTCCACGGCTTCCATTTGCAATATAGATGGAACTTTTTTTCTAATTCCCGTTTTCTGCAAAAATATCACCTCAAAATTTAAGCATACTACTTATATCGGTAAGATCTTTTTAATAAAAGGTATTACCATGCTGATAGGCCTGTTTTCTTCCACCTTGACTTCCCCTAAACAAAAGGTACCTTCATCTATTACAATAGGCGGCCCCTCAGGTGTTGACCATTTGTAGCCACTTATAGTCGTACTATCCATGACCAGCTTTACTCTGACCTCAATTGGTGCATCATTACCGGATAACTGTTGCACCAGTTCACTATTCCCCAAGGTCAGCATCATTCCCTGGGCACTTGCTGGATATTTGGAAACAGAAACCACATTCCCCAGCATAAATCCATGTTCTTCTTTTTTAACTGTCGAAGGTGATATATTCACTTCCATTCCGGGCGTTATCTTTTTGCCCTGCCCCACTGGCACATAAACAGCAGCTTCCAGTGATTCGCTTTGGTCCTTCTCTTCAGAAATAGTACACACAGCCCCTCCAGCCTGAACTATATCACCTTTCTTAACCCGCATTTCCAGCACCCGGCCGGAAGCACTGGCAATTATTTCACTGTTATTAAGCAAATCTCGCTGCATTTTTTCTATATCTTTCTCCAAATCTAATATGGACACCGTAATTGTGTCCTTAAGCAATTGTTTTTGGGCTGCAAAATTGATCTCTGCCTCTAACAGCTGTGATAGAGGCAATTCATGATAATTCTGCTTTTTATTCTCAAAAGCCAACTCGCTTACAGACAATTGTCGTTTAGCATTATTAAAATCAATTTCTGATATAGCACCATTTTCATATAGAATATTAGCGCTATTACATTTTTCCAGGCTTTCTTCATATTGGCTTCTTGCCTGTTCCAACTCATACTCGGCTTGTGTTTTTTGAGTATTGTAGTATGCCTTTTGGGTTTCCAGAGATGCCCGGGCTGCTTCATAGTTATTATACATTTGGCTAATCTTCCCAAATATATTGAAATTGAGTTTACTGTCATTCAACTCCATCTTTTCTAAATCGATTGCTCGGGCAGCCGCTAAATCTGCTTTGTATTTATTGATCTCTCTAATAAGTTCGCTTTGGTCAATTCTGGCTATTACCTGACCTTTCTCAACATAATCACCATCATCAATACTCACGTCTGATATCTGACCAGTAGCATGATGAATAACACTGGTAACACCACTGCTGGAAATAATAATACCCCGGCCCACTGCCTTGTTGGATATACTGCCAAAGATTCCCCATATGATGGTAACAAAAACTAATGCTCCAATAGCCAGCATGGATAACCAGCCAATAGGTGAGGTTACTGTTAACCGCTGATCAAGTTCTTCTGGAGATGACAAACGATCCAGAGATACTTTTCGGTAAATATTTTTTTCTGACATGAACTTATTCCTTCCTTAATTATTACTCGAGGATTTTGCATAATTGGATCCATCCCTTTTTTTAGTAATCCTGAATCAAAACTGAAGCATCCAAAGTTCACTAATTAGAGGCAATGGATCTTTAATTATGAAAATACTCTCAATTAAGTTCAATCGAGATACTTAAACTGTCCATCAACAACTATTTTTTTATAGATTTGTCTACCTTCAATTTCACCGTACTCATTGAAACTAGTTCTACCCAAAATGGTTTGCCATGGTTCCATGTTATGTAAATAATCAGCTAATGCAGCCGGTGAATAACTATTGGTTTTTCTTATGGCCTGAACAATAAGCTGCAGTGATTCATATCCCTGTATTGCCCATACATCAGGCAGTTCATCATATTTTTCCTGATATTCCTGAGTAAAACGTTCCAACTCAGGAGTATTATTATAAGGACTATAGGTAGTAGCAATTGCTACACCCTCTGCATCATTACCAAGTGCTTCAATGAAACTATCCACATCTAATCCATCAGCCGAAACAATACCCACATCCTGATTTAAGTCTCTTAATTCTCTGATGAAATCAGCACCTTCAGGCATATTCAGAGCGAGCAAAACAACATCAAAATTCAAAGCCCTCCACTTATCGTAAGCTCTTCTAATCTGCTCTTTAGTTACTAAGCCGGAACTTCTGTCAACAATTTTAATACCGTTTTCTTGAGCCTGATTCTCTAAGGCATCGGCCAGGTTCTCACCGTAGGAACTCTCTTCATAATAAACCACCGCCCTTGTATATCCATTACTTTTGGCATACCTGCACATCTCTTTAGCAATTTCTTTATCATTAACAATACTCTGAAAAACGTACTTATACGCTTTTGCAGTTAAATCAGGGTTGGACACTGTTGGCACAACTGTCAACATTCCAGCTTCTTCGTATATGTTCGATACCGGTATGCAGATATCGGAAAACCAATGCCCAATAACTGCTAGCATGCAGGTATTGTTGCTGAATTCCTGGGCTATATCAACAGCTGTTTTAAAATCTCCTTTGTCATCCGCAAATACCAGTTCGACTTTTTTACCGTTAACTCCTTCAGCGTTGATATTTTCAAGTGCCAGGTCTATTCCCTTTATAAACTTAGTGTTTTCTTCGGCAAATTCCAGTGGAACCGGTACTCCAATAATAATGTTTTCTCCCTGCTCAGCGCATATTTCTCTTTGTTCTGCTAAATCACCAGAGCATCCAGCTAGCAGACCAAGCAAAACCATGCACAGAGCCACCATCTTTATACTTTGATTCATTTTAGAAGACCTCAATTTCTTTTAATTTAACGGTTTTAATAAGATCAGAATTTTAACTCACTTCCAAAGTATTACTCTGGGATCTCATATACCTTATAGAGAAGATAAACCCGAATAACAGTACGATTAATACTAAGGAAATCACTCCCACCCCCATTTTCATCCCTAATAATAAGGCCATACCATATACTATTGGTCCTGCCATTCTACTCAGGTTAACCAGAAAGCTGAAATAAGCTACCCCTTTGTTGATTTCCAAATCCTTAATACCTTTTAAGTTCAAGAAATAGCTGGTCTCCAGGGATACACCGAAACTCTCTGCAATTCCTAAACAAATAATTGTCACAAAGGCTGCGGCCACAGTACCAAAAAGCATAAAGGTTGCTAAGCCGGAAATCACTATGATCATAGAAACTATTATCCCATTGGTGGTTCCCAGTTTCTCAGTAGAAAGTTTGGTTAAAACTGGTCCTAAATAAATTATGAAAAGACCATATAACAAAACACCTCTGCTTATATCGCTCTGAGAAAAATCATTACTTGATAAAAGCAACGGGAAAAAGTAATCCAAAAACGCCCCACTGATGAAAAAGGGTATGAATATACAAGCTAAAAATATTATTGCTTTCTTATCTGCAATGATATTGACAAACTTTGCCAATGCAGATACATCACTGGTTTCTCTTTTTTCAATTTCAAATCCAATCATTAACCTGCGAACAAAAATAAAGGGAACAATTGCGCTGACCGCAGCTAAAAAGAAGACTGCATCATATCCCAGCCTATCAGCCAACATACCTCCGATAACTGCACCACAATTCAACCCCGCTATAGACCCGGCCCCAAATTCTGCAATAGCCAGATTCCGTTCTGGTAATGAAACCGCTAAACTGCGTGTAGTCATTAAAATATAGCCTAAGCCTAAACCAGCTACAGCTCTGGATAAAATATAAGGAAGAACCGTGCTGCTCAGTCCTGACAGCAGATTCCCCACTGCCAGGAACAATACACCAATAAACAAAACCGACCTCCAGCCTTTTCTGTCAATCAAACGACCAGCAAGGATTATTGCCAGTACTCCCCCCAGCATTTCTGCGGAAAGTGGCAACCCCAAGATCACATCTTTTGGTAATCCCATAAAGGGTTGGTAAATACTATTCATTACAACTGGAATAAAGGTTAAAGCCATACACCCTGAAAGATTAACAAAGAAAACCAATGACCTTACCAGCCCGTGGCTGGTTCTAACATCAGGGTCAATCTCCTGGTCACTCTTGGCTTTTGACCGATCTCTGGTCATAATTATTACAGCCAATAGGGTTATTTCGATCATAAACAAAATGGAAATAACCAACACCGTTAACAGGTCTAAAATGATTCTCAACATTTGTTGGTTTATGTACTCAGCAGAAACCGTAGCTTTAATTTTGCTCAGATTATGAGCATTTTGAAGATTTAATTCCCGGGATGGAACTAAACTAACATCCTCAATTTCCGGTAAACTGTCTTTTATTGAATTCAGGTATTCGTCGAATCCTTCTATGTCTTGTAAACTGAGTCCCTTGGAGTAAACATCCTCAATGTTTTTTTCCATTATATTTTCTATGAAATCTCTGCTTTTATAAGCCATGTCAATATAGGCATTTTTAAAAATTAAATAATTTACACCACTGTACAAGAGCTGAGCCGACCCCAGAACAACAATAAATACAATTAAAACCCTTTTTTTATCCATTGACCTGTCTTTTTTAATAAAATCAGTCTTGAAAAAAATTATGGCTAATAATATTAATGCTATAATTCCAATCAGCACAAGGTATCCAACCAATTGTTTTGAATAATAACTGTTAAATTGTAAAAAGCTGCTTTTCGGAAAGACCATCATGATACTGGCAACATGATGTAAGTTATTATCATTAATTCTTATAAATATATAAGCCTTGTCACCATAAAACTGGTAACTCAGGTTTTCATTAAGATTGCCCTGCTTAAATCCAGCCGTTGCTTCCAGTTCACCGGGCAACTGGCTATCCCCAACAAAACCATTTATATCGTATAAAACATCACCACCGGGAGAAACGATTTTTACCTGTTCAACTTCAGGTATAACATCTTTTAACTCCTTTAACATATCATTCATACCATAATAATTATCTATCGGTTTGCCGTAATGAATTGCATATTCAATTTTTCTAACGGATTCCTGTCCAGCAACTGAATATGTATTAACTAAAGAATTATTATAATTGTCGGAAAAACTCATAAAATTCACAAAGCCAGTAAATGCCATAATAATCAACAATAGACATACTGCCACTATTAATGTTTTATGATGTACCCTTTTAATTTCTTCCATAAAATCAATTACATCCTAACTTAAGTGAACTAAGTGAATCATGGGGAACAGGTACCTTGATTCACTTGAGCCATTCGAATGATGGGATGGGTTTACCAGCCCTGTTTTTATTGAAAGCGGTTTCGCGGGTAGCCAGGCTTAATACCTTGCCCCCCAAAGTCAAAACTAGCTTCCATTCGTCCAGCCTGCCTAAAATCTTATCCATTTCCCGGCGGTTTATTTCCAGTCCATAGTGCCGATTAAAGTCATCCAACATTCGAACAGTCTGCCGGGGCTGCCTGCAGAATTTATACACTTTATGTTCAAGTCCCTCAAGACAGTATTCCTTATTTAATGCACAAGTCCTGGTGTCGGTTATAAGGGTAAAATCTTCTCCCTCACCTATTATGAGTTGAGGCTTTTTACTATTTATCTTTGCGGCTGAAAGGCCGCTACTTTGGTTAGAATCTCCCCCGGCAAAATAATGTTCACTCCACTCTCTTATACATTCATTTAAAAGCTGAACACCCGGACCTTTTCCTCGTCCTTCATTGCTGTAATCCTCAAAGAAGCTGGCAATATTCTCAATTTCCCGATTGTCAATAGGGTAGATATATGAATAGGTTTTATATGGTGACAGCTTAAGGCCATACTCTTCCGGATGCTTATAATACTCACTAAAGCGATCAAATCTGATGTTGCCTATACTGTCCGGCGGTTCCAAATGATAAATCAAGTGAAGCCACTGGGCAACTTCAGTATTCCAATCGTCTTTCTCTCCCGGTATTCCAATAAGATAATTCCATGATATTTTGATTCCGTTTTCCATAGCATATTTAAGCAGAGCTACATTACCAATTGCAGAATTTCCCTTATTTATCAACTTCAAGGATTGGTCATTAAGACTCTCGATACCCGGCTGAATCCAGTTGATGCCAGCATTCTTCAGAGCTATCACCTGTTCTTCGTTTAAATTGGATTTGGTCTCAAAAAAGAACATTTTCTTAACTGGCCGATTAGGAAACTCCGGTTTTGCCTGATCAGGTTCATTACCTGATGTTTTCTGTACTTCTATCTGTGTTTGTGAAATCCGGGGTATAAGTTCCTTAAAATGGTTCATATCCATAATATTATCTGAAGTAAAAAACCTGTGAATCGAATATTTTTTCGACAGGGTGTTGATTTCATCAATCACTCGATCTGACGACTTCACTCTGAATTTTACAGTTTTCCCGTTAAGTCCGCAGAATTTGCATTTGTTTTTTTGGCCCCACCAGCATCCCCTGGATGTTTCAATCACCAGGCTAGGCTTTACCTGCTCTTTATAACCAAAGCGGTCGAACTCCTCAAAATAGTCCGTATAATCCGGTACAGGGACACTTTCCATATTTTCTACCCATGCTACCGGAGATGTCATATCATTATCCCTGACTGTCTTCACGTATTCCCTGGTAATAACACCGTAAGGCATCTCAGCCTGTTTTACACCAGTTCCACCGGCAAGAACCTTCTCGCAAAAATCCGGGAAAATCAGGTCGCATTCACCAGACATAACAAAATCCAACCAGGGAAAATTTCCTAATGTGGTCTGCCCCATAACTGCTTCACAATTTGCCCCGCCCATAAGCGTTATGATCTTGGGGTCCATCTCTTTTAAGGCTCTAAGCAGTGCGAGTGATGAGCAGTGCTGCTGGAAAGTTGAGCTGCATCCTACAATCCTGGGTTTCATATCCAAAATTCTTTCCGCTACTTCAATAATAAAATCGCCTGCTTCTTTTCGCATCTGGAATAAAAACTCCGCCGCTTTTTGAAATCCGCTATGTATATTCAAAATATCGTTTATAAAATCCTCGTCATGATATGATGAAACAGCCATAGAAATATACTCGTCATCATCTGCGCAAAAGTCAGGGAAAGCTGCCTTGGAAAAGGTCCATTCTGCCAACAGGCTGGCTGGATTGAATAAATGGCATATTATATTATAATTGACCAGGCCAATTTTTTCCGCGAACCAGATGTTCGCATAAAGCGCCTTAGTATCAATACCCCTTTCTTTTCCTGCAGAAACCAGTTGCCCAATCCCTATTGAAGGCATGTGCACCCGATTGTACGGCATCGAGACAATACATATATCAGGCATTTTAAGCATCAACTTCCTTTCCTTCATCAGGTATTTTATAGGTTCAGACCTCCGGCTACATTGTCAAGATGCTGCTCATTTTTATACCGGTCTTTTGCTGGTCTATTCTACTTTCAAGATAACTTTCCTTTAACCTGAGCCGCACTTTTTTTATAACGGGGTAAGAACAGTGCTCACTGGCATGGCATAAATTGCAGTTGAAGCAATCCAGGGACGAATAGAGATGCTTTAGAATTTCACCAGGTTTTTCAGCATATCTGCTAACCCGGTTCAAAATATTACTATTATAAAATTTATTTAAAAATCCGACCACCTCATCATGACCCATACCGCCCATCAACGCCCCTACATAGTCCCTCATACAAGCGTAATAATCTGCCCCGGCGATATTATTGCTCCTCATAAATGCCGCAATATATTTGAATCCATGATATGCCTCCTTTAATCGTCCCAACCGGTAACAGCATGCAGCCAGCAAAACATCTGCCGCCATTTGACCACCAGGAAAGCCCTCTTGCAAAGGCAATCCGCTGGTAAACTCCAGGCTGTTTTCAAGTATCCAGTTTCTTTTATACAGCATATACCTGACCAATTTCTCCACCTCAGCATCA
The DNA here is from genome assembly GCA_964482585.1 of uncultured Syntrophomonadaceae bacterium. Classification (GTDB taxonomy): domain Bacteria; phylum Bacillota; class Syntrophomonadia; order Syntrophomonadales; family Syntrophomonadaceae; genus CAYZYO01. The sequence continues at coordinate 14,154 of CAYZYO010000009.1, read as the reverse complement.
GAGGCATCAGGCAGCTGCCGGATAATTTTCTTAGCAGAATCAAAGGTTCTTTTTTCTTTCAATCTCTGCGTGCCAAAATTAAAGAGCTCACTATAGCCAGGCACAACAATCTGGAAGCTGCAGAACCCCAGATATGATACATCGCGGACCATAATATCGCAGCCTTTAGCAACCAGCTTATCAACTGCAAATCTTAAGAGCTCACTGTTGGATTTCCCGGCATTTTCATGAAAGGGAGCAAACTCGTAACTGTGGTTATCGGCAAAGAAATGTTGGGGATACTGTCCTGAAGCCACTTTTAATATGTTATGCAGATTGTCCAGCCTGCCCACATGCTCAAAACCGTCAGATAGCCAGCATGATTTAGCTGCCGATGATATGTCCCGGCCCTGAAACATCTCCGTCAGCGTTCTTTCCAACGCAATTTCAAATACCGGATGGGCTCCAAACTTCACCACATATGTCTGTAGATGAAGATCAATAAGCACCGAGGCTATAACCGGGAATCCGCTGCCAAGAGAGCAGTCTTTGACTATCACTTTGTATTTCCCCATATTTTTTATTTGCTGTATAACACCGTATAGACGTTCATATTTAGCCAAATACCACTCAGGTATGGTAGGTGGTGTTATTCTTTCATTTATGATTTTTACATTAGAGTGGCGCTCCAACAGCTCTGACAACCCCTGCACCAGCGCTTCTTCAGGGGTATTTCCGGCACATGTTCCATTGCTGCCATATAACGCTTTTAGTATAGACACCGGTATATAATACAAGCGGTCAGCTTTCAGGCTGTAAAAAGGGATGGCCACGAAATCATGCTGGCATCCTTTTGGTATAGCAAAACTCCACGGTTTAAGTGATTCAAATCTTTCGTCCTTTACTCCTTCAGAACCAAAAAGCCTGGCTGCAACCGCTTTAAGTGCATCTCCTGGGGGCCTGATTTCATTATCTTTTTGTCTTAATGATTCAAGAATAGTATCTATCCACGGGTTATCTTCTTGGGCCAATTCCTTCAAGCTCATAAGTCTTTCGTCCGGAGCATAGTAAAAACCACAATGCTCCCAAACATCTTCGTCATAATCGCCTGTATAGGCCAAGTCGTTCTGCACTCGCTCCATCAGCTCAGCATATGCACTGGCCAAAGCGAATTCAGGGGTTGCACCCTTACCGTTTTGACCTATTCTGGTACCGGCAATTTCCACCCTCACCGAGTAACACTCATCAACCTTTGAGTCTGTCCATTTATCGATGGTATATATGTCAAGGCTATGCAGGATATTCCTGATTTTTTGAACCGTATCCAATGGCAGGTTCTCTTTATATTTGTTTTGTCCAAGACGATCCATGGAATACCTCCGTTTATGCGTATGTTTGGTGAATCATGGGGACAGGTGCATCACCCTGATTCGTTTTATTTAAAGGCCAGGATAGATGGTAACTGTTTATCAACAAGTCTAAGCAGCACATATCCTATGCCTGAAATGCCTTGGAAAAACGAAAGGTCGTAGAAACCCCCAGGGTTTGAAAATGCACTTATTCCGCCTGAGCCGTTAACGGCATCAATATACCTTTTAGCTCTTTTTAAGGCTTCATCATAAAGCTCTGCATCAGCCAATTTGTACGACGTGGAAATTAGCACATCTATCAAACCGAAGTTTCCCCAGCACAAATCGTCTCGGCCTAAGTCCTTTTTTGCTTTTATCAGGTCAAGGACAGTTTTAAACTGGCTGTCACTAATTCCAATCATATTGCCTGCTTCCATTCTGTTTAAACATATGCCGGCTGCACCATCACACCAGGAAAGTGAACTTTCGGCACTCCTTCCCTTTAAGCCCGACCAGCCGCCATTTTTATCAAAAACCAGACCGTTTTCATATATAATAGCTTCACGGGAAGCCTCCTTATACTTTTCCTCCTTAATAAGGTTATACAACCTTTGCAAGGCAGTTGTAATACCTGTAATGCCCCTGAAGAACCCCGGGGCAGGTTGATTGTTGAAGGTAAATACACCTGTGGGTTTCCAGGCTCTTAACCCATTAATAGCTTCTACCCTGCACTCCAACAGGTGGTCAGCACTCTTTACCGCGCAGTCCAAAACCCGGTCTAAAGGACAGGTTCCGTATAAAGCCAGGAGTCCCAGTATAGCACCCGCAGACCCTAAAAGCACGTCATATTCTGCATCATCGGCAATCATCTGCTCACTCAATACCTCTGACAGCTGCACAGCCTGGTTCAAAAAAAACTCATCACCGCTGAATTCAGCCATTTTTACCAGTGAATAAATAATACCCCCTATCCCCTTGCCTGCTCCTATATGGCCATTCCTTAATGCTCCTGCTTCTATCCGGCTCACGGTTTGCCTTATTGCATTTTTTTGCAGTTTCCAGAGATATTCTCTATCCTCATTTTCCCCCAGGACCTTCCGACTGGCTGCCAAAAACATAAATATACCCATTCTGCCGTTATACAGATCATCTCTCATTAGCTTTAAGGCTACGCTGGAGTCAACCTCTGCAACGGCATTCAGCCAGGTAAAATTTTCATTAGCTATTATGGCACTGTCATAAATGTAATCCGCAATAGCCCCTGCTGTGTTCAACAGCAGATCCCTATCTACGGCGCTATTTTGTTCTCTAACCCCGGTATAATCCTTAGCCTGTCTGCTTCCTTCCATTACCGCGGTTCTTAATCGATAAGACTCCCTGATCAAGGCACACTGCCTGGTCATATTTTCCTCACTCAGGTCAGAAATCCTTTTCTTCACAACCTCCATTGGAGTCATAGTAAAAAAACCTTCTATAGCTTGACCGCTTTCATTTTCCAGATGCCTCTTGCAGGTATCTGCATAAAAAATAGGAATATCGCCACGGTCAAGAGCCTTATGTTCCTGTCTGATAAGGGGCCAATGGTGAGGTTTTTTATCAGTTGTTAACAGCGTCCTGCTGATTTTGTCGAGCCTGATGCTCCGTACCAGGCCATTTTTAAGATACTGAGGACGTACTGAATTGTATAATACTACCGAATACAGGTCGGTTTTTCTGACAACGTACCTGATTTTTTTATTTTCAAATAATCTCAGCGGACTTTCCTCGGAAAGAAGCCTTTCCCGGTGCTTTAGAAAAATCCTGTAAGCCTTCTTAAAGCCTTCTTCTATTTCATCCAAATACTCATCAGGTCTTGCCAACCTATCGCCCAGGTACACACAGCCCTGGCTGGCAGCCTTTTCTGTCCAGCCACCTCCCGGACAGATGCTGATGAAATCCTCATTTTGATGGGATTCCGCCGGCTTCTCTTCTGCATGTCCACCTCCCAGCCCGTCCAGGGAAAAATAACCATTTTTTCCCTTAAAAAACTGGGCCGGCAATAATGATGTATCCAGTACACTGTTTTCGCTCAGGTTTATCGATTTATCATGTTCAGGCTGCGGCTGTAGCAAAACTTCAAGATCAACAGCTACTGGATATTCACCATGGGCAATTACATTTTCATTATGAAAATCATAACCTGCCAGGATATATAACATGCCAGCCAGCATACCACTGTGCCTGTAAAAACCGACTACTTCCTGTTCAGTACTGCATGGAATTTGCCCGCAGTATTCCACCCATCCATGACTTCCCTTATTAAGGATTTTCAGCAACCCGAACATATCCTCACCACCCAGAGCGTTTATCTGGGCGGCAAAACTAAAATAGCTTTCCTCTATTCCTAAATCACGCGGCTTATAAATAAGCTTAAGCCCCTTTTCAAAATCCAACTTAGCTACGCTTTGGCCACGGTTATGAGGATCAGATAGGCCACATTGAATGGTGATGACCCTGCCCGGGTGTCTATCATCAGAAAAGATTCTGCTGATTTGATCCATATCAGCTGTAAGTGAGTTAAAGAGTTCAATGGCATTATTAACCCAAAACAGCGTCATTTCAGCCATCAGCCTAGCCATGACCGGGTATTTTTCAAGCACCGCCAGAATCTCTCCTGCAAGCAGTCGGTCAATAAAAGAAGAATATCTCTTGCCCCAAATTGTTGAGCTATCCGACCATATCCTGAACGAAGATATTGGAGGCAACCAGAATCCCTCGTTCTCCACCCCGGCCTTCCCCGATTGACTGAACTTCATCTCCAATTCCTTGAACAAGACATTATTGGAGACACCGCTGAGACGCCTCAGTAAAAACCCAACCAGGTTGGTAAGGGCCTCCCGGGTAATTAAACTGTCTATTTCTATCCTCCGGTCGTAAATTCGCTTAATACCTGTATTTACGAACAGCATATGTATTTCTTCAAACGGTTGTTGGTCATCCTTGCTGATATAAGTGCTCTGGCGCAGTTCACCGGCATTTACAGAACCAATCTGCTGCAGTACCTCCTCCAGCAGGATCATCCATTCCGATGACATTTGCTCCCAGTCGAGACGGTTATTCAACAGGGGGAGGACCATATCTTCACTTATTCCGTCCCAAGCCAGCCTTTTAGCAAATACCAGATTATCATGGGCAGCAGCATACCCTCTCCACTGCTCCAGGATCTGCTCGGTTTTCTCCATATCCCCGGCATTGGCACTCTGGTTCGAGCCATCTTTTAGTCTTTCATATAATGTTTGGGCATCTCGTACAATACTTTGTACACACTCTTTGACAGTCGCCATCGGATCAACTGCCTCCAATCCAGTTACTTCCAGCAAATATTCCCTGTGCCATCCAAATAATAGTAACAAAAGCTTGTGCAGCAGATTATAACGGCATTGAGACCTTACCTGCATAAGTCATTTTAACCATCATCTTTCTTTCCTTCATCAGGTGTTTCATAGGTCCTGTTCAGCCCTCCGGCTACATTGTCAAGATGCTGGTCATCAAGTTCCCCAGAGTCCGGTTTGTGGATACGCCGTACTAAGTTATACTTCAGACTATCTTTCACTTTGCTGGAATTGCTGAAATCCATGTCTGCAATAGTTTTTACTACAGATTTGATACTCTGGTCACTTATCTTGGGTATAATCTCATTTTTATTATTTTTCTTAAGCTTTAGCACCCAGTCAACATATCTGGTAAACAGTAAAGCCCAGAAATCACGGATCAAATCAATCAGCCCTATCTATTGATTTTCTACCCCTGGCGGTTATTGCAAACAGCTACAGGGTCTTAGAATATTTCAGCCAACCTCTCCTGATCTATTGGATTGGCAGCATACATTTCCTTCAACCGGTTATGAATATTTTCCGTCTCCCGGTAGCAGCAGTATTCCCTGGCATTACAGCTTTCACAGTCCCAGCAATTAAAACTGGGATAAATGCGCTCAATTACATCTTTCGGGTCACGTAATTGGTATATGACTCTTGCGGCAACTTTTTCCGGATACATTTCCTTTATAATGGCCTGTAATTCTTCCTGTTCAAGACCAGTGGATTTAGCTTTTACATAATCTGCCAAACAATTATAATAAATGTATTCATCATCTGCCCAATCAGACTGAACTGCAGCAATACTACTAAATACCCGGGAGGCTTCAGTCAATCTGCCCAGTTTGTACAGGCATACAGCCTTAAGAAAATCCACCTCAGCAATACCGCCTGGCAGCATTTTAATCAGCGGACGTCCTATAATAAAATTCATCTGGTTTTCGATAACAGAAGTCTGTTTATACCTAATATACCTTACTATTCTTTCAATTTCCGCAGTTGTGGCTCTATTTAGATTACCCAGGGTTTTACCCATTGCAGTATAGGTTTTTAGTTCCTTAGTCCTCAATAGATCTGCAGGATACATTTCACTGAAACCGGGTACAATTATCTGGAAACTGGGAAACCCTAGGAACGATGCATCCCGTACCAGCAAATCATACCCTTGTTCAACAAGAAGATCAAGCATCTCTTGAAGCATTACTTTGTTGGGCTTCCCCTGCTCCTCTAACCACGGTTTAAATTCATAGCTGAATTTGTCCAAAAGCAGTTGAGCAGGATAACAGCCTACTCCTGTTTTGGCAATATTAACGGCATTATCCCGGTGACCAAGAATTTCTTCTTCCATACTAATCCTGCAGCTCCGGGTAAAATTTTCGATATTTACACCCTGAAAGGCTTCGGTAAATGTCCTTTCAAGAGCGATCTGGAATGTCGGATGTACTCCCAGCTTCATGCCGAAAGTCCCTTTATAAGTATCTATCATTATGGTACCTACGACCGGATAGTTTTTCCCCAGGGAGCAATCTTTTACTATCACCTTGTAACGGCCACTCTGCTGAATATTCTTAATTATCCGGTATAAATGGGGGAAATTCATCAAGTATTCATCTGGAATGGTCGGTGGAGTTATCCTATCAGCTATCAACTTTTTATTCACGTAACGTTCGAATATTTCCGATAATCCCTGTACTAATGCCTCCTCCGGGGTATTCCCGGCACACATCCCATTACTTCCATAAATGGCTGAATACATATCATAAGGGAGGTATTGGATACTCCTGTTTTTAATGCTGTAAAATGGAACCGCAATCACACTGGACGGGGCATCCGGCGGATTAAATAGAGTCCAGGTTTTAATAGCCTCCAGCCTTTCCTCGCTTTCATTTTTAAACCTGGTATCTGAATCATCCTCAATGCCTTGCAGGCCCTCACTCATTGTTCGTGGCAGGATATAATTCAGGAGTGCATTATCCATTTCAGCTATTTTATTATATGAAAAGTATTTTTCGTCCGGAGCAATCAGGAAACCGCCGTGAGTGGCAGCCTCATCACTCATGCCGCCCAAATAGAGAATATTATTCTGCATTCGTTCTATTAACTCTGCATATCCGCTCGCCATCGCATAAAGCGTGTCTGTTCCTTTACCATTTGAGCCCATGCCTGTTCCGGCTATGGTTACTCTGAGTGAATAGCATCCATCAATCCCTGAATCCGCCCAGTCATCAATAGTCATAATACCTAACCCGCAAAGGATATTTCTGATCCTGTGTACTGTATCGGCTGGCGAAGCATCCTTACACCGAGAATAATTTAAATCATTCACTATAATCATCCTTTAAAGTGGTATTTCTTTGGTTTTTCCGGTCACCAGCACATTGGCACCGCCATACCAGTCCCAGATACGGTTTTCTCCTATGTTTTTGAGGAGAAAATCCCTCTTGGCCAGCAAAAGATTCAAGTACTCGTTACATTCATCCCGGTTCAAATATTTGTATGTCTCCTCAAGCTCCATAAAGTTTAGCAGTTTTTGTCTTTCCGCTTCATACATTCCCATGATGTATTCCTGTTTTTCATTTCCAGGTATAGCCGCATTGCTAAGAGAGAAAGCCTTCCCTATAGGATACAGACATATTTCTTCCAAACCATTTTTAGCAAAGAAATGAGGGATTTCAGAAGAAGGTATTCCTCTAGTATAGTCTGATACCGGATTTATTGACTGGTACATTTTCCACACTTTGGTTTCCAGTTCAGTTAATCTTGCATACCATGTACATTCATCAGGATAATATCCCTTATGCCAGGTTTGATTCATAAAGGACATGGCTGTTATGGATGCAATCGTTCCACCTGGTCTGGTAACTCGCATCATCTCAGCTACAGCCTTTTCCGGTTCTGCTACACTTGTTAAAAAAGTATGGCTGACTGCTGCATCAAAACTGTTGTCTGGAAACGGAAGCTCACAGGCATCCCCAACCATAAATTCAACCCGATCGGACAGGCCCTGGTCCTGGGCAGTAAGCACTGCTTGTTTTATGAATACGGCATCCGTATCGATACCGGTAATCTTCAAGTTTTCAGCCCCTTCTGCAAGATAGCGGGTGAAACAGCCTGTCCCACACCCCACATCCAATATCATCATTCCTGGTGTAATCCCGCAGTATTTCCTGATCAAGGGCTTCAAATCTTCACTCAGTATTGCTTTTCTTGTCATCTCCATAAAGGTAGGATTCTGAAAATATATAGACCATTGCATATTGATTTCCACCTTATATAATAAATTGGTGACCTTCCTTACTATTATCCAGGACCCATAATGGCTGCTTATGCCGCACGCATTTCTTAATTTTTTAATATGCTAAAAGAAATAATAACTGTATAGATTTACCGGTTAAAAAAATCTACGATATATGGCAGAAGCTGTGTAATTTTCTTATCTTTCTACATGTATATACGGTAAATGTACTAAAGTATGACAAAGAAATTTATTTTATTCATTTTATAAAAGCACTTTTGCAATATCGTCAAGAATCTTGACAAATTCGGTAATAGAAATTATCCCCGAAGGAAACCTCCGGGGAAACCAACATCCTGTTAATAACAAGATAGCAGAGCATTAGAAATAAGACCTAACTTTATATGGCAGAAGCTGCTGCGGGTCCTGCGGCCCCAACAGTCGCGGTAACAACGGAAACTGTATTATCATCGCTCCAGCCTCCAGCTACATGCTCCAGATCTTCCTCAGAAAGCTCTCCATCTGTAGTCTTTGCAGCAGAATCGTTGATTTTTTTCATGGTGTCAGTAAACTCTTCCATACTTAGACCGCTTACCACCGCTTTTGCCACCCCGAAGGCTTCTTCCGGACTCTTACAAGCCTGCAGCTTCTTCTGCAGATCTTCATCCTTGAGTAACTTTTCAACAAAACTTTTCATTTCCTCTGTCATGTTAAATGACCTCCCTACTTTTATTATAATAAGACCTAACTTTATACGGCAGCAGCTGCTGCGGGCCCTGCGGCTCCAACAGTTGCGGTAACAACTGCAACTGTATTATCATCACTCCAGCCTCCAGCTACATGCTCCAGATCTTCCTCAGAAAGCTCTCCATCTGTAGTCTTTGCAGCAGAATCGTTGATTTTTTTCATGGTGTCAGTAAACTCTTCCATACTTAGACCGCTTACCACCGCTTTTGCCACCCCGAAGGCTTCTTCCGGACTCTTACAAGCCTGCAGCTTCTTCTGCAGATCTTCATCCTTGAGTAACTTTTCAACAAAACTTTTCATTTCCTCTGTCATGTAAATGACCTCCTCGTTATTTATTATCCTATCAACAGGCCTTTAAGGCCTTTTGACTCAATCATTATTTGTAATTGCTATTTACTTGTTTCTATTTGTTTATACGGTAAATACATAAATGTATGACAAAAATTTTTAGCTTTTTTTTACAAGAGGACCTCTCATATATCTTCAGACAAGTTTTTCATTAAATCTTTTAAACGCCTCACTGCTCTGTATAAAATAACTGCAACATTGTTTTCGCTCTCCCCGGTCAGCCTGGCAATTTCCCGGTTAGTGAGCCGTGCCCAGAATTTTAACCCAATAATATTACGCTCCCTATCCGTCAATCGGGATAAGGATTCAAACAGACATCTCTTGTTTTCTTCCAGGATAAGCAGTTCTTCGATCCCCGGCTGAGCTGATGGTAATTCTTGCAACCCATCTACCGGTTGCTGGCGGCACTTAATTTGCTTGCGGAAATGATCAGCTACTATATTGCTGGCTATGGTAAAAATCCATGTAGATAACTTTGCTCTTTCAGGATTATAAGTTCCAATCTTTACAAATATCCTTTCGAAAACCTCGCTTATGAGGTCATCGGCCACATCCCGGTTCATAACTCTTCCGAATATGAAATTGTAGACCCTCGGAAAATAACAGTCATATAATTCGGCAAAAGCTTCGTGATCATATAAGGCTTTTTTTGCTAATTCACTCTCTTCTTCAAACAAATCTGGCATATACAACCTCTTTTCAAATATAAACTCCATCAGGCTGGTTGCGCTAGTCAAATTGATCCGTTTTATGGATCTGAGGTCAAATCATAGCAAATCATAGAAAACATAGAAAAAACATTTCTCTATAAAGAATGACAATTCCTGCTATTACTCTTACCATTTTTACATTTTTTGTGAATTCCGTGGTTTTGGCAGGCTATCAGATCTACTCACTGAATTTATTGTTCTTAGTCTTTGACTTTATCATCAGTTTTTCCCTCTTTAACGATGATGTTCTTTCTATCCATCACATAGCCTTTGATTTCGGTGCCTTCTGTTTTGGGGGTAAAGTCTATTTCTAAATCATGGGCTTTAAACTCTATTACCGGTTTTTCCCAGCCTTTGTAACCGCTTTCAATCACTCAGGGCTTGGTGGATATGAACTTCTTTGAGCTTAAAGGCGAAGGGTATACTCCGTCCTATACCTGTACTAACTTTACCGATTCTCTTCATGACGCATTTGGATTCTGTACAGATTCTGAGATAACTACTTCTCAGATGAAAAAAATTTTTAAACTTACCAAAAAACCTATAAAAGGTACTCACTTTTTATTTCATGCAAAAACCGCTCGGATGCCCATATTACCGGTGTTATTCAAGCGGTTTTCTTCTCTCAACTGTCAAAGATGGGAGAATCTTAAGTTTTTACTGCAAAAATTAATTATAATATGCAGAATCACGGGGACAGGTTCCTTGATTCGCTTGGCGAATCAAGGAACCTGTCCCCGTGATTCCTTAAAGAAACTAAAAAACCCAGCCTTTGCCGGGTACTAATATACCTGTCAAAAAAGGTCCCAGGTAAGTTTTAATTATAAATTGGTCTCAGGCACTCAGAAAAGAGATAAAGCTCCAACGAACCTTTATCAACTTCCAACCTATCATTACCTTCCGCTTTCGTTTCCCATTTACAACTTCCCTTTGTACCTTCGTCTAACAAATTCTCAGCTACTCATCGTCTACACCAGCTGTACTTCATTTTCATTCTTCCTCACTTAACCTTATTTCAGACCTTCGTGATTGGAACTTCTATGTCACCAGACCTAGTGCAAACTCTTTTCCCTGAAATCCTCCTAGATATAGTGAATTTCAATTCACCCGGTACTCAAATCCACTGTAATGTTCTGTTTCTGCTTCTGGCTCTGTAGGGCTTCCATCTTAGGAATTCCTTGGAGCTTAGTTTAATAGTACTAGAGGTAAATATACTTTTCAATACTCTTATTCGCCCATATATGTAAATTAAACCTTTTTATATTAAAAATAGTCTATTTCCCTCACTCTTTCTCTCTTTTTGATTTTTTTGTATTCTTTTTCCCTCCCTTTATTCATTCCCTATGCAAGCCCTTGGAGACCTTTACCTATAGTGGTATACTAGAATCAAATTCTGGCGGTGACTATAACATTTTAATCGCCCATTTATTACGGAATAGCAGCAAGAGGTGACTCAGTTGTTGTCTATAACTATTTCCAGACAAACCGGAAGCCTGGGTAAAGAAATCACGGAACTCCTGGCCGATGAATTACAGCTTCCCCTCATAACCCGTGACCTTGTCATGAGCCAGTGGTTCCCGGAAATAGCTAATAAGCATGAGCTGCATATGCTCTCAGAAAGCCCGAAATTTTTTTTGACTCCCAGTAAACTGAGCATAAGTTTTGCCCAGTATTTAGAAAATCGCTTAAAAAATTATATTGCCAAACAGCCTGCTGTAATATTTGGCCTGGGAGCCCAGATCATATTTGCCGATCATCCAGCCGCTCTTCATGTAAAAATTATGGCATCTCGCGAATGTCGAACCAGACGCATAATGCAGACCCACTGCCTGGAGAAAAAAGATGCCGAGCGATTCCTCGATCTTACAGATCGTAAACATAAGCGCTATATTGCAACTATTTATGATAAAGACTGGTCAGATCCCACACTCTACCACCTGACTTTAAATACGGATTCTCTAATGGTCGAAGAAGCTGCCTCAATGCTATATCACGCAGCTTTAAATAAGCAAATTGCCTGCAAGACAGAATTTGACGTTAAAAAAGATAAAAAAGTGGTTTTCAAGCATCCTTCAGAAGAGGAATTTGCTAGAATCCTGGATATGCACAGTATTGAATGGGAATATGAACCCCGTACCTTTCCGACCAAATGGGATACAGAAGGAAATATAACCCAGGCCTTCTCCCCGGATTTTTACCTGCCCCGGTTTAATACTTATATTGAGCTTACTACCATGAACCAGAAATATGTATCCGAAAAAAAGAAAAAAGTAGCCCTCTTAAAAAAACTATATCCGGGAACCAATATAAATATAGTATTCAAAGATGACTTCAATACCCTTTTAAAGAGATTTAAATTAAAGGACGATGCTGAATGAAAAATACTGGCATAGGCAAAATCATTTATACCCGGGAGCAGATCCAGCAGCAGATAGCTAAGATAGGAAAAGAAATAAGTCAAGATTACCAGGGTAAAGAATTAGTGGTAGTCAGTGTCCTTAAAGGTTCTTTATATTTTATAGCTGACTTGACCAGGCAAATTACCCTTCCATTGAAAATAGATTTTCTATCAGTGGGAGTATCACCGGAAGCAGACCACAAACCTGGAATGGTACACTTCACCAAGGATTTAGATGTCACTTTAACCGGTCAGCATGTATTGTTGGTTGAAGATATAATTAGAACCGGACTGACATTGGGTTATGTATGTCAACACCTGGAAGCCTCACAGCCAGCCAGTTTAAAAATCTGCACCCTCCTGGATAACCCTGCCGAGCGCCTGCTGACTCTGGATATCCACTACCGCTGTTTTACTATGCCTGATGTTTTTCTGGTGGGTTATGGTCTTGATTATAAAGAGAAATACCGCAATTTACCCTATATAGCCGAATTTTACCACGAATAACATTAATCACGGGGACATGAATCAAGGAACCTGTCCTTTTTAATATAAGGAACCAACGAGTCCGATAATGGTTTGTTAATGCTACTCTAAAAACAGAAAAAGGTGGCGTAGAAAATGCGGTTAAAGCTGTAGTTAGAAAACTGTTTGTTCCCTACCCTGAGGTAAATTCCTTTGAAGAATTAAACCAATACTTACATGAGAAATGTCTTAATCTTCTTCAGCAATAATAAGTTGGTATCAGGCACGGGCACGTTTCCAGGAACTTCCTACGAGAAAATTGATACAGCAAATAGTGGGGATTTATTCCCTGTTCTTTCAAAACAGGGTGAGTACTATTTCGTGATCATTGTCTTTCCACCCAATAATTAGGCTTTCTATGTTGGTGTGCTATTGCAATTATAAAAATATGATCACTCTCTATTGAGTACAATAATTTATACGGGAACTTGTGAAGAAGATATTTTCTTACTTCACCACTTTCGTTTGACCATGCTGTAGGATACTCAGCAATTCGCAAAACTGCTTTTTTTACTTCGTCCTTGAAACTCTTACCAAGTCCATACTGTTGAAGTTCATAGAAACTACCTGCATCCTCAAACTCTAGTTTAGCATACTTAGAAAATATTACTCTCATAATTATTCCTTAAATATCTCTTCCATAGGAATACCTTCTAGTTTTCCTTCTCTATATGCTTTAAGTCTTTTTTCAGATTCTTCTATCCATAAGTCATCAATTTTTTTATCTGGTTCATCAATACTCTTAATTAACCCTTCCACGAGCATAAATCTCTCTTCTAATTTGAGCTTAAGTGCTTGTTTTAAAATTTCCTCAGCACTCATACTTGCTCACCTCCAAAGCAATTCTTAACTAATATTACTTTCATTATAACATCCAGGTACGTAAAGTTTAAACCTGGCAATAGTATAATTCCGATGGACCAGGAGACATGGGAACGATGGGACAAGGGGCCTGTCCTTCTGTCCCATTAAAATAGTTAAAAAATGGCCAAGCCTGTGTATAATCCCCTTTTTCTATTCATGCTCCTCCCCTTTTTTTATTAAAACTCTTAAAACTCCTGGTAATATTTTTGTCTTATTATGTCACAAAGACACAAGGAATATTTTTGTTGTGTCATTAAGTTCTTTCAACCATATAAAACTTTGTCTAATTTATCTTACTGTGAGAAGATGAATGACACAACAAAAACGTCCCTAATGATAAGTTGGTGGCAGGCACCGTGATACCTGGCAGGCACCGGGCACCGAGATAGCAAACTATTTCCTAAAGATTACGTGCTCCAACAGCAGGGCCAGTACTATTCCCACAACAAAGCCATTGCCCAGTACAGGCTGAAGAGTAATCGGGAAGGATGCAGTTACCGATTCAGGCAGAAATGCTACTATTATTGACGCCAGAATGGGCAGACTGATAACCAGGGTATTATCGAAGTTAGGCTCACCCAAGTCGCTCAAGGCACTAAGCGCTGCTGTTAGCCCGGCAGCCACCTGGGTGCACATAATATATAAC
>CAYZYO010000008.1:0-28175 GCA_964482585.1 uncultured Syntrophomonadaceae bacterium | reverse complement strand
TATTTAGCCAACCTGGCAAAGTAAATATTAATACTGCCTCTGCTGACGAAATGGCACAGGAGTTAACGGGAATAGGGCCGGTACTGGCACAGCGGATAATTGACTACAGGGAAACCAATGGTGCATTTAAACAAATCGAAGATCTAAAAAATGTCAGTGGTATCGGTGATAAACGGTTTGAAGATATTAAAGATAGTATATGTGTAAGGTAAGGTTTTTTGTGGATAGCGGATAAGTTGTGGTGGGAAAACAGACGTTTAAGGTGGTTTGGGTGCTGGAACATAAGTTGAATAATAGAATTTATAATCTGAGGAAACAAGCATGGTTCGTTCGTGGTTTTCAGTATTTATTTTTCTGGCTGCAGCAATAGAATTAACCTATTTTAAGCATTTTTACCTGGCATTTTTTTTAATCCTATTTTTGTTAATTATTTTTTTATATGTTAATAAATATTCATCATTGGCTTTAACTGGGTTAATAGTCCTAATTGCCGGACTATTATATGTAAACCTGATAATTGTTGATTATACTAAAAACCTGCCCATTATCAATAATGCTACAGTTTCCGGTAAAGTAATAAGTTATCCCAAATATGATGAGGAGAAAATTAGTTTTATCCTTTCAACCCGGAGAGATAAAGCTTATCAAGAGAAACTGCAGGTTTTTTGCCATTTTCAAAGTGATATCAAAAAAGGTGACAGATTAGAGATTAAAGGCAATTTAAAACCTCCTAATAAACCTGGCAATCCGGGGGAATTTGATTATGCATCTTATCTAGCTCACAATCATATCTATTATCTTCTTGCGGTGGAAGATAGAAATAATCTTAGAGTTGTATCCCGGGAAGGTGCAATAAACAGTTGGATTAATACTTATCGTATAAAGGGTGAAAAACTGATTAATAGTGTTCTTCCCCGGCAGGAAGCTGCGGTACTCTTAGGGATGCTCTTAGGGCAAAAAGAAAATATCGAAAGTAAACAATACAGCGATTTTCAAAAAACCGGGATAGTGCATATCTTTGCTGTTTCAGGTCTGCATGTAGGCTTCTTGCTGTTACTGTCAGTTTGGTTTTGTTCATTTTTTAGTTTATCCCGCCGGAGTAAATTTCTTATTGGCATAAGCCTTATGCTTGTATATGGGACTATAGTAGGTTGGCCCATATCAGTAACCAGGGCAACAATCATGGCAACACTCGGGTTATTAGCCTACTATATGGGAAGAGAAAATACCCTGTTGAATAGTATGGGACTTGCTGGTACCATCATACTGCTAATAGACCCCCTGGCTCTTTTTAAAATATCTTTTCAGCTTTCCTTTATGGCTACCTGGGGACTAATATACCTTTTCCCGCTTATTAGAAAAAACCTCGGTTATCAAAGCCGGATACTGGATCTGGCCCTGATTCCTTTCTGTGCTCAAATAGCAGTTCTTCCTTTAATAGCCTTTCACTTTAATCTGTTTACGCCAGTTTCTATTTTAAGCAACATCATAATAACCTATTTGGCTGGTGCGGTGGCGATTATGGGTTTTGTAGCCTTTATCTTTTCTGCTTTAGTTCCATTAATAGCTTCATTTTTTCTATATCCGGCTGGATTAATAATCGAACTAATTCTGCTTATAGCTGATTTCTTACCGGATTTACCAGGCAGCTTTTTATGGGTGGCTACACCGGGCTTTATTATGATATTTATATATTATTGTGGGCTGCTGGTGATTACATGTTCTTTAACCGGGGTTATTAAAAAGCGTTTTATTGTTCCAGGTATGCTCATTATGATGATTTTTATAGTATATATTAGCATTCCAGCAGGTATAATTAACCGGGGAATTATGGAAGTAGTTTTTATAGATGTAGGTCAGGGTGATGGTATTCTTTTAAAAACCCCAGAGGGCAAGTTTATTCTTATAGATGGTGGAGGAAGTGATTTCAGTGATGTAGGATCCCGGAAAGTCTTACCTTATTTACACCACAGGGGAATTCGCCATCTTTTTATGGTTATAAATACCCATCCTGATACTGATCATTTGGCAGGTCTGGAAAAAGTAGTTGAAGAAATACCAGCAAAGTATATTGGAATACCGGCCAGCCTTTTTCAGTCAGAAAGATACCAGAATTTAAAACAGTTAGCCAATGCTAAAGCAATTCCCATTGTTCCATTATCAAGCGGACAGGAAATAAATATAGAAAAAGACACCGAAATTATAATAATGTATCCTCCGGGAGAGGAGTGTATTACTGAAGAATTTAATGACCAATCTATTGTATTGCAGGGCCAATATAATAAATTTTCCTTTCTTTTAACCGGTGATCTGGAGAATCAAGGACTGCATAACTTGATGGGAAATAGGGATATAGGATCAGTAACACTAGTCAAGGTTCCCCACCATGGCAGCAAAGGTTCACTTTTGCCTGAATTTTATGAAAAATCCCATCCTGATATAGCAGTTATTAGTGTTGGCAGTAATAATTTTGGCCATCCACATACAGCAGTAATCAATGAATTAACTGATAGGAACATAAGGATACTGCGGACAGATAAACAGGGTGCAATTACTGTAAGCAGTGACGGTAATAAATTAAAGATAGAGACATTTCACGAGGATAGATAATAAACCCAGCGGCACACCGGAAATAAATCCAGGTCATATGCCTGATTACAAACTTTATTTTTAAAATAAAGAAATACTTAAGGGTTTTGTATAATATATTACTCTTGCATCCCTAAAGGAGACTTAAGTCTCTGGATTGACTGTTTTCCTGAAGCAAATCAAAGGAGCTAAAGATTCTAGCTCGAGCTCAGAACATGTTTTTTGAATTGAAACTCTTATGTGTAAGGATGTCAACGATATAACAGGGAAACAACCGCCCGGTATCTTATAGTGAAGAAAAATTGGGAAAAAAACAATGTACAGTTAGCAGGAAATTTATAACAGATAACGAAATTATAGTATTTATAAGTAATATTATAGAAATATATCCTTATTACAACATAAATGTAGCACATTGTAATAATACCGTCTGGTAATTACTGGAAGCATAGTTTGAGTATTCGCTTTTTATCTGTTGTTTTGATTCTATTAATAAGCCATAAATACCGGTCGGTTTTTAATAATGGATAAATATAGAAAGGAGGGATAAATCGGAAAAAACATGAAGAGAGATGTTCCATAAATGGGCAATTACAGTTACCCCGCCCAATAGTTGCAGAATACATTTTTTAGGAGGTAAGCAATGGATAAGAAAATAAATTCCCCAATTAGAAACGTTTCCGCTCTAAAGTATAATGAACAGGCCTACGAAAAAGAGTTTGAGTGGTGGGGACCATCTCCCGAACAGGCAAGAAAAATTATGGTTGATAAACCCAAAGGCCTAATAGATAAGACAATGACCTTAAAAGAGGCTGTTGATAAACATGTTAAGGATGGAATTAGTATTGGGATTGGCGGATTTGTCAACACCCGGGTACCGGTAGCGATTATTCATGAAATAATCAGGCATGGGGCCAAAGACCTTACATTATGTTTTGCATCCAATTCAATATGTGCAGAATTACTAGCCGGTGCTATGATCTTAGATCCTGATCATTTATCAATTAAACGGGCTGAAATAGCCTTTTGGGGCTATGAAATCATTGGATTGGCTCCAATGTTAAGGTACTTGACTTCAAACAGCCTTATTCAAATTGATGATTATACCAATTACGGTTTATCAGCCCGGTTTAAGGCCGGAGCTATGGGACTGCCGTTCATTCCGGTGACAGAAATGGGTGGATCAGATATGGAACTGGTTAACCGTGGGAAAATGATTGAATGTCCCTTTACCGGCAAGAATGTTTATCTGGTGCCTGCTTTGAATCCTGATCTGGGGATTCTTCATGTTACAGCTTGTGATATTTATGGCAATGGTAGAATTTTTGGCTCTCTGGCCAATTGTCCGGATATAGCTATGGCTTCTACCTATAATATAGTCACTGCCGAAGAGATTATTCCTAATGAGAATATAAGGAATTATCCTAACATGACTGAAATTCCTTATCCAGCCGTTGATGCAGTTATCAAACAACCTTTCGGAAGCTTCCCCGGAGCATCCTATGGCCATTACTGGTTTGATATGGCACATATTGCGATGTTCAGAAGTATATGTGAAGAGTTCCGTAAAACAGGTAATAAGGATAAACTCAAGCGGTATTATGATGAATATATCTTTGGCTGTGAGACATATGACGATTTCCTGAGCAAATTACCCTATAAGAAATTAAGAGAGATTAAGGAATTAGATGGCGGTCAGCCATTAGTATTAGCTTAATAAACAGCAGTTAATAAAAACATTATTTAAGGAGGGCAAAATAATGGCTGAATATACTCCGTTTGAAATGATTGCCTATACAGGCTCAAGGGTTTTAGAGGACGGAAAGATTGTTTTTGTAGGAACCGGATTACCGATAATCGCTTCAATGCATGCCCAGATGACTCATGCGCCTAATTTAAATATCATCTTTGAAGCAGGACCTTTATCATCTATTCTGGATATGGGAATGCCCTTATCAGTTGGTGATACCCGGGCTTGTCGCAAAGCCTGTTATTTAAAGGGACTGGCCGGGGTTTTTGAAATAACTCAAAGAGGCTATGCCGATTATGGTTTTATCGGTGGTGCACAAATCGATATGTATGGTAATGTTTGTTCAACTTTTCAAGGGGGAACATATGAAAAACCCCAGACCAGATTTCCTGGAAGCGGTGGTGCCGGGGCCATGGCAGCCAGTTGTGAAAAAACGATCATTATAATGGCTCTGGAAAAAAGGCGCTTTGTTAATGGACTGGATTTCTTGACCAGTATTGGTTATGGTGATGGTTCAACAGATTACCGGGAGAGATCTGGAGTTCCCGGCCATGGTCCATACAGGGTTATTACCAACCAGGCTTTATTCGGATTTGATGAAAAAACTAAACGGATGATGCTTTTAGAAGCTGCACCGGGCAAAACAGCAGCTGATATTCAAGACATGGTTGATTTCGAACTCTTGATATCACCTGATCTTAAGGTTATGGAAGAACCTGATGAAAATGATCTCAGATTACTAAGAGAACAAATTGACCCTGATGGCTATTTCTTAAGCAGGCAGATAAAATAAGTTGTTACCTTAACTTTTATATAGAGTAGCGCCGCCTTTTGCGGCGCTTCTCTAATGGAAGTCAACTCAGGGAACTTTAAATTAACCACAGATGGACACAGATTTTTTTATTTGGGTGGGGGTGTGGTATTAGGTAATTAGGTGTGGGCGATGAAGGTGAACCGCAAGAACTGTTCCCGTGGCCCCCCCCTTGTGGTTTAATAAAATTTTAAATAAATTGGGTTGACTTGTTGAGTAATCTAGTTGATTTATAATCCGGCTCTCATTTTGACTCTTATTAAAGATTCAGCAGCCTTTTCTTTTACATGTTGGGCATCGATAGTAAATACATTATTATTAAGCATAACGATTTTTCCATCGATAATAGTAGCATAAACATCACTGGCCTGTACTTGATAGACCAGGTGGGCATAGACCCCAGCAGCACTTTCAGGTTGGGTATGCCAGCTGCTGAGATCAATGACAACTATATCAGCTTTTTTACCTACCTCAAGACTGCCAATTTCCTTTTCCAGTCCCATAGCTTTTGCTCCTCCCAGGGTAGCCAGTTCAAAGACTTTTTCTGCCGGCATAGTAGTTGGTCCGGAAAAAGGCTTATGAATTAACGCTGCCAGGCGCATTTCCATAAATATGTTTAAATTATTATTACATGGAGCTCCATCTGCACCCAGACCTATATTAGCCCCCATATCTATTAGCCGGGGTATTTTTGCTATACCTGAGGCAAGTTTTAAATTTGCACTTGGGCAGTGAACAATATTTGTTTTACTCTCAGCTAGAATTTTCATTTCTTCATTGTTTATATGAATACAGTGGGCTAAAATAAGATTTTCATTACACATTTCCAGGTTATTTAAATAAACTATATTAGGTATGCCATATTCTTTTTCTACCAGTATAATTTCGTCCCGGTTTTCCGAAGCATGAGTGTGAACAGGAATATTATATTCATTTGCCAGTTCTCTGGCCTGTAAGAGCAGTTCACGGCTGCAGGATATGGCAAAGCGAGGGCACAGGGCATAGCGAATGCGTGCATTTTTAGTATTATTCCATTTTTGATAGAGATCCAGGCTTTCCTTAATGGCATTATCAGTTGAATCCAACAAACTATCAGGTACTTTCATTCCTTTATCCATCAAGCATTTTCCACCTAAATAGCGTATACCAGATTGGGCAACAGCTTCTAAAATATCTTCAGTATGGTGGACTGTAGCCATATCTATTATTGATGTGGTTCCACTTCTTAAAAGTTCACCACAACCAAGAAGCGCGGAGTAATAGATTGATTCACTATCATGGCTGCCTTCCAGGGGCCAGATTTTTTGCTGCAGCCAATTAAGCAGTTCCAGGTCGTCCGCCAGCCCGCGAAATAGGACCTGACATAAATGAATATGGCTTTGTATCATTCCGGGAATCACTAGACGACCAGAAGCATCAATAATGTATTCGGCGTTTTTCTCATTTACGGACCCAATTTTCTTTATCTGATTATCTTCTATTAATATATCGCTTTTAATAATTTCACGATCAGGGTTCATGGTAACTATAGTTCCATTTTTAATTATTACTGACATTGGTTTTACCTCGCTTATCTTTTGATTGACCAGGGAATCTAAATCTTAGAATATTAGCCTCTTAATCAAGCCTTTTAGTTATTATGAACAAATTCTATTTTGGCCTAATTTAAGGAAAATAATGCCTGATAACATTAAAACATACTATTCTTCTTTTTGCACTCATAGCTTAAGATGGGGGAGGCGATTAACATTAAAGATAATTTTATGCTTGATAAGAGTATAGGTTTGCTCTTAATAAAACTATCTTTTCCTCCAATGGCAGGAATGATGATTTATTCTATGTTTAGCCTGGTGGATACATTCTTTGTGGCTAAACTCGGTTCAATATCTTTGGCGGCGTTAACGGTATGTATCCCGGTTTTAATACTTATTACGTCTATTGCGTCTGCGACTGGAGTAGGATTAACTTCATTGTTGTCTCGTACCTTAGGGGCTGGAGATATTAAAACTGCCGATAATATAGCCTGGCATGGATTAATAATAGGTATAGGCTACGGGGTGTTTTTTCTTTTGTTAAATGCGAATTATATCGACAATCTATTAATACTGTTTGGCTGTACCCCTGAAACCTTTGTTTTAAGTAAACAGTATTTACATATTATATTGCTGGGCTGTATTTTTACATTTATCCCTATGATACTTGGAAATATTATTCAGGGTGAAGGAAATACTTTTTTTCCCATGTTTGTTTCCCTGATTGGTATAGCACTTAACGTTATATTTGATCCCTTACTAATATTTGGCTTTGGCAGTTTTGAAGGCATGGGTTTAAAAGGTGCTGCTATTGCTTCTGTAGCAGCTGAAATAATCAGCAGTATCATAATAATTATATATATATTAAAAAAACGGAGTTTTTTAACCTGGGCGATTACAAATTTTAGCCCCAGTCTTAAGATCTTAATAGACATATATAAAGTAGGTATTCCAGCGATGATTATGGAGGTGACGGGGGTGGTTATTATGGCTTTTTTAAATAGAGTTCTCGCAGGTTTTAGCTGTACAGCCATAGCCACCTTAGGCATATTCTTAAGGGTTCGTTCACTCATTTATATGCCGGTATATGGGTTGGCACAGGGAGCAATGCCGATAGCAGGTTTTGCCTACGGGGTAAAAAACCTTGATAGAGTTAAGGAAACAATAATCAAGGTATCGGTCCTGGCTTTTCTAATTATGGGTGGGGCCTGGATATTAATTCAGTTTTATCCTGTATGGATAATGGATTTTTTTTCAGATGAGCCTGCACTCACCCTGCTTGGAATAACTTGCTTGCGTATGGCAACCCTGTTTTTGCCTTTAATGGGACCGTTAACCGTTCTTTATTCTGTTTTGCAAGCGCTAGGTAAAGGTACTACCGCCATGTGGCTTTCATTGATTCGCCAGGTGATTTTTTTTCTTCCTCTTTTAGTTATTCTACCCCATTACCTTAGCCTAAAGGGCGTATGGTTGGCATTTTCTCTATCAGAGCTGTTAACCAGTATTTTAGCTGCTTGTTTCTTAATCCGGCTGTGGAGGGAACTTCAGATGAAGAATAAAGTACCGGTGGTTATGTTACTGAAGCTAGGATATACCTTTAAAAGGATTATGGCGTGGTTGAAATGGTAATCACCCATGCCCGCAGGACACAACCACCGATGAAAATTAACCACAGATAAACACAGATGTTTTTGTTTTTTATCAGGTATGTCCGAACAATTACAGTATTTTACCTTGCAGTTATCTCTAATTCTTATAATATGCCGTATTTAGAGGCGACTTCAGTCGCCAGTCGCCTGATTGATTATCGACTTTAGGCAAAACCAAGGAGCTAAAGATTCTTGGCCAAAGCTCAGAACATGTTTTTTTATCAGGCAAAACTCTCATCTAACTATTCGGCAAGTAATTTTGCTTTTACTTTTTCCCATACTGGCTCGATAATTTCTTTGATATCAATAGAATAGTCTACTGGAGATAACAGGTTATTAATAGCATCCCTAAAACTTTTATCAAATGGTATTTCTCCAAAGACAGGTATACCAGCCTTTTGGCAGTGTTCATATATTTCCTGAGTCTTTTCCATATTAAGATCTGATTTGTTAATAATTACCCCATGGTTAATATTAAAATGGTTACAGAGTTCCATTGTACGCAGCATGTCATGAATAGCCGACATAGTTGGTTCAGCTATGATTGCTGCCAGGTTTGCACCAGTTAAGGTAGCTATGGTAGGACACCCAATACCAGGAGGGCCGTCAGTAATTATTAATTCTTCTTTTTCCTTATCAGCAAACCTATGTGCACTTTCTCTTAACGAAGCTACAAGTTTACCTGAATTTTGTTCTCCAATACCGAGATGAGCATGAAACATTTTACCATACAATGTTTTTGATTGGTGTGATTGCCCACAGACATGGTTAATCATAGTAATAGCATCTACCGGGCAAATCCTGGAACATAATGAACAGCCTTCACAATCATCCTCAGATACTATATAATCTTTTATTGCGTCAAAACGGCATAAATCTATACACCTATCACACTCTATACAGGTTTCTAGATCAATTCTTGCCTTGGGGAGCCCATAATAATCTTGGGTTATTTCTATTCCCGGTTTTATTAAAATGTGCAGATTAGGTGCTTCCACGTCACAGTCACATATCACACATTTTTTTGCCAGGGAAATAAAAGAGGAGCTTATAGATGTTTTACCACTTCCGCCCTTGCCGCTTATAATAACTAATTCCTTCATTTTGCTACCAGCTCCTTAATTTCCGGAATAATACCGGCAAAAATGTCCTTGTAACCAGGCATTGATGTAATAAATGGAATGCCGGTAGAGTAATAGTGTGCTATCTCGCGGTCAAAAGGTATACGGGCCAGAATAGGTACATTTTTCTCTCGGGCATAATCTTCTATAAGGGTTTGTCCTTCTTCATATTGATTAATAATAATTCCGGTTGGAATTGATAGTTTTTTTAACAGATCCACCATTATTTTTAAATCACTAAGCCCAAAAGGAGTAGGTTCAGTTACCAGTATACAGAAGTCAACATTCTTAACTGATTCTACAACTGAGCAGGACGACCCTGGGGGAGCATCCATAATAGTTAGATCCTCATGATTGATATATTTCTTAACCTGGGCTATAACTTCGGGTGCTGCAAGTTCCCCAACATTAAGATTGCCTTCGTAAAACCTAATACCCGGTAAATCAGCAAATTTAATGTGTCCTATTTTATAATCTATTTCACTAATAGCATCTTCCGGGCATAATTCCATACATGCGCCGCAGGAGTGACACATCTCCGGGAACACCATAACTTCATTAACCTTGTTTTTAAGAACTGCCAGTGCGTTGTAAACACAAATATCAGCACATAGTCCGCAAAAAGTACATTTATCATAATTGATCCGGGGTATTTTTTTGTTAACCGGTGTGTCTTTTGCTTCTCGTGGTTTCAGAAAAATATGAGCATTAGGTTCTTCCACATCAAGATCCATAAAACTCAGGTTATATCCAGGGGAAAGGTAAAGAGCAAGATTGGTGGCTACGGTAGTTTTCCCGGTACCACCTTTACCACTGGCAACAACTATTACCATAATATCATCTCCCAATTACTAATGGTCATGATTACAAGTCTCATTTGTTCCTACAAGGGAATTATTTAAAAACGATTGCAGAATATCATCTACAGTACCTGAAAGGCCAGTAATAGTATGAATATTAAAACCCTGAAAAATCTCCTTGGCTTTACTTCCCATACCTCCAGCTATTATAACCTCAACTCCATTATCTTTTAGGAATCTTGGTAAAAACCCTGGTTGATGGCCAGGATTAGGCAGTATAGCTTCTTTTACTACCTTATTGTCTTCAATATCATAAATCATAAAATTATCACTGTAGCCAAAATGTTGAGATGCTTCATTTCCAGTTCTGGCAATAGCAACTCTCATTAATATCATCCTCCTATTTTGTTGCTGATGTTAATGGTTTTAACTTTCCATTTTTTAGCTTATCTAAGATTTCCTGTATACTCCCATTAACTCCTCCATATATTTTTATTCCAGCTCTGCTTAAAACCTGAAAAGCCTTGGGACCTATATTACCAACAACAATTACGTCCGGTTTATAGTTTAAAACATAGTTGGCTGCATTTATCCCACTGCCTCGTTCTTTTTCCTCATAAGGAATAAAGGTGATTTCATCTGATTCTGTATCTGCTAAGGCATAAAACTTACAGCGCCCAAAACGCGGATCAATTACTGATTGCGGGGAGTTTCCAAGAACCGGTAGAATAACTTTCATTTCAAAACCTCCTTAATTAAAAGACATATTGATTTTGAACATATGCCTTTTTAAATCTTAAAGAAATAGTTATAGTATGTCAAACAAAAACTATCTTTAAACTGTGTTTTTAGATGTATTTTACCCAATCAATTTTAGAATTAGATATAAAATAGAATAAATATTATCTTAAAACGGATATTATTCATTTATTGACATATTTAATAGAGGTTATTATACTTGACACTAACATCAACTGATTTGATAGAGTTTTATAAATTTAATATAAGGTTAATAGTGTATACTAATCTAGTATAAAGATGATAATAATTTTAAAAAATCTGGAGCTATTCTCTAGCGATATATTTAATTTTGGAGGGATATTATATGAGCAATATAAAAAAGGTATCTGGTGAAAATTTTGAACAAGAAGTGCTTCAATCGCAAGTACCTACTCTGGTTGATTTTTGGGCGCCCTGGTGTGGTCCTTGTAAATTGATTGGCCCCATAGTCGAGAGTCTGGCTACAGCAAATGAGGGAGTTTTAAATGTTGCTAAAATTAATGTAGATGAAAACCAGGATCTGGCTAGAGAATATGGAATCAGGGGAATACCTACTCTTGTATTGTTTAAAGATGGAGAAGAGGTTAAAAGGATAGTAGGATTACAAGGTAAATCACAGATACAGGAGACAATAGATTATGTAATCGGATAGAAGTTTTGATTAAAACAGCTTTAAAAAGGTCATCTTTAGGGATGGTCTTTTTTTTATAAAAAACAAGAGGTGAACATAAAAAAATATCAGGAGAGTTCAAAAAAAGCGAAAATAAGTTTATTACTAATAAAATAGTCATATTATTTATTATGGAAATTTATAGAATTATGATAAACCAGAATACTAAACAACCTACTTTTATTAATAATTTTTAGCTTGCTATAAACCAGTTCATTCACGTATGTAACAGTTCAAAACTAATAACCTACAATAAGCAGGTTAAATTAGCCCACTACAACGAGCAGACCAGCAAAATATGATTTTACAGAACAATTTTAAATAGAGTCAAGAAGTATTTTAGATTCTGATTTATTCGCTCTGGCCGGGATTATCTACTAGGAACAAACTAAAAGGGTCACGATCTAGTATCCTAGCTAATTTTAATCCAGTGATAACGTTAGGCAAAGTTTTTCCAGATTCCACGTTTTGATAATGGCGCAGACTAATATCAAGCTGTCTGGAAACATGTTCCTGGCTGAGTCCCTTCTCTTTTCGAGCATTCTTTATTAAATTTTCCTTATTCATAAATTCACCACCTATAACACTATATAACATTATTACCAGGAAGGTTATAGTAAAATGTTACGTGAAATATAAAACACAAAAATACAGCTATTTTATATTTTATTCCCCTGCAAAAAGTAGTATTTAGTTGATCAGTTGGCTAGTTGGAAAAAGGAAGTACCCCGTAGAGGAGACTTCATTTTCCCCTAAATGCCGTTATTATCTGGCTAGCTGGAACTAAAGTCTCGTATACGGAATTAGGGTTTTTGCAGTGTAATCTAGCATAATTGCCTTCAAATACAGCCAATTGTTTTTTCAAAGATCATTTTTTATTAGTTGAAGGTAATTTTCTAACTATATTTCGCTACTTTAATTTTTTAAGGAATTCGTCGATTTTTTTTTCATGGCCATTTTCGCCCGGATAATAAAATGTAGTTTCTTCCAGGTTATCTGGAAGATAGTTTTGTTTGATATAGCCACCATAATTATGGGGATACCTATAGCCTTTACCTTTATCTAAGAGGTAAGATTTGGGATGAGAATTATTAGTAATATGGAGAGGAACTTTTATTTTACTGGTTGTACGGGCTGTGTTTGTTGCTTTATCTATAGCGTTTTTGATTGAATTACTTTTGGGAGCAGTTGCCAGATATATGACAGCTTCAGCCAGGGGGATTCTGGCTTCAGGAAGACCTATGAACCTAACTGCATCAGCTGCTGAAATTGCCAGGGGAAGAGCAAAAGGGTCAGCTAATCCTATGTCTTCAGCAGCCTGAATTATAAGTCTCCTGGCAATAAATTCAGGGTCTTCCCCTCCTTCAAGCATTACTGCCAGCCAGAACAATGCTGCATCAGGATCTGATCCCCTTATGCTTTTTATAAAAGCAGAAACAGTATCGTAATGGCCATCCCCGGTTCTATCATATCTAATCAATGGAATTTTAATAATATTTTTTAATAGATCAGCTGTAATTATTAGTGATAAATTATCATCCATGTAGGAGTTTACTATAGTGTCCAGGATATTTAAGGCTGTGCGGGCATCACCTTTTGCAGCCTGACTAATTAAATTAACGCTTTCCTGATCAATTTTTATGTCAAATTTGCCCAGACCACGCTTTTTATCTTTTAAAGCCCGGTTTATTATCAAGGAAATATCTTTTCCGTCAAGGGCTTCTAAAAGATATATCCTTACCCTGGATAAAAGGGCATTGTTTAATTCATATAGAGGATTTTCGGTAGTAGCTCCTATTAAAAGCAGGATTCCTTTTTCTAAAAAGGGAAGTAAAACATCCTGTTGACTTTTATTAAACCGGTGGATTTCATCAACAAAAAGTATTGTTTTTTGCTGGTAATACTTAAGCCTATTCTCAGCATCTGAAGCAATCTTACGTATATCCGAAACCCCACTAACCACTGCCTGCATAGGTTCAAAATGAGAATTGGTCATATCGGCAATTATATTAGCTATACTAGTTTTACCGGTTCCCGGTGGGCCAAATAGAATACAAGAGTTTAATTCATCTTTTTCTAAAGCTCTTCTAAAGGGGGAGCCTGGCCCCAGGATATTTGGCTGCCCGATAATATCATCAATGTTTTCAGGTCTCATCCGGTAGGCTAGAGGGGCATTATATTGACATTGATTTTGTTTTATATCAAATAAATCCATTTTAAGTTCCTTTTTAATAAATTTTTATAATATTTGCAGTAATTATAGAATATTTCAACCATTTTTGAAAGCAAATAGTTTGAAAGATATAGTATCTGGTAATATATTATAAAGACCAAATTCAAGGAGATTTATAAGTGAGTATTGCTGTTTTATTAAGTGGAGGAGTAGATAGTACTATTGCTGCTCTACTATTAAAGGAAAAAGGTTATCACATCACCGGATTAACTATGGTAAATTGGGATGACAGCATTATAGCTAAAGCGATAGAAGCTGCCGGGTTTTTGGAAATAGAACACGAGGTTGTAGATTTACGGATGGTTTTTAAGCAGAGAGTAATTGATTATTTTTGCTCTGCTTATGAAAGGGGAGAGACTCCTAATCCGTGTATAGAATGTAATAAGTATATTAAATTTGGAGCCCTTTTAGATATTGCTGGTGATATCGGGTGTGATAAGGTTGCAACCGGGCATTACGCACAAATCGAGTTTGATAATAATGTAAACCGGTATATGCTGAAAAAGGGAATTGATATTAATAAAGACCAGAGTTATTTTTTGTACGGGCTAAGTCAGGACCAGTTATCGCGTACAATATTTCCCCTGGGAAATATGAGAAAAAACCAGGTTAAAGAGATAGCCGGAAAACATAAAATTACCGGTATTCAAGATGAAAGCCAGGAAGTTTGTTTTGTTACTGGAGATTATAGGGATTTTATTCGTGAAAGGACTGCCTGTTATCCAGGCGAGATAGTAGATATAAATAATAATATTTTAGGAATTCACCGGGGGTTGCCTTTTTATACTATTGGCCAGCGAAGGGGGTTAGGACTTAGTGTTGGCCATCCGGTTTATGTAATTGATATGGATATACATAATAACCGCCTGATTGTAGATGATGAGAGTCACCTCTATAAAGATTCGCTTATTGCGGTAAATAACAATTTCATTTTTAAGAAATTTGACGATTGCCTGGAAGTAGAGGCTAAAATAAGATACAGGGCCAGTCCGGCTGCTGCTACTATAAATATTGATGGAGATAAAGTGAGGGTTAAATTTACTAAACCCCAGAGGGCAGTTACTAAGGGTCAGTCAGTCGTATACTATAAGGGCAACTATGTTGTTGGTGGGGGTATAATAACGTGATTTAAGAATTAAGGTAAAGAGGAGTTGATTATTTATGAAAAAAGTACTGGGAATAGTGACATCAGAAAGAAAGCTGGGGAATACTGAATTATTAACCAAAGAGATTATGGCCAATGTTCCTGAACCATGTGAGAAAGAATTAATCAGGTTAACCGAATTTGATATTAAACCCTGCAGAGCTTGCTATAGATGTTTACAGCCAGATCAAAGGTGTGCTGTAAAAGATGATTTTAATCTTGTTTTGGATAAAATCTTTAAGGCGGATGCAATTATCCTTGGAGTTCCAATTTATTTTTTAGGGCCACATGCTTATTACAAATTATTTACTGATCGCTTATTAGGCTCCGGGAATTATATAAAACATACTAAAAATAAACCATGTGTATTGGTTGTTCCTTATGGATTACATGGATGGGAAGGATATGCCAGAAGCGCATTACTAGTTGTTCCCCGTTTGCTGAGCATGAAAATAGTTGACTATTGGCAGGTTAAAGCAACTTTACCTGCAGAAAGTTTATTTTCTCCACAAAATATGGAATATGCTAGAAATCTGGGTAACAATTTGTTTACTTTGTCAGAATACTCTAAAGGGCCGAGGGAATGTTCTATCTGTGGGAATGATCTATTTAGATTACTGCCTGATGGTGAGATTGAATGCCCGATTTGTGCAGCAAAAGGTTTTCTAGGAGCAGATAATACAGTAAATTATTCAGATGACCAGTCCAGCAGGTTTGATGAGAGAAATATGAAGGAGCATTTTAGTGTTTGGCTTAACGAGATGAAGGCCCGGTTTAAATCAGAGAAGGATAAATTAAAGAAGATCCAGGAGCCCTATAAGGAATTGAATTGGTGGATAAAAAAATAGTTGGTTAGTTGGTTAGTTGGTCAGTTAGGAAAAGGAAGTGCCTTCGTAGAGGAGACTTCAGTCTTCGACCAGCCACAATTCAGGGTATCAGGGCGGCGACTGAAGTCACCTCTATGGTTCAATCTGATTACTGTGGTTTTACCAAAATGCGTTTGCGTGGCCACCTTATATAAATAAGGTGACTGCATTAAGCATTTATTTTCCAATTAAGAGTATGAAAAAAACAAATTTAAAATACTTACTAGATACCGGTAAATTCCGGTATTTTTTTATTTTAGCTGTAGAAGAATATAGATAGAAAGGAGATATCAATATTGAAACTACGCAATCTGAAAAATCTGCCGGTATTTTATGAAAATGCAGCTGAAATTATTGGTAGGGTAGAAAAAGGGGTTATCGATGATAATTTTAAGCTTGCTTATATTGTAATCGACATGCCAGGAGAAGAACCCAGGATGATAATGGGAAAAGATTTTCTGCTGAGAAATGAAGCAGTTATTATTAGAGATTTAGAGAGTATTAAATCTTATAAACATGGGGAAGAATTATCAATAAACAAGACTAAAATTGGTGATGTTATATTTAACAGTGAGGGTAAAGAACTAGGAGTAATAAGTGATTTTGTCATCTCCCTGGATAATAAGCAAGTCTATGGAGTTGAAGTATCTGCTGGCGGGATTAAAGACCTTCTTGAAGGACGAATAGAGATTCCTCTTTATGAAGTCTGCTGGAAGAGTAATTTAAGTGCTGTAATTACAGAAGAAAGAGGTGACCTAAGGTGATTGTCAGGTGTCCGGTGTGTAATGGACTACAAGTTGGCAAGGTTGGCAGTGATCAATATTATTGCTGGAACTGCTTTTTGGAATTTAATTTTAGTGAAAATAGAATTAACCTTTATGAAGTGGCTGAAGATGGAACCCTGATAGCTATGGATGAATCTTCTGAAATCATATAAATGAATTTTTAATTCTAGAAAGTGTGTATTTCCAGGCAAGAGTTTTAGTAAAGCAGGTTTAACTAATAGAAGGTGTCAACGGCTAATCCGGCTATTATATAGAGATTAACAATAACATCAGGAAGCAGGTATTCTATGCAGCCCGGGATAAAAAGAGTATTACGTTATTTTTTGTTTTTTGTGGTGGTTGCAGCCACCATTTGCTTTCTATTTCTGGTTAGAGAGGTTTTATTGAGCTTTGTTTTAGGAGCTATTTTAGCTTATCTGCTTTTTAGGCCGGTATTATATATTGAAAAAAAAGGATTAAAACGGGTTTGGGCGATATTGATTCTATACACTATGGTCCTGGTAGTATTGGTGTTTTTATTTTATATAGCACTACCTGGTATTGCCAGGGAAATTGGAGAGATAGCAGATATAATTCCTGAATATGCAGAAGAGATTCAGGATATGGTTGCTAAAGTAAATAATATGAAAATGCCAGAACAAATAGGCACATTATTACAGGAGAACATTTCAAAAATTGAGGACAATATCTACGGGGGATTAGAGAATTTTGTCGGGGGATTTTATATTTTTTTAACCAGGGTCCTGGCTATTGTATTTTCACCTATTTTAGCCTTTTATATTATGAATGATTGGGAAAAAATAAGAGATAGATTTTTAACTACTCTTTCACCAGGAGCCCGCAGAGAAATCATAGCCATTTTTGAACAAATTGACGATGTGCTAATTGAATTTTTTAAAGGGCACCTTATGGTTGCTGTTTTTGTAGGGGCTATGGTCGGCCTTTCAGCTGCTGTTCTGGGGGTGCATTTTCCGTTAGTATTAGGGATTTTATCCGGGGTTACCAACCTTATACCTTATTTCGGGGCTTTTTTAGGAGGGATTCCAGCAGTTGTAGTTGCTCTTACACAATCCTTTAGACTGGCTGTCTATATATCGATCGCTATAATAATAATACAGCAGATAGAAGGAAATATAATTGCACCTAAGATTATAGGCAATAAATTAGGGATGCATCCATTATTAATAGTTTTTTCGCTTTTAGCAGGTGGGAAACTAATGGGAATCTGGGGTATGCTCTTAGCAGTTCCAACCGCGGCTGTTTTAAAGGTACTAGTGGGCTGGGCCTACCTGAAAATTGTTGAATAGACAAAAATCTTCATTTTGTAAAAATAAGATTAGGTAAATGTTTGGCATTTGTTGACATAGCCTTATTAATAAAAGAAAATATAATAGAAACCTTTATTGAAAAAAGAGGGGGCTAAGTCGTGTGGACAAGTAGCAATGTGAGAAAGATCTTTCTGGAATTTTTTAAAAACAAAGGGCATACTGTGGTTGCGAGTTCCTCGCTGGTACCAGTAAATGATCCAACACTGTTGTTTACTAATGCAGGCATGAACCAATTTAAAGATGTATTTTTAGGAATTGATCAGCGCAATTATGTTAGGGCTACAACTTCTCAAAAATGTGTACGAGCTGGTGGCAAACATAACGATCTGGATACAGTAGGAAGAACTCCGCGTCATCATACTTTTTTTGAAATGCTGGGTAACTTTTCTTTTGGCGATTATTTTAAGAGGGAAGCAATTGAATACGGATGGGAGTTTTTAACTGAGATTGTGAAACTACCCAAGGAGAACCTATGGATAACTATATACCAGGATGATGATGACGCCCACAGCCTGTGGCAGGAGATAGCAGGTATAGATGCGAGACGAATTATAAGATTAGGAGAAAAAGATAATTTCTGGAGTATGGGGGATACTGGTCCATGTGGGCCATGCAGTGAGATACTTTATGACCGGGGAATTGAATATTCCTGCGGCAGAGATGATTGTGGAATCGGAACCTGTGATTGTGACCGCTGGTTGGAAATATGGAACCTGGTGTTTATGCAGTTTAACCGCAGTGAAAACGGGGAAATGACTCCATTGCCAAGACCGAGTATTGATACCGGAATGGGATTAGAAAGGCTTAGCTCTATTTTACAGGAAGTTGACAGCAATTTTGATACCGATTTATTTATTCCTATAATAAAGTATATTGAGGGATTAAGTGGAACTAAATATCAGAAGGATAATGCCGGATTTCCTTTCCGGGTTATTGCTGATCACAGCAGGGCTTGTACCTTTCTTATAGCTGATGGGGTTTTGCCTAGTAATGATGGAAGAGGCTATGTACTCAGAAGAATACTACGGCGTGCTGTACGTTTTGGACGTTCCCTCGGAATAGAAGAAGCTTTTTTATTTAAAATTGTAGATGTTGTTGCTGACATAATGCAAGAAGCCTACCCTGAACTAGATGAGAAGCGTGATTTTATTAAAGAGGTTATTAAACTGGAAGAAGAACGGTTTCTGATAACATTAAATGAAGGGATTAAAAGAGTAGATGAAATAATTAAAGCTATAAAAAACCAGGGCGGCAGTGTTATTCCTGGCCACGATGCTTTTATGCTCTATGATACTTTTGGCTTTCCTCTAGATTTGACCGAGGATATGGCAGAGGAAAATAATTTTACTGTTGATAAGGCTGGTTTTAATTCAATGATGGAAGAACAACGAAACCGGGCTCGTGAAGCTAATAAGGGTGATGATGTTTTTGCTCAGGAAAAAATAATTTCCGAATTGCTTGCGGGAATAAAACCTACCATGTTTACCGGTTACAATAAAATGGTAGAGGATTCGATAGTTTTGGCTATCATTAAGGATGGAATGCTTAAGGATAGCTCACGTGAAGAGGATATTATGGTTGTTACTGCCAGTACGCCTTTCTATGCTGAAAGTGGTGGCCAGACTGCTGATTCAGGTGTAATTAAAGGTGCTGACGGCAGCTTAGAGGTAAAGGATGTTCAGAAGGTATCCGGATGGACGATACATTTTGGCAGTCTTAAAGGTTTATTGAATAAAGGAGAAAAGGTGAGTTTAGAGGTCGATTGGCAAAAGAGGTTGGACACAGCCAGGAACCATACTGCTACTCATCTACTCCATAAGGCTTTAAGATTGACTCTGGGTGAACATGCCCAGCAAAAAGGGTCGCTGGTTGAACCGAATCGTTTGCGGTTTGATTTCTCTCACCTGGCTTCACTTAGTGATAATGAATTAGAGAAAATTGAACAGATAGTAAATGATGCTGTATGGCAGATGTATAAAGTTTCTACAACTGTTACCAATATTGATAAGGCGAGGGAATTAGGAGCGATTGCTTTATTCGGGGAAAAGTATGATGAAGAGGTTCGCATAGTTCAAATAGAGGACTTCAGTCTGGAACTCTGTGGGGGGACTCATGTTGACAATACAGGCCAGATAGGGCTCTTTAAAGTATTAAGCGAAGGAAGTGTTGGTTCAGGATTAAGAAGAATAGAAGCTGTTACTGGCAGACATGTGGTAAACTACTTTAAACAAATGGAAAGGCAGCTTAAACATATGGCTTCCTCGTTACGCACGTCACCTTCTGATGTCAACAGTCGTTTAGATGCTTTGATTAAAAACTTAAAAGATAAAGAGAAGGAGATTGAGGGGCTTAAAATACAGTTTTCCCGAGCATCAGGTGATGACCTGTTAAATAAAGCGTATACTATAAATGGTTCTAATATTCTAGTTGAAGTTGTACCCAATATGGATGCAAATTTACTGCGGCAAAATGCGGAGATGTTAAAAGATAAACTTGGTAGTGCAGTCATATTATTAAGTTCGGTTTTAAATGATAGAGTTCTTTTGGTTTGTTTTGTTAGTAAGGACTTGATTGCCAAAGGGCTACATGCTGGAAAAATAATTGGTACTGCTGCGCAAGTAGCCGGAGGTGGCGGGGGAGGACGTCCCGACATGGCACAAGCAGGGGCTAAAGATGCTAGCAAATTGAATGAGGCTTTAGAAACGGCCAGAAATATGGTTAAAAAAACCTTATTATAAAATAGGAATTTGTGATATAAATATAGAAGACTCTTTATGAGGAGGTGTTCGTCTATGCCTCAAAAAAAAGAAGAAACAGTTAGCTTCAAGTTAGAACGAGATAACAAAGAAAAGGTGGATACTACTTTAAAGGCGGTTTTTGAAGCATTGGAGGAGAAAGGGTATAATCCAATAAACCAGATGATAGGATATATGATTTCAGGAGATCCTGCTTACATAACCAGTCATAATGATGCTCGCAATCTTATTTGTAAGGTAGATAGGTATGAAATACTTGAGGTATTGCTGAATAATTATCTTAACAGCCATTAAAAAAGTAAATCCCCATAAACACATGGGGATTTTATATTTTTTTATCCTGATTATTTATTGATGAATGGTATAAGGAGCTGTCTTAATGAGAATAATGGGTTTAGATATTGGTGAAAAAAGGATAGGAATAGCTATTAGTGATCCTATGGGTTGGACAGCGCAGGGGCACACAGTTCTTAATAGAAAGAATTTAAAGCAGGATTTAAAGATTATTGCGCAGATATGCGAGGAATATGAAGTAACCAGGATAGTACTAGGGTTACCACTAAATATGGATGGAAGTATAGGAGTAAAAGTTGTTGAGGTAAAGGAATTTGGTAAAAGGTTGGCCGGGTTTACCGGGTTAGTGATTGATTACTGGGATGAACGATTAACTACTAAGAGTGCAGAAAGAGTATTAATTGCTGCTGATGTATCCCGCAAGAAACGGAAAAAGGTAATCGATAAAATGGCAGCTGTTAATATCCTCCAGACCTATCTTAACAATAGGTCTACTGAAAGTTGACACAGCCTAAAGAAAATATTAGAATGGTGTAACTTGGTGAAAGAGGTGAAATAATATGACTAAAGAAGATTTAATGGATGAAGAATTTCCTTTATTAGTTTTAGTAGATGAAGATGGAGTGGAGCATCAATTCGAATTATTAGCAGAGTTAGAAATCGAAAATGATAAATACCGGGTGCTGGTACCAGTAAGTGATCTGAGTGATGATGAAGATGGAAGTGAACTGGAGGTAGTAATCCTTAAACTCATCTATGATGAAGAGGGTAATGAGCTTTTAAGTGATATTGAAGATGATGAAGAATGGGAAAAGGTTGCCGATGCATGGCAGGAACTTGTGGAAAGTGAAGAAGTATAAAACTGTATTGAATCATGGATTAAAGCCCTAACTTCAAAGGGCTTTTTTTTATATTATTTATTATCATTATGTATAAGGTCAAGGTATTGTATAATATAATAAATTAATTGGGGTATAGTAAGTTGTTCTGGAGGTTTGGCTTTGACAAAAGACAAATTAAAGTCAAGATTATTTTTTATTCTAGTTTTGTTATTAGGTATCATTTTAATTGTAATGTTTTATATATATAGCGATCTATCTAAATTTGAGCAGTTTCTTCCCGGGGTTAGAATTGCTTCAGTGTCAGTTCAGGGATACAATCAAGAACAGGCCTCTAAACTTGTAGAAGAATGGGTAAATGAAGCCTATAATACTCAAGTTGTTTTCTTTGCTGATGATTATTCTCATAAAACTAATTTAGGAGAACTATCTTTTCCAGTTGATGTAACAAAGGCTGTTCAGGATGTTTGGAACAAAGAAAAACACAGGAATTGGAAGTCAAAGATTTTGAACATTAGAGGAGATAAATGGATAACCTATCCCCTTATGATCGACTATGATTCCGGGGCAATCCAGAAATTAACTGATGATGCTCGCAAAATTATGGATGTTAAGCCAGTTAATGCCAGTATCGAAGTAGATACAGAAAAAGGGTTGATAATAATACCTGGAAAAACAGGTAAAAGTGTAGATTATCAAAGTACTGTTACCGGGCTGCCACAGGAGTGGGATGATTTTGACCGAATAGAAGTACCGATAATTAGCAAAGATGAATATCCTGAAGTAAATGAAGAAGTACTAAAAGAAATGGGCGAACTAGGTTCCTTTACTACCTGGTATAATGCTGGTGATATAAATCGATCGCACAATCTTTTCCTTGCAGCTTCGGCAATTAATACAGCTGTAATTAAACCAGGAGGGATTTTCTCCTTTAACCAGACAGTAGGTGAACGTATTTATGAAAAAGGATACCGGGATGCCCTTATAATAATAGGAGGCAAGTTTGAACCGGGTGCTGGTGGAGGGGTTTGCCAGGTATCTTCAACTCTTTATAATGCCTGTCTTTTAGCAGGCTTAGAAATTGTTGAACGGTACAGCCATGCCCTGGCAATTGCTTATGTACCATTAGGAAGAGATGCTACAGTCGTGTATGGAATGCAGGATTTTAGATTTAGAAATAATACCCAGTATCCACTATATATCAGGTCAGTAGCCGGTGCTGGAAAACTTACTATTAATATTTACGGGCATTTAGATTATTTGCAAAACATCCAGTTGAGTCATGTAGTTGATAAGGTCATTGGTTTTAAAGAAATAAGGGAAGTAGATCTGAGTTTAGAACCGGGTAAGGAGAAAATAGATCATGAAGGTTTTCCCGGTTATGAAGTGAGATCTTTTCGTACTTTCTGCGATAAGGAAGGTAAAGTAATAAAAAGCGAACAGTTATCATTTGATAAATATCGACCTTTAAATAAGTTAATTTATGTAGGACCACCTGCTGAGCCTGTAGTTATACCAGAGGATCCCGACCCAGAGGATCCCGACCCAGAGAATCCTGATCCAGAGAATCCTGATGTTGAGACGGAAATAGACGATGAAAACAATGTTGATAATACTAACAATAATGATGAAGAACAGGGTGAAATAAATGAAAAAGAGTAATCTTGGGAGTAAGCGATTTATTATTGTAGCAGTACTTGTTGTTATAGCATTACTTGTTTCATGGAGTTTCTATTTTAGCAACCAAAAATATAATCCAGTTGATCCGCTGGATACAAGCTACCTGGATATAATAATAGCGGATAATTCTAATGCTCAAGAAGTGGCAGCTATTCTTAAAAAAAATGATCTTATACATACTGAAACAGCATTTTTATCTTATGTTCGTAAAAATGATTTTGATAACAAGCTGCGGGCTGGGCATTATAAACTCAGCCGCAGTCAAAGTCTACAGGAAATTGTTGATTCGATAGTAAGTGGCAGGGTAGTTAATATATCATTTACAGTACCAGAGGGGTTTACCGTAAAGCAGATAGGGAATATGCTGGTTGAGAAGGGGATTACTACTGAGGCAAAGTGGAATGATGCAATTAATCAAGAGTATAACTATAATTTTTTAAGGGAAATACCTTCAGGCCAGCAACAGCATTTAGAGGGTTTTCTATTCCCGGATACCTACTTTATATCAGAAAATACAAATGCCCAGGAGATTGTTAAGCTGATGCTTAATAGTTTTGAAAATGTATGGCAAAAGGAATTTGCGGGACAAGCAGAGAACGGTGGCATGAACCTATTGGAAATCATAACCCTGGCTTCTCTTATAGAGAAAGAAGCTAAAATAGAGAAAGAGAGAAAGACCATATCTGGTGTTATAATAAACCGCCTGGAAAAAGGAATGCTTTTAAGGATTGATGCCACAGTATTATACTGTTTAGGTGAACACAAAAATGTAGTTACATATGATGATTTAGAAGTTGATTCTATTTATAATACATATAAATATCCGGGGTTACCACCAGGGCCTATAGCTTCCCCGGGCCGGGCTTCTATCAATGCTGCTTTAAACCCGGAAATGCATCCATATTTTTATTATTGTTCTAAAGGAGATGGCAGTCATTATTTTGCTAAGACCTATGAGGAACACAAGAGGGCAAAAAATAAATATATTAATTAGGTTTTTTTGCGAGACAGCAGCTAATTGAGAGAATTGGACAATCCAGATCACCATGTCATTTTGCATCAGGATAATAGTTGAGCCGGAGAAGTCCCTCTTACGGGTGCAAGAGTTCTAATGCTAAAAAATAGTTATTAAGCAAAATTCTCAGATAACTGGAGGAGGAATTATGGTACTTCCTGAACTGGTCCTTCCAGCAGGCAACATGGAGAAACTTAAGACCGCTTTCTTATTCGGAGCTGACGCTGTGTACCTGGGAGGAAAGGAATTTAGCCTCCGGGCTTTTGCCGACAATTTTAATCTTGAAGAAATAGCTGAAGGAGTTAAAGTTGCCTGCGAAAGGCAGAAAAAAATATACGTAGGAGTCAATATTCTAGCTCACAATAGAGATATTAAGAGATTACCGGAATATTTAGAGGAATTAAAGAGAATTAAGGTTGATGGTTTAATAATATCAGATCCCGGGATCTTACGTCTGGCCCAGAAGCATGCCCCGGGAATACCAATAACTATCAGCACCCAGGCTAATGTTTCTAACTATGAATCAGCAGCATTTTTTCAGGATTTAGGTGCCGGGAGGATTGTATTAGCCAGAGAGCTTGATCTTAACGAAATAGAAGAAATAAAAAAACGCCTGGAGATAGAAATAGAGGTTTTTATTCATGGAGCTATGTGTGTATCATACTCGGGCAGGTGTCTGCTTTCCCATTACATGACCGGCAGGAGTGCTAATCAAGGAGCCTGTGCCCACCCGTGCCGGTACCGGTATAATCTTGTTGAAGAGAAACGGCCCGGTGAATACTATCCACTAGAAGAGGATGAACGGGGAAGTTATATATTGAATTCCCGGGATCTTTGTCTTCTCGAATATCTGCCCCGTTTAATGGAAATGGATATTAATGCATTTAAAGTTGAAGGAAGAATGAAGAGTCCGTTATATGCTGCATCGGTAGCAGCCATTTACCGGCAGGCAATGGATATTTATTATAATCAAAGAACAGAATTTTCTACTAAAGATCTTCAAAGGTGGATTAAAGAATTAAGGAGTACAGCTACCAGGCCTTTTACCAATGGGTTCATCGAAGGTGAATCTTCTCAAATTCAAGATATTAATAAAGAAAAAATGTCCATACGGGCAGATTTTTGTGGAGTAGTCAAAGGATATGATGAAAAACTTAAAATGCTGCAGGTTGAACAAAGATCTAATTTTGGCCCGGGTGAAGATTTAGAATTTTTGTTACCGGGCGGTGAAATTATCAGGTTTAATCCAGATAGATTATATGATGAGGCTTTTAATCCGATTGATAGAGCCCGTCATCCGCAACAAAAGGTATTACTGCCTTTTAATCAGCCTATACCCGGGTATTCCATCTTAAGAAGGAGTGTTAGTAATTATTAAGAGTCAAATATATGCCAGGGTTATTCCTGGAGATATTGATATGCTCACCAAGATCATGGAGGGATATGAACACCTGGGAATAGTATCAACAATAGACAGCAAAAAAGGGGTTGTATTAATTAGAGGAACTGAAGATACCTGCGAAGAGATTATCGAGATCCTATCAACCTTGCCTTTTCCTTTAGAAATATTACAAGGACCGGGTTTAGCAGAATTTAGATAATAATTATTGTTTAAAAAGCTTCGTTTTTTAATATCTTAATATTAATTTAGATAAGAGTAGGAATAATACCCCCTGGTTGGGCCAATGATAAATATACAAGGCTAACCGGGGGTTATTTATGCGTAAGTCTCGAATATTTATTTTAATGTATATTATCTTAGCTGTGTATTTAGGATTATTTTCTAAACTGGCTTACTACCAGGTGATTAAAGGATATTCTATTGCTCAGCAGGCTGTAGCAATGCGCAGCAGGCAGATTGAGCTAAAAGAATTTTCCCGGGGTAAAATATTGGATCGCAATCTCCTGCCCCTAACGGATACTATTACCTCTAACGCAGTTTACTGCTTTCCCCAGGAAATAGTAAACAGCGAAAATAATAATGTTAATGGTAACGAAAATAGTTCTACCAATCATTCGTTTGCAGATATAGCCGATTTTTTATCGGAAACATTAAATAACAACCAGGAACTAGAAAAAACCAGTACTAACAGAAATGTTTTTGCTATTAACGGCATTGACAAAAATACCTTTGACAACCAAAGTGTTGAAGTAGATTTAAACATTAAAGATAAGATGCAAAAAGAAATATTTGCTAAACTAAATAATGCTGACCGGTTGGGCAGCCCATTTGTAAGAATAGCATCTGACTTAACTGATAAAGGAATCCAGAAAATAAATTCTGCTGATTTACCTGGATTGGTAATTGCTCCGATTATCAAAAGATACAGGGATGATGGATTTTGTGCCCATCTTCTGGGATATGTAACCGGGGATTCAACAAATAGTGAAGGAAAAGCTGGTATTGAAAAAGCCTATAACGATTTACTTAAAGCAGGCTCTTCTTCTCAAGAGCTTATTTCTGTTTTGGATGCCAGAGGTGCTGCTATTCAAGGATTAATGTTTAAAGTAAGGCAGGAGCAGGACAAGCAAAAAGGGTCAGTTGTATTAACGATAGATAAGCGTATTCAGGAAGTTGTAGAAAACGGCATGTCCCAGAAAGTAAAAAAAGGTACAGCAGTAGTTATAGATGTTAGAAGTAAAGAAATATTGGCTATGGCCAGCAGGCCAACATTTAATCCCTATGATATAAAAGGTGTGCTTAATAGCAGAGAGAGTGCTTTAACAAATAGGGCATTAAACAGGTATTATCCTGGTTCATTATTTAAAATATTAGTAACTGCAGCAGCAATAGAAGAAGGATTAGTTGATTCTAATGACCGGTTTAACTGTACCGGGAAATATCAATTCAATGAAGAAGTATCTATTCCCTGCTGGCAGGAAGAGGGGCATGGCAGCTTAGACTTCGTGCAGGCTTTTACCCTGTCCTGTAACCCGGCCTTTATTGAAATAGGACTGAATTTGGGTAGACAGAGACTAATTGAGTATGCAGAGAAAATGCATGTTACTGATGAAAGAATAATAGGTTTTGATCAATATAGCAGCGGAAGCTATGTAAAAATAAATCCGGGGGCACCTGCAATTGGCAATGCCTGTTTGGGACAGCAGGGAATAATGGTTTCACCTTTGCAGGTAGCCTCTTTAATAGCGACTATAGCGGATAATGGAAACTGGGCTCCGCCTTGTTTAGTTAGATATACTACTGACCAGGCAGGAAAAAAAGAAATCCCGGTAAAGCCTGAAAAAAAACAGGTAATAAGCCAGGAAACGGCCAAAAAGGTTCAGGAACTAATGAGTCTGGTAGTCAGTCAAGGGACGGGTAAAACTGCGGCAGCTTCAGAGGTTAAAGTAGCAGGCAAAACCGCTACCAGCCAGACAGGAAATATAAAAGATGATAAAGAAATACTTAATGCCTGGTTTGGAGGTTTTTTTCCGGCCGATAACCCTAAATGGGCTATAGTGGTACTGGTTGAAGAAGGAAAAACCGGAGCTGAAGATGCAGCTCCGGTTTTTAAAGAAATAGCCCGGGATAT
>CAYZYO010000007.1:0-30009 GCA_964482585.1 uncultured Syntrophomonadaceae bacterium | reverse complement strand
ATTTATTATGAACATTGGAGGAACCGTTGCCCACCATGAGTATAGAAAAATTACCAATCGCTTTTACGAAGGCAAAGTAGAAGGTGCTAGATTAGGAAAATGGACTAATGGGAAGCCACCATATGGTTATAAATACGAAAAGGTAATTCGCAATATTAACGGCAAAGATATCGTAGAAGGACAAGTAGTAATTCATCCTGATCAAGCTCCGATATACAGATTGATTATTGATATGTATATACAAGAGTCAAAAAGCACTCAACAAATTACCGAGTTTTTGAATACCATGGGGTATAAATCACCCGGTGGTGGGCTTTGGCATAATAATGCTGTTCATCGCGTATTAATAGATGAATTTCATTTAGGCAGAAATATTTATGGAAAAACTAAGGGAAGATGGGATAAATCGACTCAATCCGGAGTAGAATTAAAACCACGTTCTGAATGGATTATAGGTCCCGAAGGCTCTCATCCCCCATTAAAAACCCAGGACGAACATGATACCATTTTATTGATAATATCAAGAAGGCGCAAACGGCCCGTAGCGGCCAGAAAAGGGACTTATCCTTTATCTGGCTTACTATACTGCAAAAAATGCAAACATCGTATGAGATTTAACACCAAAAAAACTGCTTCCGGCGAATTTGCAGTTTATACAAAATGCGATTATCATGGCCCTTTCGGGAAAACCTGCAACCAGCGTGGTTCAAAACTTACAGATGACTTTTATGGAAACATCTTGTCAGAAATAGAAAAATTTTTTTTGAATCCTGAACGCTTAATAAAGGCCAATCAGCAGGAATATATTTGGCAACGAAAAAAGGAAGAAATATCTTTATTGCAAAGTGAAATTACACAAAAGAATAAAGCAAAAGAAAAAGCTGAAAAGCTTTATCTTGATGGGATAGAGGATATTGAATTTTATAAAAGATATAAGAAAAAATATGATGCTGAAATCACTGAAATGACGAGTAGATTAAGGGCCTTAACAGCAGAATTTAAGAATATTGATTTTATGACCGGCGAAAAACTAAACGAACAAGTCCAGGTATTTTTAAGAGAATGGCCTAAAGCTACAACTAATCAAGAAAAAAATAAACTATTTAGTTCAATAATTGATAAAATATGGTATGATCGAGATACAACAGGAAACATTGAATTGGA
This sequence comes from uncultured Syntrophomonadaceae bacterium, assembly GCA_964482585.1. Classification (GTDB taxonomy): domain Bacteria; phylum Bacillota; class Syntrophomonadia; order Syntrophomonadales; family Syntrophomonadaceae; genus CAYZYO01. The sequence goes on along the minus strand of CAYZYO010000007.1, from coordinate 28,845 downwards.
AATTGAATATCTGTAGATACTATTTAAAAATAGTAAAAGGGGATATTTTAAATGACAATTCCAAATAAAGAAATTCGCAAGGCCAACCGCTTGATTAACGAAAAATCACCATACCTTTTGCAGCACTCATATAATCCTTTTGACTGGTACGCATGGACACCAGAAGCCTTTCAAAAAGCCCAAAAAGAAGATAAACCTATCTTTTTATCCATAGGCTATTCTTAGCCCCTTTGGGGCATATATTTAAAGAAAGTACAGGTGTATTTTATTTACTTGCCACTGGTGTCATGTGATGGAAAGAGAATCATTTGAGGATGAGGAAGTTGCCAGACTTCTTAACGGTAATTATATTTCTATCAAGGTTGACCGGGAAGAGAGGCCTGATATTGATAAGATCTATATGGATGTATGCCAGGCATTAACCGGTCATGGGGGTTGGCCTTTGACGATTATTATGACCCCGGATAAACTGCCGTTTTTTGCAGCCACTTATTTGCCCAAAGAGAATCGTGCTGGCTTATCAGGAATGATGGAACTGCTTCCGCATTTAGCCAGGCTGTGGAAAGAGGACCACAGGGCGGTGATAGAGTCCAGTGAATCAATAAAAAACTCTATTAATAGATTTAATACCAAAATACCGGGAGGGAATATTTCCCAAGAGGTTATTCATCAGGCATACAACCATTTTGCGAAAAGCTTTGATTCAATCTATGGTGGTTTTGGCTCAGCACCAAAATTTCCCTCCCCCCATAATCTCTATTTTTTAATGAGATACTATCTTATAACAGGGGAAAATAATGCCTTGAAGATGGTTGAAAAAACATTGCAGAAAATGTACCAGGGTGGGATCTATGACCATATCGGGTTTGGTTTCGCCAGATATTCCACTGACAAGCGCTGGTTAGTACCTCACTTTGAAAAAATGCTTTATGATAATGCACTACTCACCATAGCCTACCTGGAAGCACATCAGCTTACCGGTAAAGAAGAATATTCTAGAATTGCCAGAGACATTTTAACTTATATCCAAAGAGATATGACTTCTCCTGAGGGTGGATTTTATACTGCCCAGGATGCTGATTCAGACGGAGAAGAAGGAAAATTCTATCTGTGGAGCGTAGATGAAGTCTTAGGCGTTTTGGGAGAAGAAGAAGGCAGATGCTTTTGTGAGATCTATGGGATAACCCGGGAAGGTAATTTTGAAGGGAAAAACATTCCTAATCTAAATAATAGTTTTTTGGATGAAACAGACAAGAAAAGGGTGGATGCCTGGCGGGAAAAACTCTTTGATTACCGGGCCCAACGGATTCCTCCATTTAAAGACGACAAGATCCTTACATCATGGAACGGGTTGATGATTGCAGCCTTTGCCAGGGGTCATAGAATACTAAATAACCCCGGTTATTTAGACACTGCCAGGAAAGCGGTAGATTTTATTCTAACTAGATTGCGTAGAGAAGACGGGAGGTTGCTGGCCCGCTATCGAGAAGGCCAGGCCCATTATTCTGCTTATGCGGCTGATTATGCTTATTTAATATGGGGGTTAATTGAATTATATGAAGCCTGTTTTGAGGTGTGGTACCTTAAAAAAGCCCTGGACTTAAATGATGAATTAATCAAGCTGTTCTGGGACCATGAGAATGGGGGCCTTTACCTTTACGGAGAGGATAGTGAACAGTTATTTACCAGGCCCAAGGAGAGTTATGATGGAGCAGTTCCTTCAGCAAATTCGGTAGCCCTTATGAATCTTTTGCGTTTGGCACGGATGACAGGCAATACTGACTTAGAGGCTAAGGTGGAAAAACAAATACAGTTGTTTAGCAGTACCGTGAAGAGTTCCTTGACCGCCCACTCTTTTTTCCTGAGTTCGGTAATCTTCACCTTGGATTCCTCCAGGGAAATAGTAATCGTTGGTAAAAAAGATAATTTAAAAACCAGGCTAATGATTGAAACAACTAATAAATACTATCTACCCAATACTACAATAGTATTTAAAAGTGAAGACAATGAGATTGAGATTAATAAAATTGCTCCTTATATTGAAGGAATAAAAATGATAAACGAAGATGCGGCTGTTTATGTTTGTGAAAACTATTCCTGTCAGGAGCCAATTACTTCAACAGCTAAATTAAACGATTATTTAAACAAAATATCTCAATAAAAAGTATATCTTATTATGCGGTTAATATTACAACTGGAAAATGCTATAATAGCAGTGGAAGCTTATCGGGAAGGAACAACTGTTATGACCCAACTGCTAGAAAGGCTTACTGCCCGGGGTTATAAAATAACTCCCCAGAGACGTTTAATACTGCAGATATTAAAGGATAGTAATCGGCATCTCACTGCTGAAGAGGTTGCTGAGAGAATTAATGAACTGCAGCCAGGGATATCTATAGCTACCATTTATCGCAACCTTAATATACTGGTAGATATAAGACTGCTCAGTAAATTAGATCTACACCAGGGACCTGCACGATATGAAGTCAATCAAGGGCATGATCACCATATGGTATGTCTTGATTGTGGAGTAGCAATAAAACTAGGAGTCTGTCCAATGCAGGGAACAATTCAAAAAATAATTGACCAGAATGGTTTCCAGGTAGACTCTCATCATTTTGAAGTAATAGGCTATTGTAAGGAATGCCAATTAAAAAGGCAGCATAAGAATAAACTCCAGGGTTAGCAAAAGAATTTATAAAAAATATATTTTTAACAGGGCATATAGGCTCTGTTTTTTAATGAAAACATTATTATTTAAAGTTTAAAGAATATTATCCAGCGATAGGCATTAAATATTAAAAAGAATTTGAATTTTGATTTTAGTTCAATTTATCGGGCAAAATAAAAGAGTTAGAATTTACCGGGAGGTTAAAATAGTGTTACGTAAACTCTGGATTTTCTCAACGGTATTATTGTTATGTTGTCTAAATCAACCGGCAGCAGCCAATGAAACATTGAATCAGGAATTGACAGAATCGCATGTGGTTGATAGGATTGATTTTCCCAGGCTTTATCTCAGCCAACCTTTGCTAGAAGGGGAAGCTGTCTGGATGGCCCAGGCACGGTTAAAAGAGTTAGGTTATGATATAGAACCTACTGGAATTTATAATGCAGCAACTAGCAGTGTAGTAAAACTCTTTCAGATTGCCAATGGGCTTGAAGCTGATGGGATCATTACCCGTCCGGTTTGGGAAGCTATGATGTCTTTTGATACTGGAGAACCATGTATTGGTGATGCTGAACCAACCGGCCAGGGGAGATTGCTGATTGTAATTGATACTTCTAAGAGGAACCTGGTACTTTACGAAGATGAAAAAGTAGTATTGGAGTATCCGGTTGCAGTAGGAAAAAGCAAGACTCCTTCACCACTGGGAGAGTGGAAGATAGCCCAGAAATCACTTAATTGGGGAAATGGCTTTGGTACCCGCTGGATGGGGTTAAACGTACCCTGGGGTATTTATGGAATTCATGGGACTAACAAACCCGGTTCTATTGGTACTTATGCATCACATGGTTGTATCCGTATGTTTAATCGGGATGTAGAAAAACTATATCCATTAGTACAGGTAGGTACCACAGTAAAAATTGTGGAGAATGGAAAGATGTTTCCAGATGATCTTCAGCCGGTTTTAATTAAGAAAAAAGCAAGTGGGCAAAAGGTGGTTTATGTTCAAAGCAGATTAAAAGAGCTAGGGTTGGAATTTGATAGAGCAGATGGGCGCTTTGGGAATATGACTGAACTGGCAATAAAATATTTTCAGATTTGGCATGGACTTGAACCTACTGGAGAAATGGATGAAGCAACCTATCGAGCTATGGGTATGATTGAATAATACTATGCAAAAGGATAAAAAACAAGTTTTAATATAGTTGACATATGCCCGAAACAAATATAGAATTATAATAAACATATGCCCATTATAAGTTATATAACAGGAGGTGTTATAAATGCCAGGGTTTAATGGTATGGGGCCTACAGGAGCTGGCCCTCGTACAGGTAGATGCTTAGGACGGTGTTCCGGTGGTCCAGTTGCCGGGGGCTGGGCAGGTCGAGGATGGCGAAGCCGGGGGTTTGGTTTTGGCCGGGGATTTGGCTTAGGACGTGGTTATTATTATGATAAGGCCTATAATTATGATCCTGCCTATAATAAAAGTGGACTTAAGGACTATGAAAGTTATCTAGAGAATGAAATTAAGTATGTAAGACAGGAATTACAGAGAACTGACGAAGAATAGAAGAACAAAATAAAAACTATATTTAGCCGCAGCTTTATAGAGCTGCGGCTAAATATTTTTACCCCCAAAGGAGGTTTTCCAATCGAATTAAGCACCAATCTAACCTACTAGTAATATACTTATAACATATTTTGATAATTCATAATATTGCTTAAATATTATTCTACATTGTTCATCAATATACATCATATTTATAACATGTTCTAGTTATATATGCCCTGGTATGTTAAAATATCAGTTGTTAATCTGTTTAACACCATTCAGATGCAATTTAAGCTCTCAAATTATGGAGTACAGTTCTTAGAGTTCTGCAAGTTTTTATCTAAAACTAATTTGTCCTAAATCCTTACAGTAATAACATGCATTCATATAGGCAATAGTAATAAAAATACAGTTGAGAGTTTTGCATAATTCGGAAATTCAACATGCCACATTCTGAGTGTTAGCGAAAAATCGTTAGATCTTTTGGTTTTGCTTCAGGATAACAGTACTAAAAAACCTGGCTAATGATAAAGAAGTTAATTATGCAAAAATTTTAGTCCCAAAAGGGGGGGAAGGCCATGAAAGGACTAAGAGATGCTAATGTAAAATCATTAATTGAAAATAATGAGTTAATAAAATTAAGAGAGTTGCTTTATGATTGGCCTGTACCCGATATAGCGGATTTTTTATTACAGCTTGATATGCCTTACCAGGTATTGCTTTTTCGTTTATTACCCCGTCAAATTTCATCCGAGGTTTTCTCATATCTGGACAGGGAAGATAGGAACCAGCTGCTAAGGGAATTAAATACCGAGGAAACCAAGAATCTTTTAAGCAGTCTAAAACCTGACGATCGAACTAATCTTTTTGAGGAACTGCCCGGACAAGCAACCCAAAGACTGCTAAATCTCTTAAATCCTGAAGATCTCAAAGAAGCAAGGCAGTTATTAGGTTATCCTGAAGAGAGTGTTGGCCGGTTAATGACTCCAGATTATGTAGCTGTACGCCCTGAGTGGACGGTTAGTCAGGCTCTTAAACAGATAAGGGAAAAGGGTAAAGACAGTGAAACTCTAAATATAATATATGTTACTGATGGTAGCTGGAAGCTGTTAGATTCACTCGAACTGCATAAATTTATCTTATCCTCTCCTGATATAACGGTAAGAGAGATTATGGATAATTCCTTTATCAGTCTTTCAGCATTCGATGATCGTGAAGAAGCCGTACATATGATGCAGCGATATGATATTTTTGCACTGCCGGTAGTGGATTCTGAAGGAGTACTAATTGGAGTAGTAACATTTGATGATGTTATGGATGTTGCTCAGGAAGAAGCGACTGAAGACTTTCACAAAGGTGCAGCTGTTGCACCTTTAAAAACCAGTTACCATGAAGCAAGTATTTTTTCTTTATATACTAGACGTATTGGTTGGTTAGTAGCTCTGGTACTGGTAAATCTAATATCACTTGAAGTTATGGCAGCTTATGAAGAGATACTTACTTCTGCTATTGTTCTAACTTTTTTCTTACCTATGCTAATAGGTAGTGGAGGAAATGCTGGAGCTCAATCAGCAACCCTGTTGGTGCGTGCACTGGCTACAGGAGATGTGGAGCTTAATCAATGGTTTAAAACACTAATTAAGGAACTGGGAGTAGGAGCTGTTTTAGGCTTAACCATGGGGGCTGCCGGTGTATTTCTAGGGTTTGTCCGCGGTGGTTTTGAAATTGCAGTGATTGTGGGTTTGAGTATGGTAACCCTGGTTATGGTTGCCAATCTTATCGGGATGCTGCTGCCTTTTTTATTAACCTTATTACGATTAGACCCTGCAGTCGCCAGCAGTCCACTTATTACTTCCATAACTGATGTTGCCGGGATTTTAATCTATTTGCATATATCAACCCTTATACTGCACATGCTTTGATTAACTAGTTAAAATGGGGCTGCATTCTGATTATGAACCGGAATAGAAAAGTGCCTTGAAAATAAAAGGTTTCAGGGCACTTTTAATTTCTGCAGTTTTTGCATAGAATCATATTCAAGGGGGATTACATATTGTTAATAGGTATTGATATAATTGACATTGAAAGAGTGAAAAAAACAGCTGCAAGAACTCCCAGGTTTCTATATAGAATATTTACTAAAAAGGAATTAGAATACTGTATGGGAAAGAAAAATCCCTATCCTTCTTTAGCAGTTCGTTTTGCAGCTAAAGAGGCAGTCCGTAAACTTGATCCTGTTTTTATTTCAGGGGTTCGTTTTCATGATATTGAAGTATTAATAAAGGATAATGGGCAGCCTTATATAGTTCTCCATAGAGCGGCTTTAGCTAAAAGTAAGGAGCGAGGACTAAATGGATTATCATTGAGCCTTTCTCATGCTGACAATCAGGCGATAGCTGCAGTAATAGCATCAAAGGAGTGATCATGTGAAAATACTTAAGGCTAAAGAAATGAGAGATATTGATCGCAAGGCTACTGCGGAATATGATATCCCGAGCATATTGCTTATGGAAAATGCTGGTATAAAAACGACCGAGGTTATCAAGAGCATACTGCAAACACCCGGGAATAAAAATGTCACTATACTCGTAGGGAAAGGAAACAATGGAGGAGACGGACTGGTTGTGGCACGGCAATTGTTAAACTGGGGTCTAAGTGTAGATGTTTTTATTACTGCGGATACTTTGAATATGACCAGGGATTCGGCTATAAACTACCAAATACTAGATAAGATGGGTGCAAAAATCTTTCCCCTTAAACAGGAGCAGGATTTTAACCGGCTGCAGGTAGCTCTATTAAAAAGTGATCTTATTGTTGATGCTTTATATGGGATAGGTTTTAAGGGAGGCTTTAATGAGTTTGAGAGTAAGGTTGTTAAAATAGTTAATAATGCCCAGATCCCAATTGTTGCTGTTGATATACCATCTGGAGTAGATGCTGATACCGGTAGAGTACATGGAGACGCAATAAGAGCTTCAAATACGGTTACCTTTGCTTTGCCCAAGCTGGGCTTAATACTTGAACCGGGTAAAGGTTATGCTGGTAGTTTGACTGTTGCCGATATTACTATTCCAGCTAGTCTATTAACCGGTAATAGACTTAAAAACAACCTTATTGATGAAGATTTCATCAAACCACTCATAAAAGAACGACCTGCTGAGTCGCATAAAGGGACCTATGGACATGCTTTAATAATTGGTGGTTCAGTAGGCCTGAGTGGAGCAGTAGGTATGGCTGCTTGTGCTGCTCTACGTTGTGGGGCAGGACTGGTAACGGCAGCAATTCCTGAATCTTTGCTGGATATAATTGAGAGTAAATTATCAGAAGTGATGACTACCCCACTAGCCCAAACCAATCAAGGTACTATAGGACTTGAGGCTTTACCTGCTATTGAAAACCTGTTGGGGACAGTATCAGTTTGTGCTATCGGCCCAGGAATGTCAGGTGCCCCAGAAGTAAATTCAATAGTGCGTTATGTTCTGCAAAAATCAGGAGTACCAGTAGTGGTAGATGCTGATGGTCTAAATGCTATAAAAGGAGATATATCAATATTAAAGGATCGCCAGGTGCCGGTGGTACTCACTCCTCATCCTGGGGAAATGGCACGCCTAACTGGAATGAATGTGGATGAAATACAGTCTGATCGAATCAGAGTAGCAGGAGATTTTGCTAAGGAGTGGGGGGCAACTTTAGTTCTTAAAGGTAATAATACAGTAGTAGCTAATCCATCAGGCGAAATATATGTTAATATAACAGGCAACCCTGGAATGGCAACTGCTGGGAGTGGGGATGTATTATGTGGGATTATAACCGGATTAATATCTCAAGGATTAAAACCTCAAGATGCAGCTGTTGCCGGTGTATTTTTACATGGGATGGCAGGTGATTATGCAGCTGAGCGAAAGGGGCAAAGAGGTCTTGTTGCTGGTGACTTAACTGATAATTTACCTGCTGTTCTAAAATATTTTGAAAGTATATAATATAGTTTTACATAATTCAAAAACACTCAATGATAAATATGTGGAGTATTAGTTTAATAGAAAAGAGGGTGAAATAATGATAGCTAAAAACGTAATGACTAGAGATGTAATAGCAGTTAAACCGGAGGATAGTATAGAAAAAGCTGCTAGACTGCTCATAGAAAATAAGATTAGTGGAATACCAGTAGTTGATGATGACAATTGTGTTTTGGGTATTATTACTGAAAGAGATTTAATTATTAAAGCTGCGGATTTAAAGGTGCCATTTTATATTACTTTATTTGACAGTATTATTTTTTTGGAAAACCCCATACGTTTTAATAAAGAGTTAAAAAAATATAGTGCTTCTCTGGTTAAGGATGCTATGACTTACAATGTAGTAGTGATTGAAGAAGAGAAACCAGTTAGTGAAGTTGTAGAAATTATGAAACGAAAAAACATTAATAGGGTCCCAGTAGTAAAAAATAATAAGTTGGTAGGTATTGTTACGAGAAATGATATTTTAAAGTCTTTGGTGAAGAGTGATGGATAATAGAAGACCAACTTGGGCAGAAATAGATTTAAAAGCTATAAAAAATAACCTTCGTGGCATAAAGGATATGGCCTTTGGAACGAAGGTGATGGTTGCTGTGAAGGCTGATGCTTATGGCCATGGTATGCTTGAAGTTGTCAGGGTTTGTATACAGGAAGGTATAGACTATCTTGGAGTAGCCACTCTAGATGAAGCATTGCTAATACGCAGGGCAGGAATAAAGGTTCCTATACTTGTATTAGGATATGTTCCAGATGAATATGCAAGGATTATGGTGGAGAAAGATATTGCTGCAACTGTATTCAGCATCCAATTAGCTCGAAGATTATCTATAGCTGCAGTAGAATTATCAAAAAATGCATCGGTACATATAAAAATCGAGACAGGTATGGGAAGATTAGGGTTGTTTCCCGATAATAAAACCCTGGATATTATCAGCGAAATTTCAACTCTGCCGGGGATTTATCTAGAAGGTATTTTTACTCATTTTGCTGTAGCGGATATAAAAGATAAAACCTTTACCCTTGAGCAAACGGAATTGTTTAAAAACTTTATAATTAGTTTAGAGGAAAGGGACATTATTATTCCATTAAAGCACTGTGCAAACAGTGCAGCTATAATGGAGGTTCCCGAAGCCCATTTTAATATGGTTAGGGCTGGAATAGTTATTTATGGATTATATCCATCAGACGAGGTAGATAAGAATAGATTAATGATAACTCCAGCAATGACTTTAAAAAGTAGGATTAGCTTCATCAAGGATTTGGATGCCGGGGCTACCATCAGCTACGGAAGAACCTACCGCTGCAGTCGAAAAACCAGGGTAGCTACAGTACCAATAGGATATGCCGATGGATACACCAGGTTATTATCCAACCGGGCTCATGCAGTTATTAAAGGACATAAGGTTCCTTTAATTGGGACTATTTGCATGGATCAGTGTATGGTTGATATTAGTGAAGTAAAGGATGCTGCAATAGGAGATGAAGTGATCCTTTTCGGGAAACCTGAAGATGGGGTTACGGCTGATGATCTTGCCAGATCTCTAGGTACTATAAGCTATGAAATAGTATGTTCGGTTGGATCTAGAGTTCCAAGGATATACAAGCAAGTTTCAAGCTAAATGTAATTATTGGATTTGCGAGCAGACGATCTTATTTAATATAATAGAGTATATTAGATAGGTATATGTATTATTTGGAGGTGCTCGCTTTGTCAGCCTCAAAACGTATCATTATAACAGTTTCGCAAAATCTTCTCGCTGAAGTTGATGATATTATGGTGACTGAATGTAAGAATCGCAGTGAAATAGTAAGAGAAGCAATCAGATTTTATCTTAAAGAACGTAAAAAAAATTTAATGATAGAAAAAATGAAAAAAGGCTACATGGAGATGGCTGAAATAAATCTAAGAATAGCAAGTGAAAACATAGGAATTGAAGAAGAGGCTTTAGTCAATTGTATAGAAAAACTGTTGGAGTGATTATTATTAATGATTAAACGTGGTGAAATATATTTTGCCCAATTGAACCCGGTTATTGGATCTGAGCAGGGGGGTATTCGACCTGTCCTTATAGTTCAGAATGAAATTGGTAACCAGTATAGTCCAACCACTATTGTTCTAGCTATAACATCACAGATTAATAAAGCTAAATTGCCCACCCATGTAGAGCTGGAAGCTGTCAATTACGGATTGGAAAGAGATTCAGTTATTTTAGCCGAGCAGATCAGAACTATAGATAAATCCAGGTTAAAACAACGAATAGCTGTATTAAATGAAGAAATGATGAGCAAGGTTGATAATGCTTTGATAATCAGTTTGGGGTTATATGAGATTTAATACATATTTCAATTTAGTGTTTATGCTTCTATGCATATCGCAATTATTAACCGGTATCGATATTAGTTAGGATTGGGGTTACCCAATCCTTTAATTACTCATTAATAGTAATCAAGAATCAATATAAAGTAATCTTTAGCATAGTTAAGCAGGTTTGAAAAACCTGTTTTTTTATTAGGAAAAAGCCGGGCTTTTTGCAGCAATAATTATTCTATATTACCTTTTTATCAATAAAAAGGGGGGGGGGAAATGAAACCGGTAATTGGAATAACCAGCAATTATAATGACCCAGAAGGAGAATATGTTTTAAGAGATTTTTATGTATTATCTGTTCATAAGGCTGGAGGGATAGCAATAATATTACCACCAGGTGAAAGTGAAAATATAGTAGAACAGTATATAAACATTTGTGACGGTCTAATTATTTCGGGTGGTGGTGATATTGACCCTAAAAACTGGGGTGAATTGCCCGGAAATGCTCTGGGGGCTATTAATCCTAGAAGGGACTTTTTTGAGTTAATACTAGCCGAAAAGGCACTAAAAAAGTATTTACCTGTACTAGGAATATGCAGGGGCTGCCAAATACTCAATGTAGCCGCTGGAGGGAGCTTGGTTCAACATATAAAAGGCCCAATGACCCATCAGCAAAAAGCACCACGTAATTATCCATTTCATGATATAGTAATTGCAAAAGGTACTATTTTGGAAAAAATTATCGGTATAAAAAATATTCGGGTTAACAGTTTTCACCATCAGGCAGTGAAAAAACCCGGTCTTAATTTACGTATAAGTGCTTATGCCCTAGATAAAACGGTGGAAGCCATAGAAGGAATTAATCAGCCCTTTTTTCTAGGTGTTCAATGGCATCCCGAATGTCTACAGGATAAATACTCAACTAACCTATTCAAGGCTCTAGTAGAAGCTGCACATAAGTATAATGGCAAACACAAACATAAGAGGTTATCCTAGAAAAGACTCACTCTATTTATAAGCAACAGTAAAATATAACAGGGGGTAGTTATAATTGATAGTTATAAAAGGTGGCAAGATATTTACAATGAATGAATTGGGACTAATTGATAATGGCTCAATTATTATTGAAGGGAATTATATTAAAGCTGTTAATAAAGATATTAAAGTTACGCCAGATGCTGAATTAATAGATGCTCATGGTAAATATATTTGCCCCGGGTTTATTGATGCCCACACCCATATAGGGTTGGAAGAAGAAATATACCGGGTTGAAGGTGACGATGTTAATGAAACCAGCAATCCTATTACTCCGCAGATGCAGGCTCTTGATGGAATAAACTTTGAAGATCTTGCCTTTAAAGATGCACTTCGAGGTGGAGTAACCAGATCTATGAGTATGCCTGGGAGTGCTAACATCATTGGGGGGCAGGCAGTATTTATAAAGCATTTAGCACTGGGAATGGAAAATATGATATATAAGAATCCCTGGGGCTTAAAAGCTGCTTTAGGAGAAAATCCTAAAAGGGTGTATTCGCAGGAAAAAAAATCCCCCAAAACCCGAATGGCTAATGCCAGCCTACTTCGTGATGCCTTATACTCTGCAGCCATATGTATGGAAAAAAAAGATCTTGATCCCAAAGAAGAGTATTACCAACGACCGGTGTCTAAGGTTCTGAGAAGAGAAATACCACTTTTGCTTCATGCCCACCGGGCGGACGATATCTTAACTGCCCTGCGTATTAAAGATGAGTTTAATATTGATCTGATCATCCAGCATGGTACTGAAGCCTTCAAAGTAGCAGATGAATTAGTAAAGAGAAGTGTGCCTGTTTTTCTTGGCCCCTTACTGGTAAACCGGGCTAAGGTGGAAATGAAGGAAGTATCATTTAAGAGTGCGTATCTGTTGGCCGAGAGGGGAGTAGAGTTCTGTTTTATCACTGATCATCCAGTCGTACCTATAGAACATTTAAGAGTATGTGCTGCCCTAACTGTACGTGAAGGACTAGATGAAACCCTGGCTTTAGAAGCTATAACTAGTCTACCCGCCCGGCTGCTGCGGGTAGGTGATGAACTTGGCAGTATTGAGGAAGGCAAACGAGCAGATCTAACTATATTCGATAACCATCCATTTGATTTCCGTTCAAGGGTTGATTTAATTATGGTTGATGGTAATATATGGAGGGATAATTCTGAATAAAGGGGATATTATTACAGTTTATTATGATGGCGAAGTAATGACTTTATGTGTTCTCGGTTTTTACAATGAACAACATAGCGGAGAAGAAATGGTACTGCTTGCACTTATAACTCGAGATAACCTATTACATGTCTCACTGGAAGATTTAGAGTCAATGTTTTTTAATAAAAGAAATTTTAATTAGACAAAGATATGACTCAATTGACATAAGACCTGGTTACCAGGTCTTATGTTTTTTGTCCATTACCACATAAAATGCTTAAATTTGTCGATAGAAATAATCACCTTTTTAGGAGGAATATTACTTAAAGAGGTGAATTATAAATATTTAGGCCCAGGAAAATTCTTGAATTATTGATAGAATTGGTTACATTTGAAGGAGTTTAGTTTAAATGTTAGTAAAATCCGGAATTAAAGGGTTTGACAGTATATTATTTGGCGGGTTTAATCATGAAAGCACTGTTATTGTTGAAGGTGTTCCCGGAGCTGGCAAAACTACCTTCGGTCTTGAATTTATTTACCGGGGGATTGTTGAGATGCATGAACCCGGAGTGGTCATTACTTTTGAAGAGTTTCCTGAGCAGTTGTACCGTGATGCATTAAATTATGGTTGGGATCTGCGCAAATTAGAGGATAATGGTTATCTCAGGGTAGTATGCACTTCTCCGGAGGTCATCTTAAATAAGAAAATCGGCTTCTTAGATAATTTAATACAAGAAATCGGTGCCAAGAGGCTGTTGCTTGATAGTGTAACCCAATTAAGTATGGAATTAAGCGATCAGGGAGAAGTTAGGAAATCGGTATACGGAGTTTGCAGTGGTTTAAAGAGATTGGGATTAACATCAGTGCTGGTTAAAGAAGTTGATGATTATAATAGCTGCCAGGCATCTTTTGAGGAATACATTGCTGACACAGTAATAAGGCTTTATTTTGAAGAATCCTTTAACCTGCGAAGGCGTTATGTTGAAGTATTAAAATCCCGGGGGCAGGATTTTTTATCAGGGAAACATGCCTTCAGGTTTAATAATCAGGGGCTTGAAATTATTACCCTGCCGGTTATAAAAAAGAATTACTTTAGCCCCCAGCAAAAAGTAAGTACTGGCATCGATGGTCTAGATAATATTTTAGGTGGTGGCTTTCAAAAAGGGACAACAGTTCTGATTGAAGGGTCCTCAGGTACTGGAAAAACCGTTTTGGGACTACAGTTCTTATTAAAAGGGGTTAAATATAATGAAAAAGGGTTATTAGTAGCAACTGAAGAAAGTGCCAATTTTATAAAACAGTATGCATATTCATTTGATATAGAATCAAATATTTTTAATAATCGAGATATTATTATTATGGACCGGGTGTATTCTAGAGTGAGTTTAGAAGAGGTAATAAGTGATTTAGTAGATAGAGTCAACAGTAATTCTATCGAAAGAGTCACCATTGATTTTATAAATACCTTTATAGAATTTAGTGATAATTTTTTAATTTTGAAGAGTCGCCTAAGAGATCTTTTTAATTCTCTTAACCAGTTAGGTTGTACAACAATACTCATGTTAAATGCTGACCAGAGCGGAACCGCAGCCCCTTTAAAAGGGGTAATTCAGCCATTGGTTCAAGGGGAAATCCACCTTACATCTAGTGTAAAAAGGGGAAAAAGATATAGATCTCTTGAGGTATGCAAAATGAAGGGACAGAATTTTGTTTCGGGAATTCACCTGACTGAAATCAGCAAAAATGGCATGGCTGTTTATCAGAGACTGGGGGGTATATAGTCTTGAATAAGATCGGGTATTTTGGAATACCAGGAATCGACAATTTAACTAAAGATGGATTACCTTATGGTTCCCAGATAATGATTAAAGGAAATAGTGGTATGGGCAAGACAGTACTGGCTGCGCAATTTGTAAAAGAAGCAATAGCCTGTGGAGATAACTGTATTTATATATGTGTTGATGAGCCCCCGGCTGAAATGAGAGAGAATTTAAAGCAGTATGGACTGCACCCCTTGCCATACGAAAATGCCGGTCGCCTTTTTTTTATTGATGCTTACAGCCTGGAAGCCACTGAAAAATACTACTTTTCCATAGAAGATGGCCTGGAAAAATATCTGGCCCTGGAGAAAGAAGTTATAGGTGCTATTAAAAATGACCATCCCACCAGGATAGTGGTAGATAGTCTTTCAACTATTTTCTTAGGAAACGATAGCCAGGAAATACTTGAATTCCATCGTTATCGGCTTAAACTGCTCAAAAAAATGAAAATAATTACTATGGATTTGATGGTTGATGAGGTTTTAGATGAATTAATGTTCAAACTATCAGCTCATCTTTATGATGTTATTATTAAGATGTTTTATACTGGTTCTCCAGAAAGACCGATTAGGGCTATACACCTGGGAAAAATGAAGAGTGGTAAGTTTGATTCTTCACAGCATTATTATACTATCGATTCTAAAATAGGGCTTATTATAATGCAAAACATATGGGAGTAGGGAGGATTATTATGGAGAACAAGGTTACTTTTATGTATAAAACTATAAACAATCTTTTTCTGGGCGTTAGCCACCTGGCAGATATTATTCCCATGGCGGGTAAACAGCATTTAGAAATGGCTATCGAATATTTAACCGAAAGGATATTCCATGAGTACCAGCAAGGTTTTTCTCCTGAATCTGATGGGGCTGTTGATTATTGCCGGAGCTGGATTAAACTTATGGGGAGTCAGGGGTTTTTAGATGAACAAGATTATATCTTTTCTGAAGACGGTGACCAGGTAAGAATAAAAGTATATAAATCAAACTGCAGCTATTATGATTATTGTACCAAGGCCAGAGAAGAAAATATGATTTTTTCCTGTCCTCGTATGCTTAGCTGCAGGTATATTGCATCGCGTTTTACAGGCAAGCAGTATCAACTGAAGATTGAAGAAATATCTGATAATAATTGGTGTTATGGGACCATTTATCCTGATGAGATAATAACGGAAATGTTGATAAAAGACGGAGATAAGATTAAAATGGCGGGAGATCGTGTTGTTGTTATTTCGGTTAATGCCTATGGGTTGTTATTGAAGACAATACATGATTATGCACCTCACCTTTTAGGTCAAGTCTTATATGAATCAGCTTATTACTCAAGTGCAATTGAATATGATAGAGTAAGTTCATACTTTTCAGATTCCAGGGAAATAATAGAGCATCTTTTAAGGGCCACCAATAGAATAGGTAACATACGCTATGAAATAATAGAGTTTGATGCGGTTAATAAAAGGGCTAAAATAAGAGGGTATGGCTCTTTTATGGCAGAATTATTTGTTGAACAAAAGCTATTTAACTCTCCTAAAGTTTCCTGTTATTCTGCTCGGGGTAGATTGGCTGCATATTTCACCAAGGCATGGGGTGAAGAAATAGTCTGTGAAGAAATGCAATGCGAAGCCTTGAATAATGATTTTTGTGAATTTATCCTTTTAAGCAGAAATAATGCTAAATAAAAGAGGGAGTACTGCAGACTGATGGACCAAGTAATAAATAATAATCAGAGTATACAATTTGCTATGGCAAAAATTGAGATTTTATCATTTTTTCAATCCAATCCACATACCAGGGACACATTAGAAGGGTTTTCTAACCGGTTATTTTTAGATGTGGAACTGGTTAAGGAGATCATGGATGAACTGGTCAACCTTAATATTTTAGAGCGATATGGAAGTAACGGTTATGCTATATATCGTTTAAGAATATCATATTCAACCCTGGCCGAATATGTTGGTTAGCACTTAAAAGGAGAATAACATGCAAACTAACTGTATATTGGATAAACTTCCCCTGGGAATAATGGTATTTAATGAAGAATTAGATATAACCTACATAAATAAACCTGGGGATTTGTTTTTGAAGCAAGATCTCAGGCAAGAATACTTGATGAAAGTGATTAAACGATTTGTATTGATGACCCTGCAAAAGCATTTGGAATTGGAGAAAATCATAAAAATATATTCCGGCAAAGGATTACATACCTGGAGAGCAAAAACAGAGATAATAAAAACGTTTCCATATCAAGTGATGGTAATACTTCAAGATGAAACCGGGACTTCTCAATTAGAAGAAACTATTCTGAAGGCTGAAAAACTAGCTATCATGGGTCAAATGGCCGTAGGATTTTTGGTTGAAATCCGCAACCCTTTAACGATTGCAAAAGGGTTTTGCCAACTCATTAAAATTGAAGAACAAATAAATAAAGAATATATTAATTTAATGTCAGAAGAGCTGGATAAGATAGCTAAACTGGCTGGAAATTTTTCAGTAGATACCAGCCTTGACGATTTTAGTACCTATCGAGACATTTCCAGAGAAATTGAGCGTTGGTTCCGCTATAAGCACAGGGCCTGTGGATTAATATGTGTATTAGATACCTTTGATAATCTATTAATTAATGTTAGGAAAAAACCGATGTCTACAATTATTACCAACCTGCTAAACTATTTTGTGTCACTGGTGGAAAAAAACCAGCACATTATTATCCACACTGAATCATATGAAAACCTTCGATATTTAGATTTTCATTTCAAGAGCAGTGCCAAATCCGGATGGACCAATATTGGCCTGGATTCTAAGAAACTAAGACCGATTATTAAGCTTATCGAAAACAATAATGGTAAATTTGATGTGAAATTAGTAAACAATACTACCATTGATGCACGTCTACAGTTACCTGCCACTAAGGCCTGTTCATAAAACCTCAAAGAGAACCGGCAAATGAATTCTCTTCTACTGTATGTGAGGAAGTTTTTTATTAACCACAGATACACACGGATTAGGCACAGATATAAAAGTTCTATTAACTGGGGATTTATTTTAGCACAATCGGTTAGTATACCCCCCAATTTTTAGTCATATCGCATAATTTAAAGTTGTCCCTGCAAAGCTTTGAATTTCGAAACATTCATGGCAAGCAATGACAGTAAAAGCACGCAACAATGAAAAGGTGGCAAAACCCTTTTTGATTGCCAATATTTACTTCAAGGACTTTTTATTGCCTTATTGAAATTCTAAATAAAAGAAAATAATTAATTATCTGGAGGTTTTGGATTGAAAAGAAAATACAGTATATTTATTCTTTTTGTTATTATGTCTGTTGGATTGATTGCTTATTCGTCAGCTGCCGGGACTAATCCTAAAGTCATTATTAATGGAAGGGAATGCCAGTTTAATTCTCCCTGCCAGATGGTAAATAACCGGGTCATGGTTCCGGTACGTTGTATAACAGAAGATAAAGCTTTTGGTGGCGAAGTGTATTGGGATGGCAACCTGCGTAAAGCCGCATTAAACTGCCTGGGACATTACATAGAATTCTCTGTAGGCAGTAGAACCGCTATGGTAAACGGGGATCAATACTACCTGGACACTGCGGCCTATATATATAATGATCGAACATACATACCGCTGAGGTTTTTGGCAGAAAAACTAGGTTGCAAAGTCAGTTGGAACAGCCAAAACCAGGAAGTACATATAAGTCTTAATTCTATTTCTACGGTTTTTGCTTATTACTACTATACCCCGATAGAAGAATTCACTGAAAACATACACTTGCTTAGTGATGTGGCCTTCAGGTGGTTTGCAACTAATGGTAGAGGTGAGCTCTACTACGAATATAAAGACCAATATAATGAGGTATTAACGTTAGCCCGGGCTAATGGAGTTAAGACCCATGCCAGTGTGGTTTTGATGGGGAAAGAGGTTCTTCACCAGCTGCTGGCAAGCAAGGAAAATCGTGCTAGACTTATAGGTAACCTGTTAGAAGAAATCAAGACCAATAATTATGATGGGGTCAACATAGATTTTGAGTTGATGGATCCCGAGGATGGAACGCTTTTCACCACTTTTCTGCAGGAACTGAAAACTTCACTGGGCACTGAAAAAACTCTATCGGTTGCAGTTTTTGCTCGAACCGGGAAGGAAAGATGGGCAACTGCTTACCAGTATGACCAGATTGGGGAAATAGCTGATCTTGTAGTAGTAATGGCATATGATTACAGTTATAAGAACAGTCCTCCCGGCCCCATAGCTCCTGTTTGGTGGGTGGAAGATGTTGTAACCTATATGAAAAAAAATATTGACCAGGAAAAGATTCTGCTGGGGATACCTACCTATGGTTATAATTGGTCAGATGCAGGGACCACAACAGTTACCGCTAAAAAACTGGAAGAGATTAAGAGAAAATATATGGTATATAGTCATTTTGATGAAAAAAGCATGAGTCCTTATTATACCTATACCGATAATCATAATATTGTTCACGAAATATGGCTTGAAAACGAAAGGAGCCTGGACCAAAAACTGAATGTTGTAGAAAAAAATAAGCTCAAAGGTATATCATTTTGGAGAATAGGGACTGGATTTGATGATCTGTATAACCTCTTAGCAAAAAAGTAGACGTGAGCTAATGTTAAATCAAGCATATGGTAAATTTTGCCCCCCTCCCATACCCGGAGGACACAACCACTTATGAAAACAAAGAGGTGATTAACCACAGATGAACACAGATTTACGCAGATGTTTTTGTTTTGCATCTGAAACAATTTATAATGTTTTACCTTAATTCTACAGTGAATTCTTAATTCTTATATTGTACCGTATCTTATCCCGTAGAGGCGACTTCAGTCGCCGCTACGGTTCTAACCGGTTGCTGCGGTTTTTCCCAAACCAGTGCGTGGCCAGATTATCTAAGTAAGGTGATTGCATTAAGCATTTATTTTCTTACTAATTAAAATCTTTATATTGAGAAAATTCGAAAAAAATATTCCTTTAAGATATAATAATAATTAATACCGCCTGCAAAGGCGGTATAAATCTGTAAGGAAAGACCGGTAAATCATTATAATCGCGGAGTAAAATCAATATTACCGGTTTAGGATATAGTTGGAGGGGATAGAATGTCTACTGAACAACCGGATTTATTTAGTAAAATATTGCCACATGAAAAAGGAAATTATATTGAAGTAGCAGCGAACGAGTATATACCGTTTATACCCGGAGTAAAGGCTGAAGAGGCTTATTTAAATATATTAAGTTATGATGAATTAAAAGAGATAGCGGTTAAATGTCATAGATGCTGCCTGCGGGATACTTGTAAACAGGTGATTTTTGGCGAGGGAAATAAGAACAGCAAAATAATGTTTATTGGGGAAGGTCCCGGAAGAGATGAAGACATCCAGGGAAAGCCCTTTGTGGGGAGGGCAGGACAATTATTAGATAAGATCCTTAAGGCATCAGATCTACCGCGCAGGGAAGTATACATAAGTAATGTAGTAAAATGCCGGCCCCCAGGGAATAGATTACCTAATCCTGATGAAGTGAAAGAATGCAGAAACTACCTGGAAGCCCAGATCAGGATAATTAGACCTGAGATTATAGTCTGTCTAGGTGCTATGGCCAGCCAGGTTATAATTGATTCTAAAGCCAGAATTTCTAAGATAAGAGGCAATTGGTTTACAAGAAGGGGTATAAGCATTATTGCCACCTATCATCCGGCTGCACTATTAAGGAATGAAGGATATAAGCGGCCAACATGGGAAGATTTCAAGTCTATTAGAGATAAATACTATAAAGTGAAAAATAGTAAATAGATCAAACTGAAAGAGAGTTTTAGATATATTAAAACAAGATAGTAAGGCATGCTATTAAAGGCAGCCAATAAGGTGGGATGAGTTTGGAAATAATAACAAATAATGAGGTTCAAATGCAGGAATTGGGAAAAGCGGTTGCCAGGGTCTTAGAGGAAAAGGATTCAGTTTATCTTATAGGTGACCTGGGAGTTGGCAAAACCACTCTTGCCCGGGGTATAGTTAGAGGTCTAGGTTATCAGGGACGAGTTAACAGTCCTACTTTTACTATCATGAATATTTACCAATCGAATCCAGTTGTCTACCATTTGGATTTTTATCGTTTAAGCAGTAATGATATATTTGATTTAGGGCTAAATGACTATATTGGCAGGAATGGAATAAGTATAATAGAATGGCCTGAAAGTGGAGAAAATGTTTTACCTGAAGAAGCGTTAATAATACATATATATTTAATTGATGATGACTACCAACGAGAACGACTGGTGAGGATATCTGCCCAGGGAGAACATTATCTGCAAAAAATAAAGGAGTTGGGAAAAATTGTTGGTACTGGCAGTTGATACTGCTACACCAGCAGCTGGTGTGGCACTGGTTGATGAAAATAAAGTCATTAAAGAAGAACTTATAAATTATAAGAAGACCCATTCGGAAACTTTAATGCCAGTAATTGACAGGGTTTTAAAAGAGTGTGAATGTAAGATAGATGACCTGACTTTTATGGCTGTAACTAAAGGGCCTGGTTCCTTTACGGGGTTAAGGATCGGTATGGCTGCCCTAAAAGGTTTAAGCCTGGCAGCCAATAAACCCCTTATTGGAATATCAACATTAGAAGTAATAGCCCATAATATTATTGGCAGTGAAGCGCTGGTTTGCCCACTTTTAGATGCCAGGAAGCAGGAGGTTTACACTGCTCTTTACGATGTAATGGGTGATTATCCGCAACCGCTGAGTGAATTGATGGCTTGTACACCTGAAGAACTTATCACCTCGATATTAAACTCGATGATGATTAACAATAAAGAACGGGTTGTTTTATTAGGGGATGGTTATTATCCTTATAAAGATTACTTTCAACAGGCTTTAGGCAGTAAACGGGTGCCTGTACCTATGCATCTGATGTTACCTAGAGCTTCTGCACTGGGAAATCTGGCCATAGAAAAAGCTAAACATAGAGAGTTTGAAGATGTTTTTAAACTTCGTCCACTATACATAAGATTATCAGAAGCCGAATACCGGTTAGGAAAAGGAGAATTGTAGGTGCTTAACCCTAACTTTTTATTAAGGAAAATGGCAGTGCAGGATATTGATGCAGTGATGCAGATTGAATTAAGTACATTTACCTTACCGTGGTCCAGGGAATCTTACCTATCAGAATTGGATAATAAATATGCTAATTATTTTATAGTTGATTTTGAAGGGGAGATTGCAGGCTATGGTGGAATCTGGGTAGTGTTTGAGGAAGCCCATATAACTAATGTGGCGGTAGGTGAGAATTTCAGGGGTTGTGGTTTTGGCAGGGCTTTAATGACTGAACTTGAGAGACATGCCCGGCAGAAGAAGGCGGGCTACATTTTTTTAGAGGTAAGGGCTTCTAATAATGTGGCATTAGAGATGTATAAAAGGCTGGGTTACAGGGTGACCGGATTAAGGAAAGGCTATTATAGTGATAACCAGGAAGATGCACTAAAAATGATCAAATATTTATTATAGTAAAGAAAAATATTACTGATTAGTTAAATGAGGATTTTGCATAATAACTATTTAAAATTAAAACTCTCGCACCCGTAGAGGAGACTTCAGTCTCCGGCTTAATTGTGCAGGCAAAGTAGTATGGTGAATTATTGAATTAGGCAAAACTCTCAAATAATTAATGTAAGGCGGAGGTAAAACTTATGCAGCAGGATTTGATTCTGGGAATAGAAACCTCATGTGATGAAACTGCGGCCGCAATTGTAGAAGGCGGCAAAAAGATATTATCTAATGTCATTAATTCACAGGTTAATATACATAAACAGTTTGGTGGAGTGGTGCCTGAGGTTGCATCACGTAAGCATATAGAAAACATTGCAGTGGTTGTTGACCAGGCATTTAAAGATGCTGGGCTTGCATACCGGGATATTGATGCAGTAGCAGTTACTAATATGCCTGGATTAATTGGAGCACTATTAGTAGGTCTTTCATTTGCCAAGGCTTTTGCCTACTGTCTAGAAAAGCCCTTGATTGCAGTTAACCATCTTCATGGGCATATTTATGCCAATTTTTTGGAACATGATGATATTGAATTTCCGGCTATTTGTTTGGTAGTATCAGGTGGACATACCAGCCTCTTATTTATGGAAACGATAGGAGAATTTGAAATTATAGGTGAAACCAGAGATGACGCGGCTGGTGAAGCCTTTGATAAAATTGCCCGTTTTTTGGGGTTGGGTTATCCTGGAGGACCAGCGATTCAAAAGGCAGCTGAAAAAGGGGAAAAGGGTCTGGTAAAATTACCACGGGTCTTTCTTAATAAGGAAGACTTTGAGTTCAGTTTTAGTGGGCTCAAAACTGCGGCTATGAACGAATGGAAAAAGTTGGAGCGAAAAGGAGAAAACAATGTTTATCATATGGCAGCTGAATTTCAAGCGGCCCTGGTTGAGGTTCTGGTAGACAAAACAGTTCGAGCAGCTGAAAGATTTCAGGTGCCAACTATACTTATTGCCGGGGGAGTAGCGGCTAATAGCAATCTGCGTAGTTTAATGAAAATGAGAGCAGCGGACTTGAATGTTGAGGTTTTTTATCCATCACTGGAATTATGTACTGATAACGCAGCAATGATTGCAGGTGCTGCCTATAACGACTATAATACTAAACATTTTGTCCCATTAAATATTAATGCACAATCAAGTCTATAGTCCTTGTGAAAAATACCTGTGGATAATGTGCATAAGTCTGTTGATAACTGCTATTTCAACATTTCTTAACCTACTAGATTATTAATAAATTACAATTAATATGACAAATACCTTAATAAAGCCATTATATCTTGTGGATAAAACTAAAATTGAGGAGTGGGTAGATTGCACCCGATATTATTGGAAATTGGGAAAATAAATGTTTATGCCTGGGGGTTCATGTTAGCAGTTGCAGTTATAGTCGCAGTTGTTGGTATAACCAGAATATTTGATGCAAAGGGATATGAAAAAGACTTTGCTCTGGACTTGATCATTATTATGGTGGTATCCGGATTATTTGGAGCCCGGCTGCTCTATGTTTTAATCTACCAACGGGAAATGTTTTTCAATGATCCACTGATCTTTTTTTCGTTCCAGGGAGGATTTTATGGGTTAGTCTGGTATGGAGGTTTTTTTGGTGGATTAATAGCCTGTATCATCTACACATTCAAAAAGAAGCAATCATTTTGGGAAATAGCTGATATTTTGGCACCATTTGCTGCTCTAGGCTATGCTATAGTAAGAATAGGATGTTTTTTAAATGGGTGCTGCTATGGCAAGGTAACCGACTCAATTTTTGGTGTGGTTTTTCCTTATATTGACCTCCTTCCCCGTCATCCTACCCAGCTGTACAGTTCAACAGCAAATATTCTGATATTTTTCTTCTTATTATGGTTTTTACCCCGGAAAAAATTTGGAGGGCAGGTATTATTAATATACCTTATGAGCTATTCCATATATCGTTTTATTGTTGAGTTTTTCCGGGCAGATTTGGTGATGTATGGACCGTTATCTACCAGCCAAACTTATAGTGTAGTATTGTTTGTAACCGCAGTTATTTTATATTGGTGGAAAAGGCGGGAAAACAAAACAAGGTGATAGGGCCTTTGTCCCGTTAGATTTATCGTGGAGGTACATGATGTGAACGAAATTGCAAATAAAAGAATTAGTTTGAGAAAAAAAATGGTTAGAAAACGGGAGATGCTTACCGCAGATCAAGTTGAAGAATTAAGTTTAAAGATATGTTTAAAGTTAATCGAGCTGGAGCCTATACGAAAGGCACATACCATTATGGGTTTTTCCCGCATCAAGAATGAGGTCAATCTGAACCAGCTGCTGGAAGAGAAAAAAAAGGAAGGTAAAATCATACTTTTGCCACGTATAGAAGGTGACGGGATTATTAAAGCAGTTGAATTTGACACCTGGGAAAACACCAGGAGGGGACAGTTTAGCATTGCTGAACCTACAGGAGATCCCTATGATATTCAAGCTATTGATGTTGTTCTGGTACCAGGGCTAGTATTTGATGGTAATGGTTACCGGCTGGGTTATGGCAAAGGATACTATGATAGATTTCTCATTCATCTTCGTCCAGGTACTTTTATCGTTGGGGTATGCTATGAATTCCAGGTGGTGGAAGATACTTTTCCTTATGAAAATGATATACCGGTTCACTGGATTGTAACTGATAAGTCGGAACTGGGGATAGATTGGAAGTTTTTTTAGGCGGAAAGTTGGGAAGTGAAAAAGGCCGTGTTCATGTTCATCTGTGGTTAATTAAAAGCCTGTTCACTAACCTCTATCATCCGCACCAAACTAGCTGCCATTTCTACTTTCCCCTTTTCAACTTTTCCAACTATTCCTTATCATCGGTAACTGCTTCTTTCAGGGCGGCGAACACTCCACTTAAGCCAGCGAGATCACCTGGAATAATAAGTTTAGTAGACTGACCATCACCAATGTGTTTAAGTGCTTCCAGGGACTTGAGAGCGAGAACCTTATCATCAGCAGCAGCGTTTTTAATCATTACCAGGCTGTCGGCAAAGGCCTTTTGAACGCTTAAGATTGCTTCGGCTTCACCTTGGGCCTCAAGAATTTTGGCCTGTTTATGTCCTTCAGCTTCACGAATAGCTGCTTCCTTGACTGCTTCAGCATTAAGAATGGCTGATTGTTTTAGGCCTTCGGCTTCCAGAATGGCAGCGGTTTTCTGCCCTTCAGCTCTTAAAATAGCCTCTCTTTTTTCTCTTTCAGCTCTCATCTGCTTTTCCATAGCATTTTGAATATCCTGTGGTGGCAGAATGTTCTTGAGTTCTACCCGGTTGACCTTGATACCCCATTTATCAGTTGCTTCATCGAGTATGGCTCTAAGGCGGGTATTAACAATATCACGGGAAGTTAAGGTTTCATCCAGTTCCAGGTCACCTACAATATTTCTAAGGGTAGTTGCAGTAAGGTTTTCAATAGCAAGAATCGGGTTGGAGATTTCATAAGTGAATTTAAAAGGATCTGTTACCTGGTAGTAGACAACCGTATCAATCATCATAGTGACATTATCTTCAGTAATAACTGGTTGAGGAGGGAAATCTACAACCTGTTCCCTTAAGTCAACAATTGCTCGAAAACTATCAATAAATGGGAAAATAACATTAATACCCTGTTCAGCAGTTTTATGATATTTACCCAGCCTTTCTATTATTCCAACAGTAGCCTGGCGGACAATTTTAATTGCTGAAAAACCAATTACTATAACGAACAAGACCAGCAGCAAATTAACAAATATGCCTAAAAATGCATCCATAAATTGACTCCTTTCATAAGTTAGTTATTATTAATCATCTGACTTTTTCACTAGAAGCTTGACCCCATTTATATCTATAACAATGACACGGGTATTATTCTTGATTTCTTCTTCAGACACTGCAGTCCAGATTTCGCCGTTAACCTTAACCTGCCCGTATTGCAGGGGACTAATACTTGATAAAGTCATGCCCTGCTGACCGATTAAGGCCTTAACATTACTTGCAGTATCATGAGTTTTAATTAGTCTCAAAACAAGAGGACGGGTAAAAATAATAAATAAGAGAGTAAAAATTGCAAATACTAACAATTGGCTCTCAAGTATAAGTAACCATCCCAGCGTTATTCCCAGGGCTACTAATACTGCTGAGATTGCAAGCCAGAGAAACCAGAAACCAGCACTAAATATTTCTATAGTACCACATATAATTGCTATTAATATCCATTGTAGTGAAGACATCTAAATTTGATACCTCCTTCCCGGGGAATAATACAAATGTTATTCTATTCACTATAGATAATGATATCATAGTAAGGGTTTATTTAATCAAAATAAAGTAGGATTATAAAAAAACTAGCGTATAACAGGAAATATGTATATAATTGTAGAAATATATTTAATATAATATAATTTCATAAAAATATGTTTTAATACTCCGATTCAATTTTTCCTAAGGCATTAGTGCTATGGTTATTGAACGTTAGGGTGTAAGAGGAAACTGTTATGCCTCCCGCTGGAAAGGAGTTGACTTGCTTAATGGCACCCTTTCACAGGGTGCATTTATATTTTTTTGGAGGTGTATATAATGCAAGATAAGAAGAGCCTTATTCAAAAATTAAAGGAGTTATTTCCCGGTGGTAGAATCAGCTGTACCGAAGCGAGAAAGGCAGCAGGAGAACTAGGTGTTGAACTTATAGAAATGGGACAACTATGCGATGAAGCAGGATTAAAGATTTATGGTTGTGAATTAGGTTGTTTTTAGTTTGCTATGTTGATCAATGGTATGCCTTCTGGGGAGAGTGATATAATATGTTGGATAATTATAAAAGAGAAATTAACTATATGCGTATATCGGTGACCGATAGGTGCAATTTACGCTGCAGGTACTGCATGCCTGAGGAAGGTGTGGAAAAACTATGGCATACTCATATACTTAGTTTTGAAGAATTTGCCAGGTTGGTTAAGATAGCAACCCGGGTAGGGATTCGGAAAATAAGATTAACCGGCGGAGAACCCCTGGTACGGAAAAATGTCAGTCAGCTCATAAGCTATATCTCTGAGATACCTGAAATTGATGATATAGCTATTACAACCAACGGAACTCTATTTGCTCCGATGGCAGAGGAATTAAAAAAGGCAGGGTTACAACGAGTAAATATAAGTATAGACAGTATGGTAAGTGAAAAATTTAATTATATTACTCGACGGGGAAATCTAGCAGATGTAAAAAAAGCGATATTAAAGGCCCTTGAGCTGGACATGCATCCAGTAAAGCTGAATGTGGTAGTAATTAATGGCTTTAATGATGGAGAAATAAATGATTTTGCTAAGCTTGCTTACGAGTACCCTTTGCATATTCGTTTTATAGAATTTATGCCTATAGGGGATTTGGTTTTCTGGGAGCAACAAAGAATAATAACTACTAAAGAAATGCGGGCGATTATTGAAAAAGAGTATTCCTTAACTGATGGGCCCCGGATAACCGGTAATGGTCCCGCAAAATATTATTACCTTAAAGGTGGACAAGGCACATTAGGTTTTATTAGCCCTATGAGCAATCACTTTTGTAGTCAATGCAACCGGATTCGTATGACTGCTGATGGCCGCTTGAGGGGTTGTCTTTATGATAAACGAGAAATAGATTTGCAGGATGCTTTAAAGAAAGGTGCCGGTGATGAAGAGTTAAAACAGCTTTTTATAAAGGTTATAAAAATGAAGCCCGAAAAACATCATATGAATGACGGGTGGGGAAAAGATAACCGGCGAAAAATGTACCAAATAGGGGGTTAACTGAGGGATGGACTTTACTCATATTAACGACCAGGGTCGTGCCTATATGGTTGATGTTAGCCAAAAAAAAGATACCCAGAGGACAGCAAGGGCTCAGGCAGTTGTAAAGATGCAGGCGGAAACCCTGGAAACCATAAAGAGTGGAGGGGTAAAAAAAGGCGATGTTCTGGCGGTTGCCCAGGTAGCAGGAATAATGGCAGCCAAGCAGACCTGTAATCTTATTCCCATGTGTCATCTTATTATGTTGACATCGGTAGATGTTAGCTTTGAATATGATATAGAACAACCATGGATAATAATAAATTCCTTGGTTAAGACTACTGGAAAGACCGGAGTTGAAATGGAGGCTATTACTGCAGTAACAGTTGCTGCAATGACCATATATGATATGGGCAAGGCTATAGATAGATGGATGGAAATAACCGATATTAAATTATTAGAAAAGGCCGGAGGGAAGAGTGGCCATCTGGTGAGAAATGAAGGTCTACAAAGGGAATAAAAAACCACTGAAGGCCAGGAGCGGATTCATTATTACTGGGAGGGAATAGGTTGAAAAAAGGAAAGCTGTATTCAATATCTATTAGCACTGGGCGGGGGCAGATAAAGAGCGAAATTCCACAGGCAAAAGTGATAAAGAATTACGGAATAGAAGATGATGGACATGCCGGTTCCTGGGACCGTCAGGTAACTTGTTTAAATCTGGAGAGTGTTATTAGAGTTAATAAGGAAAACCATTTAAATGCTGGTCCCGGAGACTTCGCGGAAAATCTCTTAATTGAGGGATTAGAAGTCAATAAAGTAAAAGTTACAGATCGCATTAGAATTGGTCCGGATGTAATTCTTCTGGTTACTCAAATAGGAAAAGAAGATCATCCAAGTATCGTAACCCAAACGCTTGGGATCAGTTTACTTCCTTACGAGGGATTATTTTGCAGGGTTATCCAGGGGGGGATATTAAAAAAAGGTGA
>CAYZYO010000006.1:0-30097 GCA_964482585.1 uncultured Syntrophomonadaceae bacterium | reverse complement strand
AACAATTAATATGGGGCATTTAATAGAGAATTCAATTAACCTGTTCAAAAAAAGAAACGATTTACCTGAACAAGAGATAAATTTTGTAACCCCGCCCAGGAAAATTTATATTGATTGTGATCCGGATTTCGTTATTCAAGTACTTATTAATCTGCTGGACAATGCTGTTAATTACAGTACTGAAAATAAACCAATAACAATAACCTTGGAAGAACGAAAAAAAGATATTAAAATTTGCGTTCAGGATCAGGGTGAGGGGATACCGGAGAAAGAAAAACCACGAGTATTTGAAAGGTTTTACCGGGTAGATAAAACCCGTTCGCGCAAGACGGGAGGGACGGGCTTAGGGCTCGCTATAGTAAAACACCTGGTTGAGAACCTGGGAGGACAGGTGGGATTAGAAAGTTCAATAGGAGAAGGATCGATATTCTATTTTACCCTTCCAAAAAACAGATTAGAGAATAATGAATAGAGAATAGATGTCAAAAGAAAATCATCGTTTCACTTTGATTATAGTAATTAACCACGGATGGGCACAGATCCCCCCAGATAATTTTGGGATTTTAAGAGCTGTGATATTAGGTAGTTCAATGGAGGTATTTCAGCAGCAGGATTACAAAACAATGGTTTACGAGATAGCAGTGATTATAATAAGGTGGGGAGTGAAAACAAAAAAATCCGTGTAAATCTGTAAGCCATCTGTTTGTATCGGTGGTTGATAAATATAAAGAATAGTTTTTAAATTGGCTTACAGATTATTTACATATAGAAGACAATAATTTAAAAAACTTCTATCACGCCCTTTACAAAGAGGTGATATCTTATTTACAGGAGTAAGGTGTACACCATAAAAAAGATATCATCAAGGAGGTAAAGGGTAAATGACATCAAAAAAAACAAGTAAAAGAATTAGTTTTCTAATTATTGGATTACTAATAGCAGCAGGTTTTATTGCAGGTTGTGGTCAACAAGATAATAAGGCGCCGGGCGACAATCAAAACTCGGGGGAATTGACAGGAACCCTTACAATTGCAGGATCTACTTCAGTACAGCCATTTAGCGAAGTGCTGGCAGAGAAGTTTATGGAAAAGAATCCCGGGGTTCAGATTAATGTACAGGGTGGAGGATCAAGTCAGGGAGTTGAAGCGGCTATATCGGGGGTAGCAGATATTGGAGCAGCATCTCGAGAATTAAAAGACGAAGAAAAAGCTAAAAATCTTGTAGTAACTACACTGGCAAATGATGGAATAGCCATTGTTATTCATCCTGCAAATAGAGTTAATGACCTGAGGCAAGAAGAAGTAAAGAATATTTATCTGGGCAACATTACCAACTGGAAAAATGTTGGCGGAGAAGATGAACCAATTGCGGTAGTATGCAGAGAAGATGGCTCAGGTACCAGGGGTGCTTTTGAAGAACTGGTTATGAATGGTGAAGAAATATCCGATAAAGCAATAATCCAAAACTCTAATGGAGCACTGAGGACTACAGTGGTTGGTGACAAGAATGCCATAGGGTTTCTTTCTCTGGCCCATATTAATAAAGAAGTAAAAGCAGTCAATATTGAAGGTGCAGCAGCAACTGTAGAAAACATCAAAAATGGAACCTATAAAATCTATAGGCCTTTGAATTATGTAACTAAAACTGCACCCCGGGGTTTAGCCAAAGCTTATATAGATTTTGTTCTCAGTGATGAAGGTCAGGCAATAGTTGTTGAAGAAGGAGCTATCAGCATATAAGGGCAGTAGACACAAGGGGACGGTTCTCCTGTGTCAATAAAAACGGCGCGCCCATGGGCGCACGTTCTATTGACACAGGAGAACCGTCCCCTTGTGTCTACCCGCCTCTAGTTTAGGATGTGGGTTTTTGCATTGTTCTAAAAGTCTTTACATTCCATTTACATAAAAAAAACTAAAACTTAAATTATAACAGCTTATAAGTTAACAAATAAATGCTATTGTTCAAATAAGTAAGAGTTTTGCATAATTTATAAATCCAACTGTCATTTTAAGCGTTAGCAAAGAAGGCCTCAGGATAATAGTACTAAAATACCTGGCTAATGATATAAAAATGCTTTGATTATGTAAATTTCGCAAGTTAAATAAGGGAGTTGATGAGACTTTGGCTGATATTTGTAGAGAAAAAAGAATTATTACTGCATCTTCACAGATACAAGAACAGAATAAAGCAAAAGGCAAAAAAGTCATCAAATTTAGTAAAGAAAGCTTAATTGAATATTTGTTAAAGATCTGTGCAGGTATTTCTATACTGGCAATAATCTTGATAACGGTATTCATCTTTGCCAAGGGTATCCCTCTCATATCCAAGATTGGAATTAATAATTTTCTTTTTGAACTTAAATGGAGCCCTACCAGGGGCAGTTTTGGAATAGGATCCATGTTTATTGGGTCAGTAATGGTAACCCTGGCAGCTCTTTTGTGGGCTGTACCATTAGGACTAATTACAGCCATTTTCATGGCCGAGATTGCTCCGGCAAAAATAAGCAAAATACTTGGCAGCCTGACTGAGCTATTAGCTGGAATACCTTCGGTAGTCTATGGATTTTTTGGACTTATTCTAATAGTTCCGTTAATTAGAAATTACCTCGGGGGAAATGGTCTGAGCGTTCTGGCAGGTGGAATTGTTTTAGGAATAATGATTCTGCCAACAATAATTAATATTTCCCGGGATTCAATACTGGCGGTACCTGAAGAATATAAAGAGGGGTCGTTAGCTTTGGGCGCTACCCACTACCAGACTATAGGGAGGGTAATAATTCCAGCTGCCAGGTCAGGTATAATAACTGCCATAATATTAGGGATGGGGAGAGCAATTGGTGAAACCATGGCAGTAGTTATGGTTACTGGTAATTCTACTAGACTTCCTGAAGGGATATTATCTCCCGTAAGGACTATGACCAGCAACATAGTGTTGGAAATGGGTTATGCAGCAGGAGATCATCAAGCGGCTTTATTTGCAACCGGTGCTGTACTATTTGTCTTTATTGTAATACTTAATTTAATTGTAAATTTGTCAGTAAAGGCAGGTGTTACAAATGGGAGGAAATAATTTTAAAGAAAGATTATTAACTATACTTTTTTGGTTATCAGCCGTAGTAATAATAGGTATATTAGCTGCGATTATTGGTTATGTGATTATAAAAGGAATATCAGCAGTTAACCTGGATTTCATTGTGCAGCCACCTAAACGTGCAGGTAAGGAAGGTGGAATTTCAATTGCTATTGTAGGAACGTTATATCTTACATTTGTATCTATATTAATAGCTGCACCATTAGGGGTAGGAACAGCAATATATCTGGAGGAATACGCTAGCCGAAAAAGTAAGTTTGCTTACCTGGTTAATTTGACTGCTGAAACTTTGGCCGGCATTCCATCTATTGTTTTTGGACTCTTTGGATTTGTTTTTTTCGTCATATTCCTGGGAATGGGTTGGTCGATAATATCCGGGGCTATGACATTAGCAATAATGATACTTCCTACGATAACCAGAACCGCCCAGGAAGCCATATTATCCGTACCAGATGAATACCGGGAAAACAGCCTGGCACTTGGAGCTAGTAAGTGGCAGACGGTACGCAGGATAATTATTCCTGCTGCCTTTCCAGGAATAAGTACCGGTATTATTTTGTCTGTCGGAAGAGCAGTAGGGGAAACAGCTGCTGTAATCTTAACTGCCGGCAGCTCGCTGGGAATGCCGGCGAGTTTGAGTGATCCAGCCAGGACCATGACGGTTCATCTTTATATATTAGCAATGGAAGGCTTGTCAATGGAAAGAGCTTTTGGGACTGCATTCTTAATAATTATCCTTGTGCTTATAATTAATTTCCTGGCTAATTATGGTCTGCGCATTTTGGCCCATTCAAACAGATAAACATTTGAGGTGTATAAAAATGAAAAAAAAGGTAAAAAAGGTAAAAATGAAAAGTGAAAACATATCAGTATTCTATAAGGATTTCCAAGCATTATATGATATTAAAATAAATATTGAGGAAAACAAAGTTACAGCTTTAATAGGACCTTCAGGATGTGGGAAATCTACTTTTTTAAGAACACTAAATCGCCTTAATGAATTAATTGAGGGTACCAGTACAGAAGGACAGGTTTTTTTTGACGATAAACCTATTTACGAAAAGGATGTAGATGTAGTTGGCTTAAGAAAAAAAGTAGGGATGGTATTTCAAAGACCATCAGTATTTCCCATGTCAATTTATGAGAATGTGGCTTATGGGCCTAAAATACATGGTATTAACAACAAAAACATCTTAGATGATATTGTAGAAAAGAGTTTGCAAGCAGTCAACCTCTGGAGTGAGATCAGTGATAGACTAAATTCACCGGCTGCAAGGTTATCCGGGGGGCAGCAGCAGAGGTTAGTTATAGCCAGGGTTTTAGCGGTAGAGCCCCAGGTAATCTTAATGGATGAACCGGCTTCGGCTCTTGATCCTATTTCAATATCAAAACTGGAAGAATTAATTGGAGAATTAAAGAACCATTATACTATTGTAATTGTTACCCATAATATGCAGCAGGCCGCCAGGGTTTCAGATTATACTGGTTTTTTTCTTAATGGGGATATGATTGAATTCCGGGAGACTGATGAACTATTTATAAATCCACGGGATAAAAGAACCGAGGATTATATAACAGGAAGGTTCGGATAAAGGGGGTAATATAATGGTAAGTGAATCATTATCAGAAGAACTCGAAAAACTAAAAAACAAGCTGATGAAAATGGGGAGGCTTCTAGAAGAACAGATCTACAAGTCTGTAAAGGCACTGGTAGACAAAGATATAAAGTTGGCATATGAAGTAATTAATAATGATGACATTATAGATAACATGGAACTAGAAATTGAAAAAAGAGCTTTGTGTCTTATTGCGTTAAAGCAGCCTATGGCTAAAGATTTGCGTTTAATTGCTACAATAATGAAAATGATTGGTGATATTGAAAGAATGGCAGACCATGCAGCGAACATTGCACAAATTACCATTGATTTATATGATCAAGCTTATATTAAACCTTTAATTGATATACCCAGGATGGCTAAAATATCCC
Source organism: uncultured Syntrophomonadaceae bacterium (assembly GCA_964482585.1). Lineage (GTDB taxonomy): Bacteria > Bacillota > Syntrophomonadia > Syntrophomonadales > Syntrophomonadaceae > CAYZYO01. The sequence goes on along the minus strand of CAYZYO010000006.1, from coordinate 25,020 downwards.
AGGATATGATTCAAAAAACACTTAAGGCCTTTATGGACCAGGATGTTGAATTAGCTATGAGCTTAGTTCCTATGGAAAAAGAGATAAATGCGCTTTATGATCAAATATTCAGGGAACTGCTTTCATATATGATGCAGGACAGCAAAAATATACCTCAATCTACCAGATTGCTCCTGGTTGCTAAAAATTTAGAGCGGGTTGGGGATCATGCAACTAACCTTGCTGAAATGGCAATTTATCTGGTTAAAGGACAGCGGGTTGATCTTAACAAACTAGCGCACGCAAGGCGGCGGGAGGGGTAGACACAAGGGGACGGTTCTCCTGTGTCAATAGAACGTGCGCCCATGGGCGCGCCGTTTTTATTGACACAGGAGAACCGTCCCCTTGTGTCTAAATACAATTCATGGTAGAATTCGAAAAAAAAGAAAGGGATGTAAACCAATGCCCAGGAAGCCAAGAAAGAAAAGTGAAACAGGAATCTATCATGTTATAGTGCGGGGAATCGGCCAGCAGGATATTTTTCATGAAAGAGCCGATTTTCAAAAATACTTAGATACGATGAAAAAGTTATCGCTCGAAACTGGAGTAAGCGTACTCGGGTATTGCTTGATGACCAATCACGTGCATTTACTATTAAAAGAAGACGATGAAGATATATCAGCCTTTATGAAACGCTTAAATGTAAGTTACGCCTATTGGTATAACCGGAAACACGAAAGAACAGGACATGTGTTCCAGGATCGCTTTAAGAGTGAATGCGTAGAAGATGACGCATACTTACTGACAGTCATTCGCTACATTCATCAAAACCCTATTAAAGCATCCATTGTCAATAAGCCGGAAGAATATGAATGGAGTAGTTGTGCTGCTTATTATAAAAAGGATCAAAATAATGCGGCATTTCCTGATACCAGGTTAATCTTAGGCATGATGCATAGGGAATGGCAAAAGGCAATTGAAGCCCTTCGAGAGTTTACCCAAGAAATTAACGAAGACCACTGCCTGGATTATAATAAACTCAAACGAATCAGTGAAAGTGAGGCATTTGAAATTGTAAAGAAAAGAATGAACGGTAAACCAGCAACAGCTATACAGGCGATGAATCAGGATGAGCGAAATAGGGTATTGAGTTATTTAAGAAATGACGGACTCAGCCTGCGGCAAATTTGCAGGATAACCGGTTTGCCATTCCACATTGCTCGAAAAGCTAAAGATAAAAGTTGACACAAGAGAACCGTCCCCTCGTGTCTGCTATAAAATGGAATATAGATTTGCAGGGAAAAGGTTAAGATGTGTGGAAATATTATACAAGAAGGGGTTTTTTTAAAAATTGATAAATGATAATTTGGCACTGTGAGTGAATATTATTAAAGGTAGGTATATAATGCGGCAGAAGATTCTCAGGGAATTATGGAGACACAAGGGTGAATTTGTATCAGGCAATCAGATTGCAAATCAGCTTAATATGAGCCGGGTAGCTGTCTGGAAACATATAAATATCTTAAAGAATGAAGGATATCAAGTTATAGGTACTAAAGGCAAGGGCTACAGTTTAAAAGATTATCATAGTATTATAGTACCAGAGGAAGTAACTGCTAATCTTAATACTCGTTTAATAGGTAAAGATATCAGGTTTTATAGTGAAGTGGATTCAACTAATGAAGTTCTTAAACGGATGCTGATGAATAACGAATCAAAAGAAGGTATGGTTGTTGCAGCCTTAAACCAGGAAAAAGGTAAAGGCAGGCTCAGGAGAGAATGGAATTCCCCCCGGGGTGGGTTATGGTTTTCCCTAATACTAAATCCTAGTATTGCCCTGGAAAGAGTTGCATTATTTTCATTAGTTTTTGCTGTAGCTGTTGCTGCAGGAATAGAACAATTGGTTAATGAAGGAATTACCATAAAATGGCCTAACGACATTTATATCCGGGAAAAGAAAGTGGCCGGGATACTGCTCGAATTAAGCGGGGAGCTTGATGGTACTGAGAATATTATCATGGGCTGTGGGATAAATGTTAATATTAAAAAGCATCAATTTCCGGGAGAACTGCAAAATGGAGTAACCTCGTTATTAGAAGAATACTATAAATACTTTGATAATAATGAATTATTAATTACAATCCTGCAGTCTATTGAAAAGTATTATTTTAGGTTCATTACCTGTGGGTTTGAGGATATTTTAGATGAGTTCAAGGCTTACTGTAATCATCTTGGGAAAGAAGTACAGGTTAATCAAGGAGATAAGACAATTATAGGGATTACTTCTGATATTGATATCAACGGAAGTCTAGTTATTAATACAGGTGAAAAAGAAGTTAAATTAAGCACTGGAGATGTCAGCGTTGTATGAGTTGGAAAGGGGAAAGGGGAGATCTGTGGTCTACCGTTGGAAAACGAATCCCCCTGGCTGAATAGTGATAAGTTGGGCAGTCGGTCAGGGGTGGGTATAGGGATGGATTTATAAGGGCAGACAGATACCAGAAACGAGGTTTAGCAATAGTTTAACCATCGTTCAACAATTGTTAAACTATTGCTAAACCATCGTTAAACTATTGTCCAAGGGAGGCTCAAAGTGTATCTTAAGAGACTGGAAATGCGGGGATTTAAGTCATTTGTTAATAATATTGAAATAGATTTTGAACCAGGAATAGACATCATTGTTGGTCCTAACGGCTGTGGAAAAAGCAATCTGGTTGACGCTATTCGCTGGGTTCTTGGGGAATCAAATATTCGACATTTAAGAGGTCATAAAAGCGAAGACGTGATTTTTGGGGGTACTGATAAGCATAAAGCCCTGGGGATGGCGTATGTTGAAATGATCCTAGATAACAGTGATAACAGCCTTCCCATTGATTATAGAGAAGTTACCATTGCCAGAAAAATATTTCGCTCCGGGGAAAGTGAATTCTACCTGAATAAGTCCAGGGTAAGGATGAAGGATATTACCAGGTTATTTTCGGGTACTGGTTTGGGTAAAAATGGTTATTCTATCATTAGTCAGGGTGAACTTGAACAGGTGTTAAATGGACAACCTTTAGACCGGAGACTAATTTTAGAAGAGGCTTCAGGTATTATTAAATACCGGCAGCAGCGAGATGAAGTTAAGCGCAGGATTAGCAGTTCTGGTAATGATTTATTAAGACTCCAGGATATATTAGTTGAACTTGAACAGCGAAAAAACGATGTCTATAATAAAGCGGAAAAAGCCAAATTATACCTTGAAAAATCAGACGAGCTACAATTTTTGGAGAAAAATGTTATCTGTTTTGAGCTTGCCCGGATATATCGCGTACTGAAACAAAAGACAGATGACCTGTCAACTAAAAAAAATGACTTAAGAAAACAGTATGATAGGCTCAAGTTAATGGAAGATGATCTTCAACAAAAAGAAGAAAGGCTAAAAGACAGCAAGAGCCATTTAGGTCAATTGATCGATAAACGGCATAAAATTGAATCCAGCCTAACCCGGATAGAGGGTGAAATACGGCTTAGTGAAGAAAGGATTAACAACAATCAGGAACGTATTAAGTCAGCCAGGGATGATGAGCACAAGTATTCGAAAATGCTTAGTAACCTGCAAAAAGATATAGAACAAACTGTAGAAGATTATCATGAAGAGGAAAAAAAATACCTTAAAAAACTAGAACAATATAAAAAACTCGATTTAGAAATTAGAGAAATGGAAAATAAAAATCAAACCCGGCTACAATATTTTGAAGAACAAAAGTCCCTGGTTTTCAAAAAAACTGAAGAAGAAAGCCGGGTTAAGAATAAAATCCTTAAAAATGAAGAAAGAATTAAAAAAGCCGGGAAAAAAAAAGAAAAATTTAAAATACATATTAAAGAGCTGGAAAATAAAATAAAAAAACACCAGGCTGATTTAGCAGAACTTAAAGTAGAACAGAATAACAATGAAAAAATTATCCAGGAAACCGGCAAGTCGTTGGAAGACCTTTTAGCAAAAAAGGATCAGGATCTCAATCATCTGAAAGATATCAATAAAACAATTATGCAGCTAAATCAAGAGAATGCCCGTATTAATAACCGGTTGATGGTTATTAAAGATATGCAGCAGAACCTGGTAGGGTATTCGCCGGGAGTAAAAGCTGTCTTAAAAGCTTCAAAAAATGGGGAAATCCAGGGAATAATCGGGATTATGGGAGAAATTATAAACGTTCCTGAGGGTTTAGAGCTTGCTGTAGACATTGCATCTGGAAGGGGATTAGAGAATATTTTAGTACCCAGTTTTGAGGATGCTCGTAAAGCTATTGATTATATAAAACAGTACCGGTTAGGAAGGGTTACATTTTTACCTGTTGATTCCTTAAAAATTAAAAGAGTACCTCCTGCACTGTTAAAAGAGATTAGCCAGGAAGGAATATTAGGTTTAGGTTCCAAGCTGGTAGAGTATGATAAACGGTTTGAGAAGGCGGTTGAATATCTTTTAGGCAGGGTATTAATAGTAAAAGACATTAAGGATGCAGTTAAAGTATTTAAAAACATTAATTATCCTTTTCGTATTGTTAGTCTGGAAGGGGAATTAATAAATGTAAATGGGGCGGTGACCGGGGGAATAAAGAAGCAAGCTGGGACCAGTCCGCTTCAGCGAAGGGGAGAAGAAAGAAGACTGCTGCTGCTTAAGGGAAAAAATGCAGCAGCTTTAGATAAAAATCATAGTAAGGTGGAAGAAATCAGTCTGGAGATTAAAAATCAGGAAAACAAGATTACTAAACTAAACAATCAGCTAATGGAGCAGAAGTTCCTGCACGAAATACAGCTTAAACAGGTGGCATCACTTACATTAGAACTAGATAATAATATAAGACAAAGAGATTCTTTGTTAATCCAATTATCTCGGGTTGATCAAGAACTGGTATTACTTGAAGAGCAGATGGTTGATTTAGATAAAAAGAGACAGGCAATCGTTCGACAAAACGAGGCAATTTACCAGGAAATAGAGGAAATAAAAGAAGCTATTGATAATAATAAAAGAGAATATGAAGTACGCAGGGAAAGGTTAAGTTCGTATAGTGACCAGTTATCCATGAAAAAAAGAGAATTAGAAAACATGAAAAAAAATACAACCCAGTTCCAACAGGTGCAGAAGTCTTATACAGAGGCCCAAAAAGATGCGGAAGAATTAAATAAAAGGCTGCAGACTATTACCATGGATGAGATGAAGAAAATACAACAAGTAATGAAAGTTATTGATGACGAAAAAAACGCCTTAGCAGAAACAGTAAATGAAATAACTGAGCTCCAGAGCCAGCAGGAAAAACAACAGCTGAAATTAAACAGCCTCCGGGAAAATATAATACCAATAAAAGAAGACATTATAAAAACTGAGAACCAAATTAAGAATCTAGAAATAGCGATTGTAAAAATTGAAGCTGAACAGGAAAACTTGATGAGTAAATGGCACGAAAAATATCCTAATATTGACATTAATTTGGACTACCAGCTTTCTTCAGCAGCACAGATCAAGGAATACAAAAAGCAAATTGCAGTATTGCATCAGCAGATTGAAGAAATAGGACCGGTAGATACAGAATCAATATACGAGTATAAAGAAATAGAAGAGCGGTTTAACTTTATAAAAAACCAGTATGACGATTTATCTAATGCCAGGGATTCTCTCGATTCTCTTTTAAACGAAACCGAAAAATTAATGCGAGATGAATTCAACCAGTTCTTATTGTTGGCTGCTAAAAGCTTCAATAATACTTTTATAGAAATATTTGGTGGAGGTGAAGCTTATCTTGTACTCGGACAAGGTAATAATCACCTGGAGACAGGTGTGGATATTCAAGTAAAAATGCCAGGAAAAAAAATGCAGTCACTTAACTTACTATCAGGTGGTGAAAGGGCATTAACCTGTATAGCATTTGCTTTTTCATTACTGAGATTAAAACCGACCCCATTTTGTCTTTTTGATGAGATAGATGCATCACTAGATGATACTAACTTATTACGATTTTCCAAATTTATAGAAAAAATGGCCGGAGATATTCAATTTATTATAATTACCCACAGGCAGGGTACTATACAATCAGGTAGAAATATATATGGTGTAACTATGCATGAAGAAGGCATATCTTCGGTTTTGGCAATTAATATTGCAGAAGCAGAAAGCATGGCAGTATAAAAACATTTTAACAAGGTGGGATAATATGACGTTATTTGACAAATTTCTAGGCAAAAAAAACGATAGAATAAGCAAAGATGAACCAGAAACAAAAGTATCAGAAAAAAAGAAAGAAACAAAAGAAGCTGCTTTAAAGAATGAGCCGGAAAAAAAGAAAGGCTTCATGGAAAAATTTAAAAAAGGCTTGAGCAAAACCAGGGAAAACATTACCGGGAAAATTGACAATCTTGTGAAAACATCGAAAAACCTGGACGAAGAATTTTGGGAGGAATTGGAAGAGATATTAATCCAAGCAGATGTCGGAGTCAATACATCTTTGGAACTGGTAGAAAATATAAAGAAATCAGCCAAAAAGAATAAGATTAACGATTCTTCTCAGGTAATTGAGTTGATAAGGGATGAAATAAGGAAGCTCTTAGAATATCACAATGTTCCTATAAATATTTCTCCCGAGAAACCTGGCATAATACTGGTTGTGGGTGTAAACGGTGCCGGAAAGACAACTTCAATTGGTAAACTTGCCTACAGGTATAAGCAGCAAAACCAAAAGGTACTTCTGGCTGCGGCCGACACCTTCAGGGCAGCTGCAATAGAGCAGCTCCAAGTCTGGGCAGACAGAGTTGGAGCAGATTTAATAAAACACAAAGAAGGGTCAGATCCGGGAGCAGTTGTTTATGATGCTATTATGGCTGCTAAAGCCCGGGATGTTGATGTATTAATAATTGATACTGCTGGCCGACTACAAAATAAGGTTAACCTGATGAAAGAGATTGGGAAGGTAAGAAATATCATTCAAAGGGAACTTCCTGGTTCATCTCATGAAGTACTGCTGGTACTTGATGCAACTACCGGGCAGAATGCTATAAGTCAGGCCAAGCTCTTTAAAGAAGCGACAGGAGTAACTGGGCTAATTCTATCTAAACTTGATGGTACAGCCAAAGGCGGTATAGTATTAGCTGTAACTAAAGAACTTGAAATACCAGTTAAACTTGTAGGAATCGGTGAAGGTATTGAAGATTTACGAGATTTTTCGCCAGGGGGATTTGCAGAAGCTTTATTTGAAGAATAAGGAGGTAATCTAAGGTGGTAAAAACAGCAATAATTGGAGGTACAGGTGTTTATGACCCTGATTTTTTAGATGATGTAAAAGAGTTTGTTGAAGAGACACGTTATGGCAGGGTTGTAGGATCAACTGGTAAATACGAGGGAATTGAAATCGCATTTATTCCCAGGCATGGCGTAGATCACAGTGTACCACCACATATGATTAATTACCGGGCTAATATAATGGCTTTAAAAAACCTGGGAGTAGAAAATATTATTGCAACAGCAGCGGTAGGTTCTTTAAACTTTGATTTAAAGCCCGGGCAATATATACTGGCTGACCAGTTTCTCGATTTCACCAAGATGCGTAAACATACATTTTATGAGGGGGGCGAAGATGGAGTTGTCCATTGTGACATAACAGAGCCATATTGCCCTGGAATTAGGCAGGCTTTAATGCAGGCAGGAGCCGAGAAAAACATTAGACTGGAAAATGGTGCAGTATATGTATGCACAGAAGGGCCCCGTTTTGAAACTAAAGCTGAGATATTAATGTTTAAACAGCTGGGAGGACACCTCGTAGGAATGACAGGGGTACCGGAAGTTTGTTTGGCCAGGGAATTAGAGATGTGTTATGCGAGTATTTGTGTAGCAACTAATTTTGCTGCCGGAATCTCTACTGGGATACTATCACATGATGAGGTAGTGGAAATGATGGCAGGGAAAATTAAAGAATTAAGATCTCTGATAATGTCAAGCCTGAAATACATACCACAGAAAAAAGAATGTGAATGTGTGACCGTACTAAACAAAGCAGGGGCAGTTAAATGATAAAAACTATTTATTCTGATGGTCAAGCGGTAATGCTGCTTGATCAAAGCCAATTACCAGAAAGAATAGTATATGAAAAGTGCACCAGTCCCGAAGAAGTTGCATCAGCGATAAAAACCTTGAAGGTTAGAGGTGCGCCTTTAATCGGGGTTACTGCTGCTTTTGGTATCGCCCTGGCGGTTAAAAACTATACTGGATCAACCAATAACCTGAAAAGTTACTTTTTAAAGGTCAAGGAATTACTGGGTTCAACTCGTCCCACAGCAGTTAATCTGTCCTGGGCCCTTGAAAGGATGGAAAAGATCTATAATGACAATGCATCCCTTGATATTAAAACAATAGCTGAGCGTTTAATGGAAAAAGCCCAGGAGATGTTTGAGCAGGATATAAGAATAAACAAAGCTATTGGAAAACACGGTGAACAGCTGCTGGGGAAAAACAGCCGGGTAATGACTATATGTAATGCAGGTGCCCTGGCAACATGTGGATATGGAACAGCACTGGGTGTAATAAGGGCAGGAGCTGAAAAAAACAAAATATCTCAAGTCTTTGCCTGTGAAACCAGACCGGTTTTACAGGGTTCTAGATTAACTGTTTGGGAATTAATGCGGGATAGTATTCCGGTTATTCTTATTACCGACAGCATGGCTGGATATGTGATGGAAAAGAGAAACATTGATGCGGTAATTGTTGGAGCTGATAGAATAGCAGCCAATGGTGATACAGCTAATAAAATTGGAACCTATACCCTGGCGGTACTTGCTCAGTATCATAAAATTCCTTTTTACACTGCTGCTCCTTTTTCAACTATTGACCTGAGTATTGCGGCAGGTACAGATATACCTATAGAAGAGCGGGAACAGGATGAAGTTAGAAAAGTCCAGAATGTTTATCTAACGGTTCCAGATGTAGAAGTATTTAATCCGGCCTTTGATGTTACTCCTAATGAATTGATAACCGCTATTATAACTGAAAAAGGTGTTATAAAACCATCATTTAAAGAAAACTTGGAATCATTAAACAGGGAAGGCAGCTGGTAAGTATGAAATACATACAGGAATGCCAACAGGTTTGTAAGGCAGCTCAAGAGATTTCTAAGGCCAGATTAGTCCCGGGAACATGGGGCAATGTTAGCATGAAAATACCAGGTGAAAAACTGCTGGTAATCACTCCCAGTGGAATGGATTACACTTCTCTGACTGCTGAAGATATGATAGTTGTCGATTGGGACCGGGAAATTGTTCAAGGTAGATTTAAACCTTCTTCAGAACTTCCTTTTCACCTGGCAGTATATAAAAATAGAATGGATATTCAGGCTGTAATACATGTTCACAGTACTTATGCTACTGCTTATGCGGTTGCAGGCAAAGCTATTCCGGTTATAACAGAGGAAATGGCACAGGTGATCGGCCATGAAGTAGAGGTAGCCTCTTATGCTCACTGTGGGACCGATCAGCTGGCTGAAAACATCCTGAAAGTACTGGAAAATGACAAAAGAGCAGTATTAATGGCCAATCATGGCTTAGTTGGATTGGGCGAGGATATGTCATCAGCAATGAGAGTTTGTACTATTGCGGAAAGGACTGCTATGATAGCCTTGTTTGCCAGGCTATTGGGCCCGGTTAAACAGTTAAGTGATGAGGATATTAAGTTTTTAAGCGATAGCTTTAAGGGCTATGGACAGGAGAAATAGGGGGGAGTTGGACAGTTGGTCAGTTGGTCAGTTGGCCGACAATTAACCACAGATGAACGCAGATTTGGCACAGATTTACACAGATGTTTTTCACCCTGAATTCCAGATGGTCGGAGACTGAAGTCTCCTCTACGGTACAGTATAAGAATTAGGGATTAACTGCAGAGTTAAAGGTAAAACATTATAAATTGTTTCAGATACTTATCAAAACAAAAACATCTGCGTGAATCTGTGTTCATCTGTGGTTAATCACTATTTTAATCGGTGGTTGTGGCCTGTGGCCATGTGGTTAGTTTAAATTTACTAAAATGAAAGAAAAAAGCAGCAGCTTTTTTTACCAGAACTATTCTCTATTCACTATTAACTATTCTCTAAAAAAAGGGGGAGAGCTTATGAGTATTCTGCTGGATAATATTAGCATTATTCCTATGACTGCTGAGAACTTAGTTATAGAAAAGGGTTATTTAGTAATAGAAGATAATCTAATCAAGGAAATAGGAGAGGGGAGTTCCCCTGGATCAGGATATGACAAAATAATCGATGGAACCAACAGAGTAGTAATACCAGGTTTAATTAATACCCATACCCATGCTGCTATGACCCTACTGCGTGGATATGCTGATGATTTACCTTTAATGGAGTGGCTGGAGACCAAAATATGGCCTTTAGAAGCCAAGCTCACTTCTGAAGATATTTACTGGGGCACCATGTTGGCTATTGTTGAAATGCTAAAATCAGGAACAACCACCTTTACTGATATGTATTTCAGTATGGACCGGGTAGCCAGGGCGGTTGAAGAGTCTGGCATTAGAGGAGTCCTGGCTAGAGGAATGATAGGAGTCGGTCCCGAGAATGAAAGAGCAATAGATGACAGCCGGGACCTGGTGGCTAAATGGCATAAAAAAGCAGGTGAGCGTATTACTTTTATGCTGGGACCTCATGCACCTTACACCTGTCCCCCGGAGTACTTAAAAAGGGTAGCTGATCTAGCAGGTGAACTCGGGGTTGGAATACATATTCATGTTGCTGAAACCAGGGGAGAATTTGAGGATACTTTAAAACAATATGCTAAAACCCCGGTTGCTCATCTTGAAAATCTCGGTTTATTTGAGCATAAAGTGGTAGCTGCTCATTGTGTTCATGTAGACAACCAGGATATGCAAATACTTAAAAAGTATAATGTGGGTGTTGCCCATAATCCGGAGAGCAACATGAAATTGGCCAGTGGGATTGCCCCGGTACCGGAAATGTTAAAATCCGGTATACCAGTAGCATTAGGTACTGATGGGGCATCAAGCAATAATGATTTGGATATGATCCATGAGATGCGCAGCTGTGCTTTTCTCCACAAGGTAAGTACCATGGATCCAACAGCAGTACCCGCTTATAAGGCATTAGAAATGGCAACAGTTAATGGGGGAAAGGCACTTGACCTGGATAAAGAAATAGGAATATTAAAGCCTGGTTATAAAGCGGATATGGTGATAATAAACCTTGAAAAAGCCCATATGACTCCCCGCTACGATCTTCTGGCGAATATTGTTTATGCAGCCCAGGCCAGTGATGTAGAAACCGTGATTATAGACGGCAGGATAGTAATGGAGAACAGGATAATAAAAACCCTTGATGAACAAGAGGTATTAATTAAGGCCAGAGAAACAGCAGCCCGGCTAGTAAAATAAATTGTAAAAACAGAGAATAGCGGTGGTATAAAGCCACCGTTATTTTTTGGCCCACACGATTTCTTTACTATCGTTCGCTTAATTAACCACAGATAAACCGGTTTTTTTAATTTACCACAGATAAACACAGATTACCACGGATTATTTCGGGGTGGCTGGTGGTATTAGATAATTGGGTGTGAGCGATAAAGGTCGATAAATAGCCGAGACAATTGCTCTGTCTCCCGTAGAGGTGGCTTTAGCCGCTGGGGCAATGCCGGAGTCCGAAAGGGCCTTTAGGTAAGTCTATCGCAGTCGAAGCCCTGGCTACCGAGACGGCCCCTGACCAACTTCCCACTTTCCACTTTCCAACTGACCAACTAATTATAAAATTCAAAAAAATGCTAATTTTCGCTATAATAAGTATAATATAACCCCAAAATACTTGGTATACAAATTAATGGTTGACAAAATAACCTCTTAACGATAACATTCAAACAAAAGTAGATAAATTTTAACTTAAGCAGCTGGGATTATATACCAGGAGGTGGTTAAAAATTTGACACCGGTAATATCTTTTGTTGGAAAACATAATTCGGGAAAAACTACTTTACTCACGAGAGTAATTGAGGTATTGGTTAAAAAAAATATAAAGACGGCAGTGATCAAACATGCTGCCAGTGAATTAGATATTAACTCAGCTAATGATTCAGATAGACTTTTTAATGCTGGAGCTAGTAGAGTCTATGCCTCTTCGCCAGGTAAAACCCTGGAATACAGCAGATCCAGTGCCGAAATGGATCTAAAAGATATTTGCAACAGAGTAAGTAATGGGGTAGATCTGGTACTTACGGAAGGATTTAAAAAGGAACCATATCCTAAAATAGAAGTCCTGCGATCGGCGATAAGCAAAAAAACAATGGATTTGAATAATGTTGTTGCCAGGGTGGCTGATTTTAACCTGGGAGAAAATGACTCCAAACAGGTTTTTCAGTTTAACCAGCATGATGAAATAGCCGAATTCATTATTGACCTATTCAATCTTAACGATAAGCGATTGTAAACTAACAGGTAAAACTGTCTAAAAGAAAGGGGTTGGGGAATTTGTTTGGTTATGCGGGGAGTATTTTAGAAGTTGATTTAAGCACGGGGGAAATAGCCAGAAAAAAACTATCACCTGATTTTGCTAAAAAATATATTGGGGGGATAGGTTTTAATGCCCGTATTCTCTATGATGAACTGCCGGCAGGGACTGATCCTTATGATGAAGCTAATGTTTTAGTTTTTGGGGTAGGTGCCCTGGTAGGAACTCCATTTCCCACAGCTGCTAGAACCGAGGCTTCTGCCAAATCACCAATGACTGGACAATTCGGAACTTCTAATTCAGGCGCTTTTTTTGGTACCCAGCTAAAAGGAGCTGGTTTTGATGTCCTGGTTATTAAAGGGAAAGCACAGGAGCCGGTTTATATTTTAATAGATAATGAAAAAGTAGAAATTTGTAATGCATCTTCTTTATGGGGAAAAGATTCCTGGGAAACAATTAATAATTTAAAAGCAAAGCATTATGGTGTCGAAATTGCTTTAATTGGACCGGCTGGAGAAAACCTGGTCAGGTGTGCCAGTATTGAAAATGGTTATTATGATGGGTGGGGAAGAACTGGATTAGGTGCGGTAATGGGATCAAAAAAGTTGAAAGCAGTTGCAGTCAGAGGTGATAAAGGAGTCAGACCCAAAAATCCTAAAGCATTGTTAGAAACAGTTAAGGAAGGGCAGGAATTAATACAATCAGCTTCTTCCTATACAGCGTTTACCAGATATGGAACCCTAGTAGCAACTATTCCCTATGGTAGATTTAAAGCTCTTTCAGCCCACAATTTTACCAAAGGAACCCTTCCTGACTGGGAAGAAAACTGCGGTAGGCAGGTAGTTGAAGAATATAGTGATAGGCATGTAGCATGCCAATCATGTATTATAGCTTGCGGGCACTGGGTAGAGATAAAAGATGGTAAGTATAAAGGGCTTAAAATGAAAGATTTAGAAATAACTCCGACAGTCTCTTTTGGGGCTACGGTCGGTCTTAAAACTGAAGCTATTATGAAAGCCAGTGAACTCTGCCAGAGATATGGTATAGATATGGTGAGTGCGGGGGGAATTCTGGGATTTGCTATAGAGCTGTTTAAGAATGGAATAATTACCAGGGACGATGTGGGATTCGATCTTGACTGGGGAGATGATGATGCGGCCTTTAAACTACTGAAGGACATAGTAGAAAGAAAAGGTATAGGAGATATTTTAGCTGAAGGAACTAAAAGGGCTGCTGATTATATCAAGGAATCGGAAAAATATGCAATTCATATTAAAGGGTTAGAAATACCTATGATTGACCCCCGCAACAGGTGGTCTGTTTGGGCTCTTGGTATGTTAACCAATGTCAGGGGAGGAGACCATTTGCGCTGCCGAAACCCGGTGGAAAACCTGCGGTATAACGAGAATAAATATGATTATTTAAAAGAACGTTTTGGTTTTAAAAAACCTATGTATGATAAATTAGATATGCCTGAAGACCTAAAATCAAAAATAATTAATTTGGAAAACGATACTACAGATATTGCTGAAATGTCTAGATGGGCAGAAGATTTAGTAAATCTTTATAACTCTACAGGTATTTGTATAAGACCTCCAGTTATGGAAAAGGTAGGCCCTACAATTCTTGCTAAGGCTTATACTGATCTTACTGGAATAGAAATAACGGCAGAAGAAATAATGCTGGCAGCAGAAAGAACCTGGAATGTTATGAAGCTCTTCAACATCCGAGAAGGAGAAGATATAAATGATATAAAATTCCCCAGGCGTTTTTATGAAGAACCTTTAGGGGAAAAGGTAGCAGATAAAGAAAAAATCCAGAATGTATTAGAAAAATACTATAAAGCGCGTGGTTGGGATCCAGCAACATCCAGGCCGAAAAGCGAGACCCTGGCCAGACTGGGAATAGTTGAACAATAGTTAAACAGTGGTTGAGCACTAGTTGAGCAATAGTTAAACTACCGTTCAAAAGGGGGATTGTAATGAACAAAAGACTGGTGATTGATGCAGAAAAATGCGATGGCTGTGGAATATGTGAACTGGTATGTGCCTTAAATAAAACCGGGCAGTGGCATCCAGCTTTGTCTAGAATCAGGGTCTTTGCAGACCAAAAAAGAGAATTACATTTGCCAATGATATGTGTTCATTGTATTGATCCTCTCTGCATTACTGCTTGCTTGATGAATGTGATAAAAAAAGATCAGGAAACCGGTTTAACTATACGGGATGAATCTCTATGTATAGGATGCCGGGCTTGTGAAATAAGCTGTCCTTTTAGCGGCTGTATATATGATTATACCAGAGAAATTGTAGTTAACTGTGATTTATGCCAGGGGGATCCCATTTGTGTGAAATACTGTCCCACAAAGGCACTGCAATTTGTTTCAGAAGCAGAATCTGCAGCCCAAAAAAGAGACGAAACTGCAGAAAAAAGAGTGGTAGAGTTAGTTGGTTAGTTGGAAAGTGGAAAGTTGGAAAGTTGGAAAGCGGAAAGATGGTCAGGGGTGGGTATTCAAGTGGATTTATAAGGTGCAGACCTTAAACAATAGTTAAACAATTGCTAAACAACTGTTAATTTGGAGGGGAATATGAAGATTGTCATTATTGGGAATGGTGCAGCCGGGAATGAAGCCGCTGAGACTATTAGAAAATATGATAAAACAGTAGAGATAACTATGATTTCTGACGAGACATTTCCGCAGTATTCTGCCTGTGCCTTACCGGATTGTATTTCAGGGTGGATCCCTCGCTCCAGGCTCTTTTTGAAGAATAATGAAGATTATGAAGATAAGCACATTAAAATAGAATTCGGACAAACAGTAACCGGAATTGATATCAATAAAAACCAGGTGATTCTTGAAAAAACCAGGATTAGCTATGATAAATTGATTATTGCTGCTGGCAGCAGAGCCTTTATTCCACCGGTTAAAGGAACAGGTTTACCCGGTAACTTTGTTGTAAAGACCCTCAGTGATGTTGACCGGATAAACACACACAAACCCTTTCGGGCTGTGGTTGTAGGATCAGGAAATATAGGTGTAGAAGCAGCCGAGGGTTTAGAGATGCAGGGATGCGAAGTTACCTTAATAGAGCTTATGGATAGGATAATGCCTAAAGCCTTCGATGAAATGCCTTCATTACTACTTCGTAAAATATTAGAAGATAATAATATTAAAGTCTTCACCAGGGAAAAGGTATTGGCGGCTGAAGGTGTAAACCGTGTAGAAAGAATAATAACTGATAAGCAAAACATTCCCTGTGATACTGTGATCTGGGCAGTGGGAGTCAGGCAAAATGTAGAATTGACTGGTGGGACCGGAATTGATATCGGCAAACTGGGAGGTATAAAAGTAAACTCCCGGATGCAAACCAATCATAAGGATGTATATGCCTGTGGGGATTGTATAGAATCTTTTGATTTACTAACCGGAAAACCTGCATTGAGTATGTTATGGCCAAGTGCAAAAAGACAGGCCCAGGTAGCTGCTCTAAATTGCATCGGTAAACAAGTGGAGTATGAAGGGGCGTTCAATGTAGTAATGGAAGAAATCTATGATACTCCATGTGTATCTATCGGCTTGACCGCTGATCTTTTAGGATGCGATTTTCAGGTGATTGAGGATAAAGATGACCATTTTTATTATAGAGTATTAATTATTGATGATCATGTAGTAGGCCTGCAGAGTATTGGTAAATGCAGGGGAGTAGGTGCAGTTATGGCACTAATAAAGAATAAGACCGCGGTAAGTGAAGTTAAAAGGGTTATTGAAAACGGGGAGCTAATCCAGAAAGTCCCCTGGTTTTTACAAGCCGGGAAGTATCTTGGCATAAGTGAGGAGAATTCTTGTTCCAGAAAATCTATCTAGGAGGGGGAAGAAAATGGATAAAATAATCTTTATTGACTATCATAAGTGTGTTGGTTGTGGTACTTGTGAAATGGTATGTTCACTGGTACATGAGGGAATATGTTCACCTGCATTATCCCGTATCAGGATAGTACGCGATCAGGATAATGGTTATAATATCCCTATTACCTGTGCTTTTTGTGAAAAGGCACCATGTATAAATGTGTGCCCGGTAGCAGCAATAAGTAAAAATAAGGAGACCGGTGTGATAGCAATCGATGAAGAAAAATGTATAGGCTGTAGACAGTGTGTATTAGCATGTCCGTTTGGACATATGAATTTCAATTTCAGCAAAAAGACCGCCTTTAAATGTGATCTCTGTGAAGGAGATCCCCAGTGTGTCAAATTCTGTTGGACAGATGCTATAACTTTTGTCCCGGTAGATTTAGCTATAGATACCAAACGGAAAGCAGTAGCAGGCAAGATACTAGAGTAAACACCTTGACACAAGGTGACACAAGGGGACGGTTCTCCTGTGTCAAAAGCACAGGACAATCAAAAGCAATCGGATGTTTTTTATTTTTGACACAGGAGAACCGTCCCCTTGTGTCGTCCCCTTGTGTCACTTGTGTCATGTTTGCTTAAAAGAGGGGTGTGTTAGTTGAAAAAAACAAACCTTTATAAAATGGTGCCAATGGAAGTTTATAAAGATGGTCATATACAATCGATTATAGATCCGGTTGTATATGAAAAAGAATTGGAAATAATACTTAACGGCAGCCATATTGGTACAACAATGTGTTCACCAGATGCAATCCCTGAGCTGGGGATAGGTTATTTACTTGGGCAGGGATTATTAAGCACGAAAGATGAAGTGGATTCGGTTACCTGGAAAGAAGAAGATGCAGTTTACATAACTACTGCTAATTCTCAGGAAGGTAATATTGAATTAGATGATATTAAGATAAGACAATCTTCAATTGAGGAAAAACTAAAATATTTCCCCAAGCTGTTTGATTTTGATAATAAATACGAAACGGTTAAAGTCCTGGAATTAATAGAGGAACTCGATTCTAAAGCAATAACCTTTAGAAAGACCGGTGGCGTTCATTCGGCTGCCTTAGGCAGCCGGGAAGGGCTTTTAAACAGGTATGAAGATATTGGGCGGCACAACGCTGTTGACAAAGTCTTAGGCTATGCTTTTTTACATAAAGTACCTTTAAACGACAAATGTTTAGTATTGAGTGGGAGGATATCTTCCGAGATTGTCCTTAAGGTTGCTCAAAATGGCATTCCTATTATTATTTCTCGGTCGGCTCCAACCCTTTTGGCGGTTAAAATGGCAGTTGAAGTTGGCATGACTATTATAGGTTTTGCCCGGGGCAGCCGTTTTAATGTCTATTCCCATTCCAGCAGAGTTAATAGGGGTAAATAGGGAATTACTTTTTTCATTTAATAAATACATGCCCCTTATTATTTGCGGGTTTTGCATAAGTCATAAATCTATCATGTCTACTTTGCCTCAGGATGGCAGTCAGGCCGGAGACTAAAGTTTTTTATGCGGATGCAAGGGTTCTAATGAATAAAAAATGTTTATGTATAATCCTTATTGGTTTAAAGCGACAAGTAATAGATATAGCTTGCTTAAAGATACTATAACTGGTTAATTAAAATAATATAACCTTAAGTTATACACCTTATCAAAAGTAGGAAAATGTCATAATAACCTAGAATATATATTGGAAAATCGAATAATACATTAGCTCCGAGCTTGTATACCTAAAGCCAAGGCCACGGTTAACGAGCCGTTAGGGTATAGTGGGAAACCGCTGTGCCTCCCGTATTTGGAAAGGAGTTTTAATAAAAGTCGGGTTTTGCTGCGGCGAAACTGTGTGTTTTTATATTTTGCTTAAAAGACCTCCTGTCCAAACAGGAGGTTTTTTATGTCTAATTTTTGCAATTATTAGAAAAGGAGTGATGTTAGTGGAGATGGTAAAACTCATCATTAACGGAAGGGAGGTTGAAGCTCCGGCGGGGAGTACTATTATGCAGGCTGCTGACATGGCTGGCATAGAAATACCACGGCTGTGTTATGATCCAGAATTGAGTGCTTTAGGGGCATGCCGTTTGTGTGTTGTTGAAGTAAAAGGCAACCGGCTGCTGCCTGCTTCATGTGTTACCCCAATAGCACCAGGCATGGAGGTTGAAACAGAATCTTCTGCGGTTATCGAAGCACGCAAAACAGTCCTGGAACTACTGGTGGCCAATCATCCGCTGGACTGTATGACCTGTGAAAAACTGGGGGACTGTAAACTAGCTGACTATTGCTATCAATATGGAGTGAAGGAAAGCCCGTTTTCAGGTGAAAAACATGTCTATCCAGTTGATGAAAGCAACCCGTTTATTGTTCGTGATCTTAACAAGTGTATACTCTGTGGTGCCTGTGTCAGAGCCTGTGAAGAAATGACGGGGCAGGATAACCTTTCTTATGCACTAAGAGGTTTTAACCGCAAGGTAGCTACAGCAGGTGATGTTGATTATGCGGAATCCGATTGTGTTTTCTGCGGCCAATGTGTTGCGGTTTGTCCTACAGGTGCATTAACCGAAAAACAAATGATAGGTCAAGGAAGAAGATGGGAATTGGAACGGGTCAGGACAACCTGTCCTTTCTGTGGTACCGGATGTAACTTTGATCTGGCAGTTAAAGATGGGAAAGTAGTAGGTGTTCTATCTAATCCAGAGAGTCCGGTAAATGGAAGGAGCCTATGTGTTAAAGGCCGTTTTGGCTGGGACTTTATTTACAATGAAAAACGGCTTACCAGGCCCCTGATAAAAAGAGATGGCAAATTTGAAGAGGCTTCATGGGATGAAGCATTTGACCTTATTGCTGCTCGTTTTAACGAAATTAAAGAACAGTATGGTCCCGATAGTTTCGCTGCCTTAAGCTCAGCCCGCTGTACTAATGAGGAAAACTATTTAGTACAAAAATTTACCCGTGCTCACATGGGAACCAATAGTGTTGACCATTGTGCCCGCACCTGACACGCGCCAACAGTGGCCGGTCTGGCCGCAACATTTGGCAGTGGTGCAATGACCAACCCGATTAATGATATAGTCAATGAAGCCGAAATGATGCTTTTAATCGGAACCAACACGACAGAGGCTCATCCGGTAATAGGGTATAAAATGCGGCAGGCAGCGCGTAAAGGCTGCAAAATGGTAGTCTGTGATCCTCGGCGTATAGATCTGGTTGACGAAGCTGATTACTGGGTAAGACATCAACCGGGAACTGATATACCTTTCTTAAATGGACTTATGCATATCATAATTAAAGAAGGTTTAGAAGATAAGCAGTTTGTTGCCGAGCGGACTGAGAACTATGAAGAGTTGAAAAAAACAGTCGAAGCCTACAATCCGGAATACGTTTCAGAATTAACCGGGGTGCCGGTTGATACCCTCTATGCAGTAGCCAGGCTCTATGCTGCTACTGATAAAGCTATGATTTTCTATACCCTGGGAATTACCGAACATATTTGTGGAACTCGCAATGTTATGAGTGTAGCTAACCTGGCAATGTTAACCGGGCATGTTGGGCGACCTGGTACCGGTGTTTGTCCAATCCGGGGTCAGAACAATGTGCAGGGAGCCTGTGATATGGGAGCCCTTCCCAATGTCTATCCAGGTTATCAGGCAGTTACCAGTGATGAGTTAAGGAACAAATTTGAAAAGGCCTGGGGAGTCTCTTTACCGGGTAATATCGGATTAAAGATACCGGAAATGTTTGAAATGGCCCATGAAGGCAAGGTCAAATCCATGTATATACTGGGTGAAAATCCGGTTCTTACTGATCCTAATGCCAACCACATCAGAGCTGCATTAGAAAAGCTTGATTTTCTAGTTGTCCAGGAGCTTTTCTTAACCGAAACGGCTGAGTATGCAGATGTAATTTTACCTGCAGCTAGTTTTGCTGAATGTGACGGTACATTTACCAACAGTGAAAGGCGGGTTCAAAGAGTTCGCAAAGCCATAGAACCACTCCCGGGACAGGCAAATTGGCAGACCATTTGCAAGATGGTCACCCGCATGGGCTATCCGATGGAATACAACCATCCAGAAGAAATATGGAACGAACTGGCTGGTTTAACCCCTTCTATGAGCGGTATAAACTTTGACCGTATAGATAAGGTCGGTTTGCATTGGCCCTGCCCGAGCACGGATCATCCGGGAACGCCATTCCTGCATGGGGGTAAATTCACCCGCGGTTTAGGGATGTTCCAACCATCTGACCATATACCGCCAGGTGAAATACCCGATGCAGAATATCCATTCCTGCTTTCAACGGGAAGGATACTCTATCATTATAATGTAACAACTGTATATTCAAAAGGCATTTTTAGTATGTGGAACAAGGAAAGAGCAGAAGTAAATCCTGCTGATGCCCAAAAAATGGGCTTACAGACTGGAAGCAAAGTAAGAGTAACATCACGGCGCGGACAGGTAACCTCGGAGGTAACTGTTACCGATAGAGTAATGCCTGGCACTATATGGATGTCGTTCCACTATGGTGATACCCAGACTAATGCCTTAACCAGTGACCACCTGGATCCTATGACTGGAACCGGTGAATACAAAGTATGTGCAGTTAAAATAGAAAAGATAGAGGACTAATATAATGCGTAAAATACCTGTAGAAAAAGCTGTGGGAGAAATCCTGGGGCATGACATTACCCGGATTGTACCGCAAAAACTGAAATATCGTGCCTATGAAAGAGGACATGTTATTGCACAAGAGGATATTCCGCGGCTAAAGGATTTAGGTAAGAAACATATTTTTGTCTGGGAACAGGATGACAACCTGGTCCACGAAGATGAAGGTGCGGTCTGCCTGGCCAAAGCTGCTGCCGGACCGGGTGTCAGTTGGGTAACTCCCAGTCAGGGCCGGATAAATCTTAAAGCTAAATATGATGGGCTGCTTAAGGTACAGGTAGAACAGCTTAACCGGTTAAACAATATGGATAGTATAATATTTGCGACCCTGCATAATAACCGAAAGGTTAAAAAAGACCAGATGATAGCAGGTACCAGGGTAGTACCGGTAGCAATTGAAAAATACAATTTAGAATATGCTGAAAGCATCTGTTCAGAGCCGGTATCGCTTTTAAGCGTTAAACCCTATAAACCTTTATGGGTTGGAGTTATAACTACCGGTTCAGAGGTGAATAACGGCAGAATCAGAGATGGGTTTGGAAAGGTGATGCGCAGGAAAATTTCCGATTTTGGAGGACGATGGATGGGACAGGTTACAGTTCCTGATGATTCAAAATTGATTGCCCTGGAGATTCAAAACTTTATTGCCGAAGGAGCTCAGTTAATACTGGTTACCGGAGGTATGTCAGTTGATCCTGATGATTCTACTCCCCAGGGAATAAAAAATGCAGGGGTTGAGGTGGTTTTCTATGGAGCTCCAGTACTTCCAGGATCGCAGTTTATGCTGGCTTACCAGGGCAGTGTCCCGATATGTGGAGTGCCAGGAGGAGCACTATTCAGCCGCAGAACTACTCTGGATTTATTATTGCCGCGTATATTTGTCGGTGATATTATTGGACGCGCAGATATTGTGGCTCTGGGACATGGTGGACTCTGTGAAGAGTGTCCAACCTGTCATTATCCGGTTTGTCCCTTTGGCAAAACCAGCATATGATACCGGAGGTTGAATTGTGGAAGGTCTTACTATTGAAAACGCCCATAAAATAATACAGAAGACTATCCAGCGTTTACCTGCACAAAATATTGCTTTAATAGAAGCATCAGGGAGGATTGTGGCTGAAAGTATAAAAGCTGTAAACAACCTTCCCGCTGAAAACCAGTCGGCTGTTGATGGTTATGCACTAGGGGATGAAAGCTTAATAGCCGGCAGGAGATTTAAGGTCAGTGGTTATCTCAAACTTGGTGATCACACCGGTGAGGTAATAAAAAATGGCCAAGCCGTAGGAGTACTTACGGGAGGAGTTCTGCCTCCTGGGACTAAGGCTGTAGTTCCCCACGAAAAGGTACTGTATGATGGGGTTGACATTATGCTTCTTGAAGAAATGCAGCCTGGAGCAAATATTAAGCAGGCGGGAGAAGATTTTTGTCAAGGAGAGGAGCTGGCAAGTGCGGGCAATAGAATAACTCCCGGGCTTATTGGGCTTTTCGCTGCCTTTGGTTTTTCCGGGGTTGAGGTATATAGACCAGTACGGGTTGCTATTTTAGCGATTGGAGAAAACGTTGTAGATTTTGTTAAAACCCCTGGACCTGGTCAAACAAGAGATAGCAATGGACCAATGCTAACTGTTCTAATAAAAAGGATAGGAGGGGCTATTGTATCCAAGACAACCACCGGCACTCAAAATGAACGATTACCAGAGATTATGTTTGAATTGTCTCAAGAAGCAGACCTAATTTTAATTACCGGGGGAACTTATCTTCGAAACCAAAGTGAAGCGAGAAATATATTAGAAGAGGCTGGTGCCAGTATATTATACTGGGGAACTCATATTCAGCCTGGAGGTCATAATGGACTGGCAGTATATAACAGTATACCGGTTTTTGCCCTTTCAGGTCACCCGGCAGCCTGTGCAGTGGGTTTCCATATTTTTGCAGCTCCAGCTATACGGTATATGCAGGGTTTAGAGTTCAGATTAAAAAGAGTACAGGCTAAGTGTACCAACAGTTATTCCAAGACTGCTCGCCAGCACCGTATGGTAAGAGGTTATGCTTTCCCTACTAATTCAGGCTGGAAAGTAACCGTACTGCCTGGTCAAAAACCTGGTATGTTAAGATCGCTAATTAATTGCAATGCGTTAATTCATATGCCGCCAGGATACGAGGGACTGGAAGTTGATGAACTTGTAAGCGTTATCCTGGTTTAAGCAAAAATAAAGTAATGCTGTGGAGGTGAGATCAATGTCAGATTATAAAAACATAATCCTAGAATATAAAGATGTACCTGGTGGACTAATAGAGGCTTATCATGCTCTGCAAAGAGAGTTTAATTACATACCGGAGGATGCAATAGAGGCAGCAGCAGATATTTTTGATATATCTAAAGCCAGAGCATATGGGGTTGCAACCTTTTATTCATATTTTAAGGTGGGCCCCAGGGGTAAGTATATAATCCGGATTTGTGAAAGTGCTCCCTGCCACGTGGCTGGAGCAGACAAAGTGGTAGCTGCTCTAGAAAATGAACTCGGGATCAAAATGGGAGATACTACTGCCGATGGCAGATTCACCCTGGAATTTACCGAGTGTGTCGGGCAGTGTCAGGCAACACCGGTTATTACTATTAACAGTAAACCGTACAGTGATGTTAATGCACAAGATATAGGTTCAATACTGAATGAATACAAATAACATAGGCAAAGGAGGGAGATAGATGTCAGAAGAAATGCGCATAGTACTGCGTAACTATGGTAAAATTGACCCTTTTAAAATTGACGATTATATTGCGGCCGGAGGGTACAAAGCCCTGGCCAGGGCCCGTGAAATGAAACAGACAGATCTTATTGAGGAAGTAAAAAAATCAGGTCTGCGCGGCCGGGGAGGAGCCGGTTTCAACTGCGGCCAGAAGTGGAACTTTTCTTACAGTGTTGCCGCAGAAACAAAATATGTTGTATGTAATGCGGATGAAGGAGAGCCGGGAACTTATAAAGACCGGATTATAATGGAAAGTGATCCCCATACCGTACTTGAAGGGATGGCAATATGTGGTTATGCTATTGGCTCTAAAAAAGGATATATATACTGCCGGGGTGAATATCCCTACGTGGTAGAAGGACTAAAAACTGCAATATCCCAGGCTAAGGATAAAGGTGTTTTAGGAGATTTTGATATTGAAGTGCGTATGGGAGCAGGTGCCTATGTGTGTGGGGAAGAGAGTGCCCTGATCGAGTCCATTGAAGGACATAGAGGCGAACCCCGCTTCAAACCTCCATTTCCGCCAGTTAAAGGCTTATGGGGGAAACCCACTATAGTCAATAATGTGGAGACCTTTGCTAATATACCGGTAATAGTAGAAAAAGGCAGTGATTGGTATAACAGCATCGGGGCACCGAATTACCCGGGAACCAAAGTACTTACCCTTACCGGGGATGTAGTTAACCGTAAATTCATAGAAGTTCCAACTGACACCAGTATCCGTCAGGTAATCTTTGAGTTTGGTGGAGGCATACCGGAGGGAAAGAAACTTAAGGCAGTTCAAATAGGTGGTACCTCCGGCGGCTTTATTCCTGAGGAAATGCTGGAAACACCTATTGACTTTGATTCCATGGCTGCAATTGGAGCCACTCTGGGATCAGGCGCGGTGTTTGTAATCGATGCAACTAGAGATGTAGTTGATATAGTTAACCGGATAGCCGGGTTTTTTAGACATGAATCTTGCGGTAAGTGTACTCCCTGTCGTGAAGGAACTAAGCGTATCGAAGAAATGGTAGAGAGGATTAACCAGGGACAAGGTAGGGCAGCTGATCTGGAGTTGCTTGAACGGCTCGGATCTACTATGAGCAAAATATGCCTGTGTGGATTGGGGCAAGCAGCTCCTATTCCTGTTCTCACAACCCTGACCCATTTTAGAGACGAATATCAATCAAAACTCAACTAGAATCATGGAGGTGGCGGGCCCCCACAAAAAAAAAAATTACAACGGGGGCCCCCGAAAAAAGTTGGTAAATTGTTGTTAGG
>CAYZYO010000005.1:0-30817 GCA_964482585.1 uncultured Syntrophomonadaceae bacterium | reverse complement strand
CGATTAAAAAACTGTTTCAGCCATTGAAAAGCAGCCAGAATAAAGAACAGGGTTAACAGCCAGGCACCTATAGATATCCAGGATTCCTGAGGCCGGAGAAATGCATAAGGAAAACGCATACGATGTCCTAAATCCAACCATAACAGGAAAATACTCAGTCCCAGGCAGGGGGCAGTTAAATATATACCTATTTTCACAAGATGATCCTGTCTCTTACTATACTGGCAGTATGCAGCTACAATATATGTGCCTACAGAAACTCCTGCCAGGAATAAATACCAGGCTATAGGCCACCCCCACATTGTCTGTACATGAATCATATTTACACCTCCTACAAATCAAGATCGTTTGTATCATATATGCCTAATTATTTAATATTACAGTAGTACACCTTGGGTTTAGTCCCTAAGTGCGGGTACAATGGTACAGCCCCTTCGGTCTTTATTATCTGGGATACTTCACTATTAGGATCATCAAGGTCCCCAACAGTTATGGCATTACCAATACATGTCTGCACGCAATAGGGCTTAAGTCCTGCTTTTAGTCTATCCTCGCAAAAATCGCATTTATCTGCCATGCCGGTTTCATGATTATAATAACGTGCTTGATACGGACATGCCAGAATACAGTATTTGCATCCGATACATTTCTCGGGATCAAAACGTACAATCCCATTCTCTGCTAAATAACTGGCTCCGGTAGGACATACTTCCACACAGGGTGCATTATCACAGTGCATGCAGTGTACAGGAATAAAAAACCTCCGTACAGAGGGGTATTGGCCAACTTCTGGTTCAACCAGTCTAATGCGGGAATAGGAATGCCCACTTTCAAATTCATTGGGTATATTGTGGAATATTTTACACGTAACATAACAAGTACGGCAGCGCACACATTTCTTAAGATCAATTACCATTCCGTATCTGGCCATAATACACTACCCCCCTACCCGTTTAATCTTAACAATACTGTAGTTTTTACCACAACCGCCGCCATAAGGTTCAACTGATAAAGGAACAAATTCGCTGTGTACTATTCCTTCCCTTACCTTGGAAAGCATCAGTTTTGACTTGTGGCCGGCGGCAAAATGAGTGAAAGCGACAGCCGGATGCAATCCTTCACTCAAGTGAACCCTCACTGTATCTTTAAAACCCATATTGCAATCATCAAGTACCCATTCATCTTCAGATTCCAACGGGCCTATACATTCCAACTCAATTAAATCGTTTTCTTTTATACCCAAGTCTTTAGCTTTTTGGGCATTAAGATATACTGGCATATAAGGGCACCCACCCTCAATACCGGATTCCATCAGGTAACGATTATCCTGGGTCGCATTTTTCTGATGCCAGGTAGCTTTACCACTGACCAGGTAGAATTCGTCCTGGTTTTTGGGTTCAGCTATAGGAACATAAAGTGGAAGCGGGTAGACAAGAAGACTTTCTTTCCAGGGGGAAGCTTCATTATAATAACAGTTCTCAGCCAACTCATTGGAATATATCTCAAAACGGCCACTCCGAGTCGGAATAGGCATACTGAGCACATTATACTCCATAGGATAGGATTCTTGATAAGGACCATTCTCCACCAGTTCTTTGGATTTAACTGACAACCCTGCTTCTTCAAGCATGGAATCCCAATATCCGTACTGCTGATCAATATTCTCAAAATACGCCCCCAGGCCTATGCGCTTCCCGAGTTCGGTTAAAAACCAGGATACCGGTTGGGATTCTCCCTGAGGCTTAATAGCGGTTGAACGCATCATTGCAGTAGCATGCTCTCTTCCATCCTGTCCGAGAGCCGTAAACGTATACAGATGATTCCTTTCTACATATGAAGCTTCCGGGATTACATAATCAGCTAATTCTACAAATTCCTTGGGAAGTTGTTCCCCGACTACGATTAATTCCAGTTGATGAAGACATTCATATACCATAGTAGTATTTACCTGGGTAATAGCAGAGTTTTCAGCAGTGGAAAAGAGCGCCTTGATCTTACCTTCTTTAATTGCCGGAAAATGTTCCCAGGGTAAAGCTACCGTGTCTGGATGATATTTAGGTGGTGTAGTATAACAAGGAGCTTTATCCAGAGATTTAATCGACATCTTGTTTCCCCATGGACCAGGCACCACTTTAAGTTCCGGGTCAGGGTATTCCGGAACCTCTGGCGGGGCTGGCCAACCCGAACTGAGTTTAAATTTATGCTTGGGAAAGTACCAACCACCAGGTCTTTCAATATTACCAAGAAGCAGATTCACCAGGCTGTAAGTCCTTAATACCTGGAACCAATTGGTATAACGCCCGGTTGTAAAACCTGCAGATACTAAAGAAGCTGGTCTATTATTACCCAAATCATGTGCTATTTCTATGATTTTATCAGCAGTGAATGGTAATACGCATACTTCAACCGCTTTTTCCGGGGTATATTCCGCTACTATCTCTGCCCAGGCTCCCAGGGCTGTTTGACATTTAACCCCATTCACGTCAAAGCTTTTTCCAAGCCCCAAATCACCCTGTTTAGTTCCTGCCTCGTTCATCGCTACAGCAGAGTTCTTACTTGAATCCCATACCATATAATTTCCGCTTGAATCTTTTATTGCTTGCTTATTCTCACTATTAATTAATTGGGCCGCGTTAGTGTAAGTCAGCAAAAAATCTTCATCATACATATGGTCTTTTATTAATACATTAGCAATAGCCATCATAAGAGCTGCATCTGAACCTGGTTTGAGAGGGAGCCAATCATCTGCTAAAGCACCACTATCAGTTAGTTTAGGATCTACCAGGGTATATCTAAAACCATTTTCTCTGGCTTTTAAGAATACTGGGAAAAAAGCCGAAGAGCCACAGGTTGTTCCCGGGGTAAAAACAGCACCAGGAAAATTCTGACCTGCAATGAGTGCATATTTACAATTTACATAATCGGCTGTGCCACCTACCAGATCTCCAGCGCGGTTTGAACCGAATGTTAGTGCTTTCTCTGCTGTATTATCACCAAAGCAAATCTGTCCGTGCATATATGATATTCCCGTACCGGTTATCCTGGCCCAGTAGTGAATAAAATACATATTATCAGTTTGAACCGGACACCCCCACCAGGTTTCAAACCATTCTGGATGCCCAGCGTTGATATATTCTTTTAACTTGGTGGATACGGCATCAAGTACCTCATCCCAGCTGCAACGAACAAACTTCCCTTCTCCTCTTTCTCCTGCTCTCTTTAAAGGGTATAGTATCCGATCGGGGGCATAGACTCTACCCCATATGCCGCCATAAGCTTTAGCACATACCTTTCCTTTCCATGGGTAAATGTCTTCCCCTCTTACATCAACAATTTTCTCATTCTCTACTTTTGCCTGCATAGGACACATTAGACACATTGCACAAGCAGTATGTTTCCAGGTTCCACTATCTTTATTTTGAGGTGGATCATCTGCTAAAACCAGGTTGGATAGTCGCAACTTATCGGAACCCGCACCTAAAGCCATACCACTGCCAACCGAAACCCCTGTCCATTTTAAAAAACTTCTTCTAGATAGTTTCCAAGCCACATATTTCACCTCCACTTATTGCATATACAAGACTATCAACGCAACACTTGCTATTAAGTAAAATTCCTTTTCACCTCCTCAAGAAAAAAGCTTTTATATAACGTTAATAGCAAATATTGTGCCAACTAAATAAAAGATTTCGCATAATTCAATAATACATCGTGTCACTTTGCATCAGGATGACAGCCAAACCGGAGACTAAAAATCAGTCTCTTCTATCGATGAAGGAGTTTTAATGCTATAAAATAGCTATTATGCATAATCGTTTATTTATTATGTTATAAATAAATTAAAAATGGTTTTTTTACTGTAAAGCATTTGCTCGACAAATAACATTAATGTTACAACTGTAACAAAAACGTAATTAACATTCATGGCAAAAAGTAAATATAACGGCATAGTAAATTATGGTAAACTTATTAAAAGTAGTTAGTCTATATAATCCTATTAAAACTTAAGAAGACAATGTTTGCTTTTCTCAGCATCAATAGAAAACTTATTATAATAGTGGAGGTAAAAAATATGCACCTGAAAGAAAAATTTGACCGGCTTATGGAGCTAGATGAATACGCCCGGAAATTAGGCTGTACCCAAACTTGTCTTCTTCTAGCCCGTGAGATTAATATAGATGAGCGAATAAGAATGAAATGTTTTACTAACTCCTGCCAGCAGTATAATAAAAACTTAATGTGCCCGCCTCTTTTACCTTCGTTAGAAGAAATACGCCGGGTACTAGACAAATACACTTTTGCCCTGTTAATCATGTTTCAACATTCCTGCAGTATAGAAAACTGGAAAAATGAATTTGATAAGGCCGGAATTTGGATGAATGAAACGGTACTTAAATTAGAAAAAAAAGCATTCTCATTAGGCTTTTATATGTCCCTGGGACTTGGTAGTGGTGAGTGCAAATTATGTGACGTCTGTGCAGCTAAAGAAGGCAGCAGATTTTGCAACCGGCCAGGAGAGGCCCGTCCATCTGTAGAGGGAATGGGAATTGATGTTTCCCGTCTATGTCGTGAAGCCGACCTTCCTATGGATTTTGTTCCTGGCGAATTATCTGCTGTAGGTTTACTTTTAATCGACTAACTGTGGTCAAATATGGTTTGACCAGTTAGTCGATTAAAATAGATTTTATAAGATTTGGTTTGTATGCAAAAGCATATAATCCGGGCAGTTTATCTACCCGGATTATATATATTATACACTGGTTTTAGTTTATTAATTGCTCATTAAGTCACAATAATGGTTAGAATAACCTTTAGCTTTAGCAATTATGTCCAGGTAAATAGTTTCTACATTAGCTATATATAAGTCAACAGCCCTCTCGGTTTGCCGTTCATCATAGGTTTTTAGATACCCTTTACATTTTTCACAGTAATATAACTGGTAGGCTTCATCATGCTCTAGAGTTATATAGAGTATAGTACCAGGTTCATCATTTCCGCAGCGAACACATTGTAAATATTTAGTTTCCCATTCAGTAAAACAACGATCACAAAACATAAAACGCCTGCCGTCACTCACTCTAAGGCGGCTAAAATTAGATTTTGCTCCACAAACAGGACATATCATAAGAAAATCCCGTGGTTCAAAACCATTATTCATTAGTTCTTCCTGGTATGGTGCAGCATATATTCTTAAAAAAGGTCTTATACTATGATCTAAAATAAAAATAAAAAGATCATCTGGAACATTGATAATTGAAGCGAGTTTGGAAAAATAGACTTCATCATCTTTAATAATTTTTTTTAAAATAATGTTAAAATTCAAATAATAAATACTATTAAACAGCTTATCTACTACCAGAGAAGTTTCAGGGCGCAAATGCTTCAGCACGGATAAAAACTTGCAAAAAACTTCTTTATATTGCTCTGGTTTAATGTTAATACCTGTAACCTGTAATAGACTCAGCTTATTGGCTTTCATTACAGGTAATAATTCATGTATATCATGTTTAATAAAAGAACAGTTTCTTTTTAAGATAATTTCTTGTTCATTTTCCCAACTTTCCAGATTCATATAGAAGTCCAAATATCCTTCAGGAAGTTCTATAGGTGTTTGTCTGTTCATGTTTTTACCCTCCATTTCACATGTGCCGCTTTTCTTTTTCCTCATTTAACTATAGCGAACAAACTTAACCTTTTTTCAATTTTATCCCTCTTTAAACCGCACAGTATCTTTAGGGACGCATATTCCGCTATTGGCTTTAGCACCCACCTTTCTTCGCCGCCAGTAAATATCATCACCACCTTTTACTTCAGCAGTTTTTTCACCCCTCTACTTTTAACCTGTATAGGATACATTAATAACATTGCACAATCACAATATTTTAGTTCCCCTACCTTCGTTTTGAGATGAGCCAACTGCTTTACCAGGTCGGACAGCTGCGATTTTATTGAAATCCGCACCCAAAAACCATTTAGCTGCCAACTGATATCCCTGTTCATTTTAATTAACTTTTTCTAAGTCGCATATTCATAACGTTGCCACAACATTTTTGCTTAATGTAAACCTATTCACCTCCTCGTTTTGTAAAAGGCTTTTACATATTCTTATTGCAAATATTGTGCCAACAATAACAATCAAATGCATTTGATAACCATATCAAATCTTATAGATTTTTTTAAAGCAAAAATTATAACATTAAGTTTACATCTTGTAACAATAAGTTAACATACCATGCAAACAAATCTTTTTAAAAGCGTAATAAGATATATTTTGCATTGAAAACTCTGTACAATTGAAAAAAATAATCAGTTGCAATCTGCATTTATTATAGTAAGGGAAAAAAGTAACAGGATAAATGAGACAATACTTAAAATAAAAAAAGCATTCTCATGAGAATTGATAATTGTGAGTGGTAATGTGGGTGTAGTTTAAACAGAAAACATAGTTTGCTTTTAACAGGAAAAGCCTATCTATCTGTATTAAGGAATGGAAATTGATGTTTTCTGTGGGGTTTGAAAAAGTAACTCATCTAATCCCTGCAGTGGAATTGCCAGGGCGTGTTTTTCTATGTTTTCTTTACTGGTAATTTGGCTGATAGCAAATATAATACCTATAACGGCACCATCTTCATTAATAACCGGACTACCACTGCT
Source organism: uncultured Syntrophomonadaceae bacterium (assembly GCA_964482585.1). Lineage (GTDB taxonomy): Bacteria > Bacillota > Syntrophomonadia > Syntrophomonadales > Syntrophomonadaceae > CAYZYO01. The sequence goes on along the minus strand of CAYZYO010000005.1, from coordinate 24,163 downwards.
GCCTGCTTCGATATCAGCATTTATGTCAAAATAGGTAAAACCATTTTTATCCATCTGATAGTATTGGCCTACTTTCCCCCGGGTAGAAATCCGTTGGAAGCCTAATGGATTGCCAATAATAGTTACTTCCTCACCACTTTCAGCGGGCCTAACATTTTCTATTTCCAGGGTTGGCATATTATTACTATTAAAATCTATCAAAGCAATATCCAGGTTATCAATTGCTCTTATATTCTGGCTGATAAACGTTTTTCCATTATTGAAGCTGATTTTCACCTGTTCGCAGTCAGCAACCACGTGATTATTAGTCATTATAAGGCCATCTTCTAACAGGTTGAAACCAGTTCCTTTTTTTACCTGTTTAGATACCCCATTATAGGCTGCAGCTTCTATACTAACTACGGCCTCTTTGGAATTTAAGACAATCTCATCATTTTTCAATAATTGATTTTGCTTTAAAAAATCAAACTGGTTAGATAATAAAAAGGATATATTAGGAAATGAAAAAGATATAAAAGCCAGTAGAAGCAATATAATAATTGTTTTCCCAACAAGCCCTATTTTATTTAACCTCCCGGGAGGTTCTTCATTTAAATCAAGAAATTCTTCATCTAGACTAGTGTTTTCCAAATCATAAACTAGTGAAGACTTATGATTATCTTTTCCTTCTCTACTATCCATATAGTAAAATCCTTTCAATGCACTACCTAAACCTTACATTAAAAAATTAATATAAACAAATATTAAGAACATAGCTAATTGAAAATTTTGATTATTAAAAAATCCGGCATGTCATTCTGGGCAAAGACGAAGATCCTTAAGATCCTTCGTCTTTGCCCCGGAATGACAATCAAGCCGGAGCCTAAATTCTCCTCTACAGATGCAAAATTTTTAATGATATAAAATAGCTATTATGAAATCCTCAATGGAAAGCAAATAGATTGCCAGTAACAAAAAAATATTATAAACATGTGTTTATAGCCAATACTTTTCCCATAAAAATAAGGCTTAGTGCATCTAAGCTTAAGCTTATGGCGGATTTTAACAAGTAATTAAAGAAAAGAGAAAAAATTTTAAAAAAGATGAATAATTATTTAACTGCTGTAACATAATAATAATGCTCACTAATCACATAATCAGTTTTATAATTAGTCTTCAATGAATTCTAGTTTACTGGTTTGGTTAGTGAGCTTTTTATTCTAATTTAGTCTTCTTTAAATAATCAAGTCCTTTACCGGTTAATTTTGCTCCTTTGAGAAAAACCATTATAGTTTTATTATTTCGCCCAGCCCTTTCTACCACGGCTCCTTTAATAAGGCCATCATTCATCATCTGATCAATTAGATCCCCATACTGATGAATAGTAATGTTATACTCAGCCCATTTAGGTATTACCTGATTTTTTAAACTATTTAGTATTGTTATAATAAGATGGTCATTATCCATAATATATCCTTGTTTATGCTCGTAATAATGATTAGTACGAAAATAAACGCTTGATGCATTCACCTTACTTAGATAAGTTGGCCACGCACTGGCGTTTTGGTAAAACCGGAGCAACCGGATAGAACCGTAGAGGCGACTTTTAAAACAATTGAAATAGATACAATCTAATCTTTTAATTGGTCTAGATAGTTCTGCAGGCGATCCATTCCCTCCCGGATATTTTTTAATGAATTGGCATAGGACAGCCTGATATATCCCTCACAATTAGGACCGAAATCGATTCCAGGAGTAACAGCTACTTTGGCTTTTTGCAGAATTTCAAAAGCAAAAGCATAAGAATTATTGGTATATTTCTTCACATTAGCCAGGGTGTAAAAGGCTCCGGTGGGGTCTAATTTGGTGGCTATACCCAGTTCCTTTAGCCTCTTTAAAATATACTGCCGGCGCTGATCGTATATTTTCACCATATTATGAACTTCTTTATGACAGTCTTTAATGGCAACAATTCCCCCTTCCTGAACAAAAGAAGAGGCACATATAAAAAGATTCTGCTGGAGTTTTTGCATAGAGCGTACAAACTCTAAAGGAGCTATTACATATCCCAATCTCCATCCGGTCATAGCAAAAAGTTTAGAGAACCCGTTCATAACAAAAGCGTTGTCGGTAAATTCTAAAATGCTGTGTTCTTCACCTTCATATATGAGTCCATTGTATATTTCATCTGAAACAACGGTTATATCCATGTTAGCGATTTCTTTATAGTCGGCAGCCGAAAATACAGTGCCAGTCGGATTGCCGGGGGAATTAACCAGTATGGCTTTGGTTTTTGGGGTTATATATTTTTTTATTTCTTCTGGTTTATATTTAAAGCCGTCTTCCTCATATACTGGAACATATACTGGCTGGGCCTCCAGGTAATTTATAAAATTAGGATAACAGGCGTAATAAGGATCAGGTAAGATTATTTCATCTCCCCGGTTTAGGAGCACTGAAAAAATCAATAACATTCCCGGAGAAGTCCCTGAAGTGACGATAACCTGCTCAGGAGATATCTTTACCCCGTACTTTTCCATATAATAACCGGCAATTGCTTCTCGCAGTTCCAGCTTTCCCAGACTGTGGGTATAATGGGTGTCATTGAAACTAAAGGCCCTGATGGCAGCCTCTTTAATTGGATCAGGAGTTGGGAAATCAGGCTCACCAATCTCCAGGCGAACTATGTCTTCTCCATTAGCTATCATTTCCTGGGCCTTTTCCAGGACCTCCATAACAATAAATGGTGCAATATTATCTGTCCTACTGGATAAACAATGTTTTTTCATAAATATTTACTCCCAATGATTTGTTAATTTTAATGTTATAGATATTAGGAAAATAATTCAATAACAATTATTTTTCTCAATAAGACTATTTTGCATAAGTACACTACTAATAAACCTTATTGTATCGTAAATAGTCTCGATCAACAATCACAAAAGACCTAATTCTTGTATCGTAGAGGAGACCTCAGTCCCCGACCAGCCTCAATTCAGGGGGGGGGAGGGCGGCGACTGAAGTCGCCTCTACGTTCTATCTACGGTTCTATTCAGTAAGGTGATTGCATTAAGCATTTATTTTCGAATTAACCACCCATGCTCATAGGACACAACCACCGATGAAAATTAACCACAGATAAACACGGATTTAACACGGATTAACTAAGCGTTTATTATCTTACCAACCAATTAGGAATACTAATACGAAAAAGCTATTACGCAAATCCTCCATAAAAAAAAGCCTTTAATTTATATTTTACAAATAAAATCAGTAGCTGAGTTGGTCTTTTAGAAAACCTAACCTGCGGGCAATTATACTTGCTCCTGCCCCATTTTTCTTTATTTTACCCTGTACCAGAAGAGGCCCTAGATGTTTTCCAAAAATAATATTTCCATATTTCATATAGGTGTCTTCAAAAACAGTTACATCGGTTAAGCCAAATTCGTCTTCCAGGGATAAAAAGACGGTAATCTTACCACTGCGAGTTGGCGGGCGATGAGGTCTAAACAGCAGCCCGGCAGCAGTAACCTCTGCTCTATCTGGTAATTTTTTTATTTCTTGACTGGATAAAATCCTTCTTGCCTGCAGTTGGTTGCGAAATGAAGCCATAAAGTGTTCTTCAATATCAATTCCCAGGATCTCAAATTCCCAGGCCCTTTTTTGGGCCTGGGGAAAATCATTTATTTCCTCATTGGTTTCACTAAAAAGAATTCCTGGTTCATTTTTACACGCCCTTACTTTATCATCTAATAAGGAAGGCATTGATAATAGCAACTGGCGCCGGTTATGATTAATGATGTCGAAGGCTCCAGATTTTATAAGTTTTTCTATAATATCCTGATTAATTTCAGTTCGATAAATGAAATCAGCCAATGATATGAACTCTTTATTACCCCGTGCCTTATTGATTGTTTTAAGTGCTTTATCTCCTATTCCTTTTACCTGTTTAAGCCCTATCCTGATACTATTGTTTAAATCAACATAAAAATCATTCCTGCTCCGGTTTATATCCAAAGGTAAAATTTTAACTCCCCGCTGCCGGGCCTCAGTACATATAATATTAGCCGGGTAATACCCCATAGGCTGATTATTTAATATAGCGGTAAACCACTGGGCTGGATAGTGCCGGCTAAGATAGGCGGTTTTAAAACTGGTGGCAGCAAATGCTGCTGCATGGGCTTCACAAAAGCCATAACTGGCATATCCCATAATATACGAAAAAATTTCCCGGGCAATTTCAGTTGATATCCCATTCTTTATAGAGCCTGCAATAAATAGTTTTCCGATATCCTGCATAGTCTTTTTTGAACGGGCATGAGTCATTACCCTTCTTAACTGATCAGCTTCACCCGGTGTAAAACCAGCAATGCTGGAAGCAATCTCCATAACCTGTTCCTGGAAAAGAATAACCCCATAGGTCTTTTCTAAAATAGGTTTTAATAAAGGATGCAGATAATTAATTGCTTCTTCTCCATTTTTTCTCGCTACATACGGTTTTACCATGTTTCCCTGGATAGGTCCAGGGCGAATCAATGCCATACTGGCAACAATATCTTCCATTTTATTCGCTTTTAATTGGTGTTGAAGTGCTCGTTGGGCTGGACTTTCCAGTTGAAAAACCCCGATAGTTTCTCCCTGGTTTATCATTTCGTAACTGGCCTTATCATCAAGCGGTATCTTTTCATAATTAAAATCCTTTTTGGTTTCCGCAATATAATGACTGGCATCATTTACAGCTGAAAGGGTTCTTAAGGATAAAAGATCTAATTTAGCCAACCCCAGGGTTTCAATATCGTCTTTATCAAACTGGGTAATAACAGGACCTAATGCAGAGTGCTGTAGAGGGGTTAAATTATTAAGCGGAATATCACTTATAACCAATCCTCCCAGGTGGGTACCTAAAAACCTTGGAAAACCCGCTATTTTTTCACACACATCAAGTAAAAACTCAAAACGCTTTTCTTTTAATATGCTGTTTTTAAGTTCAGGTAAATGGTATAAAATCCCTCTGATATCATCAGCATGGGTATGAGGAAGGCTTTTACTTATTATATTAAGCTCTTGGTCAGGAAAATTTAGAACCTTGCCAATCTCCCTGACTGCTGAACGGGCTTGAAAAGTGTTATAAGTAGCTATCCTGGCTACCCGTTCTTTCCCATATCTCTTATAAACATAATCTATAACCTTATCCCGGCAGCGGGCTTCAAAATCGATATCTATATCTGGAAGCCCGGTTCTCTCTGTACTCATAAACCGTTCAAACAACAATCCGCGCTCTAAAGAATCTACTTCAGTTATATAAAGACAGTATGCCAGCAGGGAATCGGCGGCTGAACCCCGTCCTGCATAGCGTATTCCCTGGCTGCGGGCAAACTTCACAATATCCCAGATAACTAAAAAATACCCGGCAAAACCCATTCTGCAAACTATATTTAATTCATGCTGCAGCCGCTGGCCAACCCTTTTATCTACTTTACCATATCTTTTTTTAGCCCCGTCATAAGCCAGGTTATAAAGAAAATTAACCGCTTCTTTGCCTGCAGGTAATCCTTTAAAGGAAGGCAGGTGGCACTCCTGGTCTTTAAACACTGCTTCACACTGCTCTGCTATTTTAAAGGTGTTTTCAACTGCCCGGGGACAGAAAGAGAAAAGCTCCTGCATACCCGGGGCAGATTTTAGATAGTTCTCGCCATTTAAAGGTCTATAGGGGTTAATTTCATTTAAATGGGAAAGGGTGCGAACACATGTAAGCACATCGTGGATAATAAAATCTTCATAATGAGCATAGTGAACATTATTAGTGGCAGCAGGTTCAATATCAAGGCTTTCTGCCAGTTTAAGCAGCTGGTAATTAAGAAAACGATCTCCCGGAAGTTTACTATACTGCATTTCTATATAAAAATTCTCTCTTTTGAAAAAGGAAAGGTACTCTCTGGCCTGGTTGTAGGCATCCCGGTATCTTCCCTGAAGTATAAGTGATGCAATGTTTCCCCTGCGGCACCCTGAAAAAACCAGGGTATCTTCCAGCTCTTTTAGATCTTCAATACTGGTCAAGGGCTGGTTTCGAGGGTTATTAAGGTGGGCTTGGGTTAAGAGGGAGCAAATTGATGCGTAGCCTCTTGCATTGCGGGCCAAAAGAGTTAAATGGCTTTTATTCTCCATAGTTATCTCGACTCCCTGGAGGGGTTGGATTCCTGAACTCCTTGCGGCTTTAAAAAATTTTACTGCTGCACAGACATTATTATGATCGGTAACGGCTATAGCCGGCATATCCATACTAACTGCTTTATCTACAAGCTCTTCAATAGAACTTGCTCCATCTAAAAAAGAAAAAGGGGTATGGGTATGTAAATGAATAAAGCTCATTTTAATCAATCCTCTTTCAACTTAATCTAACGTACCTGTGGGACTGTTCCGACCTGCGGGCCGCAGAACCAAAGAATCGTCCCCATGCCTTGATATAGGCTAATCATAAATCTTATACAAAAACCATCTTTTTGAATCCAGGTCCTGAAAAATTTCCCTGATTCCCCTGTCCTGGTATAAAAGACGATAAAAAACCTTTTCACTCTCCCCTTCCCACCAGCATCCTACATCATGCCAGAATTCAAAAATTTCCTTTACCTGAAACTCCCCGGCAAATTCTATTACTTTTACCGGCTCTCCTTTATCATTGCAGTATACTTTTAATGGTGAAAACAGCATACGGTTCATAAGAACCCCTTCCCTGCTTAATTACCCCCCCCATGCCCATAGGACACAACTACTGGTGAAAATAAAGTAAGGTGATTAACCACAGATGAACACAGATTTAACACGGATTAACACCGTAGAGGAGACTTTAGTCTCCGACCAGCCGCATTCAGGGGGAAGGGGGGGGCGACTGAAGTCGCCTCTACGGTTCTATCCAAGGTGATTGCCATTAACCGTTTATTTTCGTATTAACAACTGTACGGACTATAGCGCCATGGATCCCAGAATGACAGGATTTGCTCCCGGCGTTCTATTTTTTGTCCCTGGACCAGCTTGCCGGGAAATTTGTAATCTATATTTTTTAAAACATCTGCTAATTTAGATTTTTTATCTGGATTATATATTTCTGGACTTACAAATAGATCCTGTTCTACCCATGAAAGCAGTGCTATTTCAGATAGTGTAATATAGACTTCTTTTATTGGTTCTGCTATCTCCAGCTGCTCTAAGAGAATATATAGTATATTGGTTATTTCTCCTGCTTGATAACAGGATGAGGTGAGTTTCCGCCGGGTTTTCACCCATCCCTTTTCAGTAAATATATATAATTGCAAGCAGCCGCATCCCGAATGCTTCTTTTCTAAGATTGCTTCCAGGACCTTGCCTGCCTTTTTTATCTCGTTTTTAATCATCATAAAATCTAGAATATCACCTTCAAGAGGTAATGGATAGGTAATATCAACGGGAGGATACAGCCCTAGAACCGGAGAATTATCCATTCCCCTGCTTTGATCCAGCAGTTGATAAATATTTTTCCCTAATACAGGTACCAGTTTTGATGGGGGGATACATATAAGTTCACCAACTGTTTTAAAACCCATACGTTTTAATTTTTTAACTTCTTCACTTTTAAGAACATAGAAATCTTCTAAAAGAATAGATGCAATAAATTCCTTTTCCCTTCCTGGTAGAACAACTGTAACGGAAAACTGCTTATTCTTGATATAATGGAAAAGCTTCTGCTTTTTTTCTCCCGGAATCAGTATCTTACTAGTGACAGCACTGCAGGCGAGAAGCTTTGACCCGGCTGCCCCTATTTCCACAAAATTTCCTGTTTCAGTATAAGCCTTTATAGCTATATTTTTAATTACTTCTGGTAATGGTTTACAGCCGCTGAGATCAAGAAATAACCCTCCATCTTCTACAGGTTCTACTAAAGGGGTATATTTACTGCTAAGCTCCAGTACTCTTGAAGGCACCTGGGGCCACTTCATACGCAAAAAAACTATTTTCCTCATAGTAATCACCAAAAATCTGAAGTTGTATAAATATAATATAACAGAACATTTGTTCTAGTCAAGTGTTCTATTTGCCAAATCCTGTATCATCACCGGATATATAAATAACTGATTCATATGATTCCAGTTTAAATCATTGAGGATTCGCTGATATATTTATGAATTTTTCTATTGAAATTCGGTTGGGATAACCGGGTGAAAGAAAGTTAGCTGTTTTAATAAGGCAGAGTAAAGGGTTTATTCCCTGCCCCTTCTAACCATTACTGGAGGGTGAGGAGCTTTTCTGTGTTTTTCCCGGGAACGACTATTCTTGAGCAAAACTATAAAAATAACCAGGGTAAAAATAAATGAATAAATAGCTGCCGATTGTTGTTGGTTTACAAATAAGTAGGCTGAGACAGTCAGGGAAAATCCAAAGATCACTGCCCAGGCTAAAAATTTAATAGCCCGGGTAATTTTAGCAATTTCCTCCTGTAAAACAGGTGTTTTAAGGTTTAAATCGCCTCGTTCTGCACGGCGCAAAACCCTTTCAGTTAAAGGTGGTATTTCAATAACTGATGTTCCCCAGAGTCTGGCTTTTTCTTTGACCAGCTGCAAGATGTCTTCATCTTTTTTAATAAATTTCTCTAAATAGGGTTTGGTATCATCAAGGAAATTAATATCAGGAGATAGTCCTACACAGATTCCATAGAGGGTGCCTAAAGCACGGCCCAGAAAGGTAAAATTCGCTGGCACCTGAAAGGGCTGTTCATATAGGAGCTTTTCCAGGTCATTGAGCAGGTTCTTTAAATCCATATCAGATAAATCCGTACCGCTTCCAAGTACCTGCTCAAGAAATACTTCTATTGCCCTGGTTACCGCTTCGTTTTCTATATCATAACGCAGAAAACCAATGTTTTTTAAATATGCAATTACATTCACGTAATCACGTTTAACCATGGATATAACCAATTTAACCAAAGTGTCCCGGAGTTCAGGAGAAATAGAGCCAACCATACCAAAATCAACCATTATTAATTTCCCTTCAGGGGTCACAAAAAGGTTCCCGGGATGGGGGTCAGCATGGTAAAATCCATCAACTAAGATCTGTTCAATATAGATTTTTAAAAGGTTTTTAGCTACTGCGTGCAGGTCTACTTGAGCCTTTTTTAATTCTTCATAATCCGTTATTTTAATTCCTTCTACATATTCCATGGTCAATACCCGCCGGGTGGTATATTCCCATATTATTTCCGGTATAATTATGTCAAATTTTTTAGAATTGCCGGCAATAGTCTCTGCATTTTTGCCTTCTTTCAGGTAATTCATTTCATCCTGGATGGTAATATAAAATTCCTCATAGATAGCATCAAAATCGATAAAGGTACCCCAACTGGTAAAACGTTTTATAAAATCTATAACCTTTTTTATTGCCCGCAGGTCAATTTTTACCAGTTCTTCAATCCCCGGCCGCAAAATTTTAACCGCTGCTAAGCGGTCATTATTAAGCAAAGCCTTATGAACCTGTCCTAGTGAAGCTGATGCAATAGGTTTTTCGTTAAATACAGCAAAAATGTGATTAAGCTCAGTAGAGAATTCTTCTTCAATAACCATTTTTATTTCGCTAAAGGAAACCGGCTGTATTTCATCCTGTAAATAGGCTAACTCGCGGATGCTTGACTGGGGCAATACATCTACCCTGGTGCTGAAAAACTGACCTAACTTTATTAACAAACCTCCTAATTCAACCGCAGTAATACGAAAACGGTGGGCCTGGGAAACATAGAGTTCTTCTTTTTTGGATTCTATCCACGCTCTCTTATGCCAGAATTTTTTATATTTTAGAGAATAAAAGGCTAGAAATATTTTAAGGAACAACCCGATTACGGTTAAAAACCTTGCTAATCCCGAACGCTGTTTTAACATATTATTATTCTCCAATCATTTACAATTGAGTTTATTATAACAGATAGTTTATTTTTCTATTATAAGCATTATACTCTTTGTTCTTTGATTTCTACTATCATAATAAATAATTCTTAATATACTGGTGCTAACAGGTGTGCAGCAACATATCTAATAACTGGTTAATTTAACTAACCAACTCCTCTTTTTATTTCAATTATAATATACGATACGTGGCAAATAGATTATTGCCACGCAGGTCTTGTTTATAAAGTTTTTAATTTGGTTGGCTATGCAGAATTAGTGATTGTTTCAGACAGTATCTTATAAAGGTTTTCAATATTGTACGGCTTAGGAATTATTCCACAAAAGCCATACTTTTTATAATTAGCCATTACTGGATCATTAGAATAGCCGCTGGAAACAATCACCTTGGCATTTGGATCCACTTCTAAGAGTTTTTTAATGGCTTCCCTTCCTCCCATACCCCCGGCTATAGTTAAATCCATTATTACAGCATTAAACCCCTGGTTTAACCGCCTGGCATGTTTATAAATAGCAATTGCTTCCGCACCATCCTTGGCAGCTTCAGCTTTATATCCTAACTGGGTTAACATCCGGCAAACCATCGTTCTGATAAACTCCTCATCATCCATTACCAGGATTTTCCCTTGCCCAGCCATTATTGATTTTTTAAGATCTTTTTTCTTTAAAACCTGTTTGGGGGAAGCTGGTAGATATATGGAAAAGGTAGTGCCAACACCCGGTTCAGAATCTACGGTAATGTATCCGTCATGTTTTTGGATAATAAAATAACAGGTAGATAGCCCTAGTCCATGTCCTTTTTGTTTGGTAGTAAAATAAGGATCAAATATTTTAGCCAGGTGTTTTTCCGGGATTCCAATTCCATTATCTTTTATCGCTATTTTAACAAATTTCCGGCCGTCAACTGGAAGTGGATAATCGACATTTATATCAACATTTTCCGCCATCATTTCAATAATACCGCCGTCCGCCATAGCCTGGTTAGCGTTAATAATTAGATTATTAATAACCTGGCTTATCTGGCCTTTATCGACTCTAACCGGCCACAGATTATCCGGGATATTAAATTCACATCTTACATTAGATCCCCTTAAAGAGAAACTGGCAGTTTCTTTAAGCAGTTCAGGAATAGATGCTGTTTGTTTTATTGGTGCTCCACCTTTAGAAAATGTAAGCAGCTGTTGGGTTAAATCTCTTGCCTGATGAGCAGCGATATCTATTTGGGATAACAGTTCATATATTTCGTCATCAGGATCGGTTGTAATTTTAGCCAGTGAGGTATTACCTGTAATGACCGTTAAAATATTGTTGAAATCATGAGCAATTCCTCCGGCGAGTATTCCTACCGATTCTAGTTTTCCAGATCGCACCAGTTCTTCTTCCATTGTTTTACGTTCAGTAATATCCATAAATGAGGCCACCCTTTTAGAACCTCCAGGAATTAAAGAAACCGTTAATATCACGTCTTTTACAAAACCATCGCGGTCAATGAACTGTACTTCATAGCTTTTAGGAATCTCATTATTAAATTTCCTCGTATTATGATTTTTAACCATTTTATCTCTGTCTGGAAGGGCAATAAATTCAACCCATTTCATCTTATCCTGTATTTCATCTTTTTTGTATCCGGAAAGTTGAGCAAATTCGGAATTTGCCAGGGATATGGTCATGTCTTCTCCATATATAATCATTGCCGTCCCGCTGGTTTCAAAAATAGTGCGGTAATTAGCTTCGGATCTCTGGAGTGCTTCTTCAAACTCCTTGCGCTCGGTTATATCGCGTATAGACTCAATAGCACCGACTATGTTGCCATTGGTATCATAAAGCGGCGTTGCTTTAGCCCACATGAAAACTGTTTTTCCTTTAACATATGGAGTCGGAGTTTCAGCAACGATTCCTTCTTTGCTCCTTTGAATAAAATGATAATTTTTTTCAATTTCTTCATCACTATGGAATACCAGGTCTATTAGTATCGGTCGCCTGGCTCCATAAAAAGGTATAGCATATTCATAATTATTTTTACCCAGTATATCTTTAGCCTTGATTCCTGTCATTTCTTCAATTGCCCGGTTCCAGGAAATAACCTTACCGTTACGATCAATAACAAAGGTGGCATCAGGTAAGAAATTTATAATATCGGCCAGGGTCTGTTCCGATTCCTCGCGAGCCTTTTCAGCCTTTTTTAAATTAGTTATATCCATAAAATTGGAAAGTGCTGCTCGTTTACCCTCATACTGGATGGGTATAACCTTTTCCATAATGTATTTAGTTTTGCCGTTTTTGGTTTTTATACTGAATTCATAGGGAGATATACGCTCTCCTTTTAGCATTTTAACTGCATTTTCTTTCACAATTTTTTTCTCCTCAGGAGGAACCATAGTAAAAATATTCTGCCCCAGAAGTTCATCTCCATATTCAGTAACTTCTTTTAATAAAGGATTAATGAATTTAAATTTACTGTCCTGAACAATATAGATCCCGATTGTAGAACTGTTAAATAAAGCATGGTATAATTCTTCGGCCCGTTTGCGTTCAGTGATATTTCTCAGGGCAACCTTTACTGCTGCTTTATTCTTATAATTAAAGCGAGTAGTTGTACCTTCAACATCTATGATAGTTTTCCCGTCCATTTTTATTAATTTTTCTTCTATTAACGCTTCTTTAATTTCTCCCAAATATAATTTTTCCCGCCGCTGTTTAACGTATTCCCGGTAATCCTTGTGCACTATATCAAGCACCGGATTTCCTATAAGATCTTCTGCTTTTTCTGCCTCCAGCATTCTAATCCCTGCCGAGTTAACATAAATGATTTTACCTTCACTGTGAATAAGAATCATATCAGATGATAATTCTACCAGGTCCCGGTATACCTTTTCGCTTTCCCTCAGCTTTCTCTCTCTCCTGGTGTGCTCCATTACTTCCGTTCTCAACTCAATCATAGTATTTATTAATTGCAGGCAGTATTTTATATGTCCTTTTAACATTTTTGTGGTAATCACCGGAATCAGTTTAAGCATTTCCAGATAACCATTTATAGATATGCCAAATTTCTCTGCCTCTTTTTTATAATATTCTAGATCTGGCTTTTCATATAGAACTGGTCCAATATACATATTAACCAGGTGTTTTTTATTCACCGTGACCGCAGCAGCTGCATATACAAATCCATGTTGGCATTGATATATTTTGTAATTAGCTTTAGAATCTATATCCGGATCAAATATATTAGGATTTCTGCAGGGATCACCATCCATTTGAAATTCATAACATATGTCATTTAAGGTCCTGGTAAAAACTAAAGAATTACCATCAAAATCACTTATAACTGTTAAAATACCTGTAGCCTCGTAAAAATCATCAAAGAGCTTTTGCAATTTAACAATATCTACATAGTTAGCAAAATTATTTTCCACTGCCTTTCCCTCCTAATATGGAAAAAAACTAATCCATTAACTGCAATTTTTGATAGGATTGGACAAAAATACTTATATTGTCTTAATAAAAACAATTATTTTGTTAAATGTCAATGAGATTGACATTATTACTCATAATTACTGTTAAATCGACGTTTATTTTATTTTTGGCTAGTATTATAGGTATACATTGTATTTATCTACAGGATAGAATTGTTTAGTGTTTTAGTTCGTATCGATCTGAACAGTTTACTAGATGTTTGCTATAATAGTTTTTAGGAGAGTGATATTAGTGGATAAGAAAATCAGGCAGATTATTTCATTAATGATCAGGTCACAAAATACGGTAGTGGTAACTGGAGCCGGGATCAGTACCGAAGCAGGTATTCCTGATTTCCGGGGTGCTAAGGGTATATACCGGAAGCTGGGAGAAAACAAGGTGATGAATATCGTAAATATAGATTTCTTTCACCAGAACCCCGAATCCTTTTACAGCTTTTACCGGCAGCATTTTATGTTTCCGGCAGTAGAACCCAGCAAAGCCCATTTGATACTCGCAAAAATCGAGGAAAAAGGTAAGCTGCAGGGAGTTGTTACCCAGAATATTGATAACCTGCATCAAAAAGCAGGGAGTAAACGGGTTATCCCCATCCACGGCAATGCTGAACGTTTTATATGTACCAATCGTAACTGCCGCACAGTTCATAAACGCGAATATGTTGATAATTATACGGAGGTCGTTCCTGTATGTTCTAACTGTGGTGGTATTCTAAAACCTGATGTAGTGCTGTTTGGTGAACATATTCAAAACTATTACGATGCCCGGGATAAGATACTTAAAGCCAAGTTGCTTGTGGTTATAGGTTCATCACTTACAGTTTATCCCCTTGCTGGTTTTGTCAAGGAATTCAGCACCTTTACCCAGGACCTGGTTATTATAAATAAGGGGCGTACCGAGCTGGACCACGCAGCGGTAGTTAAACTCGACAGTAATAATACTGGAGATGTTTTGGAACAGATATATAATTCTTTATAGGTGGTTTTTTAATAAATCAATAAAATGATTAAGAATCCCAGCTGTTAAGCCCCATACAACTTCATTATTCAGAAAATAAAAGTTTTGGGGTAACTGCCCATCCCGGTAGGTATAATTTCTGCCATCAGGTATTAATTCATAGGGAAAGTCTTCCGGTAAAATCATTTTCAATTTGATCTGGGTCTTTAGAGGTTTGCTTTCTAGAAGGCAGTTTAAGGGGACATAGAATATGTATTCAACTTCATCCCGGTTAATACTGATTTTTTTATAATCATTAATTATGCCTAGATAAGGGTATACAATAATGCTAAAAGGGCTTACAAATAAATCCAGAGCAGCAATGATTTCAAGATCATCAAGTTCCAGGTTTAGCTCCTCACAGGTTTCTCTCTTTGCTGCCGCTTCCTGGCTCGAGTCATTTTCTTCTACCGCCCCACCAGGAAAACATATTTCTCCCGGTTGAATAATTAAGTGTTGAGCCCTTTTCTCAAATATCACGCATAATTCGTTTTGATATTTTACAACCGGTATTAAAACTGCATATTTAGGAAACTGTTTATGCCCTAAAATATTAGGCTTACGACCTTTTAATGATAGTAGTTTTCTTTCTAACATTATTTTTTCTCCTTAAGCTTTTAAAGAGAACTGTTAGCACAGGCTAGACTAATTTTAATTGTTTTGCCGGCTCTTTTCAAAACAGGATTGTAGACAAATAGATAGGCTAGATCATCAGTAATTGTATTACAGTCTAAAGGGTCATATTTAAAGCATTCTAAATGGACCTGTTTTTTTATTTCCCTGCGAGTATAAGAACTAATGGGAGCAAGATATTTATTAATAAAGCCTTCATTTTTTAATAATGAATATAGTAAATCATTAATATTTTCTGGATTACAGCTCTCTATTCCTGATGGCAAATTATAGGATTTATTGTTTAATAGATAATCATATTTTAATAGTTCATTTACTTTTTGGGAATATGAAGTATAAAAATAATCAATGTAATTTTTCAAAAAACTATACCTGGCTTCTTTTTTATGACCTATCGCAAAAAGGCTGTTATTCTGCCAGTATTCGGCTAATTCTTCATAAAAACAAAAAGCATTTCCATTGTGAACATTTTTAATTATATATGATACGGTATTACCAACCGCCCCGGAATTATAATAATTGTCTAAGATGTCTTCAATTTGAACCAATTTTATTAATTCCGCATAGTCAAGGTATTTGTTTTTTAGAACCTGGTAAGGAGGATTAGTTTGAAATTTATACCCGTGATCATCTTTCTGTTCTCGAATCGCCGAACCTTTAAGCAGTTTCAAAAAACCCAGCTGGATTACATCAGGCTTAAGATTATATACGTCATTAAAAGAGTCAGCAAATTGTGTATAGCCTTCACATGGCAGTCCGGCTATAAGGTCAAGATGAAGATGGATATTGTTGCCCTTCCTGAGTTCTTTTATATTCCGGCTCAGTTTATCCCAATTGAATGTCCGATTAACCGCCTCTAAGGCTTCAACCATTGTTGATTGAACCCCTATTTCAAAATCAAATAAACCTTTAGGTACCTGTTTTAGAAAAAGCAGCATTTCTTCAGATAATAAATCAGCACAGATTTCAAAATGAAAGGTGGTTGAAGCATTATTTTTTTCTGTTTGATCTATAATAAACTGCATAATTTCCCGGGCTCTTTTTTCATGGCAGTTAAAAGTCCGGTCAACAAATTTCACTTTCTTTACCCGTTTTTCTATTAGATACCTCAGGTCATCTTTTACTCTTGCCAGAGAAAAAAACCTTACCCCTTTAATAGTCGATGATAGGCAATAGGTACAGTTATTAGGACACCCGCGCGATGTTTCATAATAAATTAACCGGTTTTTATAGTATCCAAGGTCTCCTTTAAATGGTGACGGAATCATATCCAGCTTATTTATTAACTCACGATCGGGATTTTCATGGATATTACCTGAATACCTGTAAGTTATTCCTTTAATATTCTCCAGGGAGCTGTTTAAATATATAGACTGTAATAGTTCTCTTAAGGCAGCCTCCCCTTCCCCTTTTATTACATAATCAACTGCAATGTTTCTCTGTAATACTCTCTGAGAATCATAAGACACCTCCGGGCCTCCAAGAATAATAATGGTCTGGGGAGAGATTTTTTTATAATCCCGGCAGATATCAAGTATAGAATTTATATTCCATATATAGCATGAAAAACAGAGTATGTCAGGATTCTCTCTAAATATTTCAGCCATAATATAATCTGTTTTTTCATTTATAGTAAATTCCCTGACCCTGATATCCCAGATGTCCTGTTTACAAAACTGCTGCAGGTAATCCAGTGCCAGTGATGAATGAACATATTTAGAATTAAGGGTGGTTAATAAGATTTTCAATGTTAGGTTTACTCTCCCTGCATTTCTGTATTTGTTTTTTATAAATCGAGGATTTTACATAACAACTATTTTATATCATTAGAACTCTTGCATCCGTAGAGGAGACGTTAGCCTCTAGTTTGAATGTCATTCAGGAGCAAAAACAAAAGGGCTAAAGATTCTTAGCAGAAGCTTACACCATGTTTTTGAATTATACAAAAATCTCAATCATAAAACTTAGAACTCATTTTTTATCATAACATTTTAACTAATAGAGTTCTGTTGCTCAAGGTAAGTTTTATATCCTTTTACTGCAGCTGCTAAGCTTCCCCTATTACTTTAAGTTCCGGGTGCAGTTCTACCTGGAAATCCTCTTTAGCTTTTTTTTGTATATACTCAATTAACTTTAATACATCATTGGCCGTGGCGTTACCTGTATTTATTATAAAGCCAGCGTGTTTAGTTGATACTTCGGCTCCACCTATTCTATAGCCTTTTAGTCCCATCTTTTCTACCATTGGTCCGACATAAAAACCCTCGGGACGTTTAAAAGTGCTTCCTGCACTGGGATATTCAAGTGGTTGATTTTGCCGCCTTTTAGAGGCAAAATCACGCATCTTCTGGTGGATATCTTCAGTATTACCAGGTTTTAATTCCAGTAAGGCAGAAATAATAATATATCCATTACTTTGAAATATGCTTTTTCGATAACCCATATCCATTTCTCGGGGATAAAAATCCTTTATATCCCCTTCTAGTCCTAATGCTGAAACTTTAATTAACCGATCTTTGATTTCCCCATCATAGGCACCGGCATTCATTACCACAGCTCCACCCAGGCTTCCGGGTATCCCCTCGGCAAATTCAAGGCCCTGCAGGCCTTTTTGGGCAGCTATTTTGGATAACCGGGATAATCTTACTCCTGCCTCACAATAAATCCTGGGCTTATCAACTACTATATTATTCAAGCTGGAGCCAAGTTTAATGGCTACTCCTCTTATTCCTTTGTCACGTACCAGCAAATTACTTCCAAGTCCAAACACAAAAAAATCAATGTTTTCCTGACAACAATAAGAAACTACCCTCTGGATATCATTAATACTATCAGGTATAACCATTACATCAACCGGTCCACCAATCTTAAAAGTTGTATGCAGTCTCATTGGTTCATTAAATTTTATCTTATCTGCAGGTATTATATGTAATAAATTAGAATACATAATATTTCTCCTTACTCTTTTCTGCTATTTTATTAAGTATTAAAATGATTTATACGTTTTCATATTTTCCTAGATATATTTTGGTGGCGGTATCCATGATTTTATAAACGTTTAAAGCCATATAGAAATTATACCTTAATAATTATAATATTATAAAACTGCTGTGTCACTTTATGTTATAATATGCAGGGAATTTAGAGAACTATTATATTCCTAGCCTAAAGGAATATAATTTTTATTACTTGATTGTGCTGCAAAACTCTATTTCTTGTATCGTAGAGGGGGCTTTAGTTTCCGGCAAGCCAGATAATAACGGGTCTTAAGGGGGAGATTAAGGTATCCTCTGTTGTATATGATATATAAATACTACTTTTTGCAGTGGAATCTTACTTTAATAAAAACAACTTCTAGAGGGAGTGAAGTTATGGATAGCACAGCTATAAAAAAAGAACTTATTAAGATTTTAGGTAAAGATAAGATTTTAACGGAGGAACTGGATTTAATGTATTATTCATATGATAGTTCATTTTTAACCAAACTGGAACCAGTTAACCCGACTGCTGTAGTTATGCCCCGTTCCACAGAAGAAGTACAAGAAGTTGTCCGTTTTGCCTTTGAAAATGACATTAATATTGTTCCCCGGGGTGCTGGCACAGGAGAGACCGGTGGTTGTATCGCAGTGAATGGCGGCATAGTCGTAGATCTTTCAACCTGGGATGATATCGTTGAAATTGTTGTTCCTGATATGCAGGTGATAGTAAGGCCAGGGGTTATTCATTCAGATTTAAATGATCAGCTTGCCCAGTATAATTTATTTTTCCCCCCTGATCCTGGCAGCAGTAAGATGTGTACAATTGGAGGGATGGTTGCCAATAATGCCTCCGGGCTTAGAGCAGTAAAGTACTGGGCTACCGAGCCTTATATTCTCGGTCTTGAAGTTGTGATGCCTAATGGTGAGGTAATAATGACGGGTGGAATGAAAGCCAGGGCAATTAAAAATGTCTCTGGAATAAATCTAACTAAATTAATGGTTGGGTCTGAAGGAACCTTGGGAATTATCACCCAGATAAGATTGAGGTGTTTTCCCAAGCCTAAAGCTAGAGGGATTGGGATGGCGGTTTTTGACAAACTTGATGATGCCCCTGCCACTGTTCTGGATGTCTACCAGAATGGCATCCTGCCATCAGGCATCGAAATTCTTGATAATTCTGCTATTAAGGCTGTTAATGATTTTAAACCACATATTAACCTCCCCGATGCTGAAGCTATTTTGTTATTTGAAGTTGATGGTACCCCACCGGGTGTAAATTATGAAGGAAGTATTATTAAAGAGGTAGCCGAAAAAAGAGCCCGCAGCTTTGAGTGGTCTACAGATGAAAAAAGGATGACCGAATTATGGGAAGGCCGTAGTGTGACTGCAACTGCAGCAGCAAGAGTGCGTGCTGACGGCAGTAGAATATTTGCCGGAGAAGACATCAGTGTTCCTCTTTCAAGAGTTGCAGATACTCTTAGAGCAATACGGTCCTTAGGAGAGAAATACGGTATTAAGGTGGTAAATTATGGACACATCGGAGATGGTAATGTTCATACGGCTCCGGTTATCAACCCTGAAAATCCAGATGAGGTTGAAAAAGTATTACAATTAGTTGATGAGATACACCTGCTGGCAATTGAAATGGGCGGGAGTACCACCGGCGAGCATGGAGTGGGTGCGGTACGTCGTCGCTATGCTGAAGCTGAACATGGTAATGCAGTAGATTATATGAAAAAAATTAAAGCAGCTTTTGATCCAAAGGGAATTATGAACCCGGGGAAAGTTTTTTAATAAATGCTTTAAATAGACTATCTAATGGAGAGGATTTGTTATGGAATTTAAAGAATTACCTCCGGTTAAAGAACAATTAATGAAATGTGTACGCTGTGGTAAATGCAGGAGTGTATGCCCGGTTTTTGCAGAAGTTAAAAATGAAACCGCTGCCCCTAGAGGACATGTTTTTATGGTGCAGATGCTCCGGGATGGAAAAGTTGAACCAGATAAAAAAGTGCTGGAGAGACTTAATATGTGTCTTATGTGTGAATCCTGTACAATCAACTGTCCTTCGGGGATAGATATCCATGAATTAAATGCCGCGGCCCGTTCCTATATCTATGAAAAAAATCCTAATACGGTAAAGGAGTTGCTCTTTGGCACCCTCTGGACTCATCCTTCCCTCTTAAGAACATCTATGTGGTTCATGGCAGGAGTTCAAAAGTTGGGACTGCAGGATCTAGCCAGAACCCTGGGCTTGACTAAAATTCTACCGGGTGATTTACCTAAAGCTGAGAAAATTCTTTCTGCAATTCCTTTCCGGTGTGCTCGCAGGTTAATACCTGAAATAAACCAGGCCAAAGGCGAAAAAAAATATAAAGTAGGATATTTTTTAGGGTGCGGTACCGACTTGTTCAATCCTCAGGTAGCCGTAGCTACGGTTGAGGTTCTGACCCGTAATGGATGTGAAGTAATAATACCTCCAGATATGAAATGCTGTGGACTACCACACATTGCCAATGCTAAAATGGATACTGCCCGTGAGCTTGCAGATCATAATGTTAAGCTGTTTAATTCCTATGATTTTGATTATATTGTTACTGATTGTGCATCATGTTCCTCCGCATTAACTCCTAAAAATATGATGTTTCTACTGGGTGGATCGGAAATAGAGGCTGAAGCCTTAACCTTTGCCAACAAGGTTATAGATTTAACCAAGTTTTTAGTGGATGTTCTGGATATTAAACCATCAGAGAAGGGAAAAGTAAAAAGTACAAAAGTCACCTATCATGATCCCTGTCACCTGGCAAATGCCCAGGAAATTAAAGAACAACCACGGGAATTATTAAAGAGAATTCCCGGTGTGGAGTACGTGGAAATGCAGGAAGCTAACCGCTGCTGTGGTGGTTCAGGCACCTATAGTGTAACTCATTATGATATATCTATGAAAATACTTGATATTAAAATTAAAAGTGCAATGGAAACCGGGGCGGATAAAATAGCTACATGCTGTCCCAGCTGTATGATGCAGTTAAGACACGGGGTTGCCAGATACAACTGGAATTGTGAAATAGTCCATCCGGTTGAACTACTAAACCAATAGGAAGCAAGGAGATGTTTCTCTCAGGAGAACCATCTCCTTGCTTCCCCGTTCCCCTCTCGCCTCCGCCAGGGAAATACCGTATAATTTAAGTTAATTATTTTATAAGAAGGTTATGATGATAATGAGCAAAAGACGGACTAAGATTATATTTAAAAAAGTACGTGACGCTAACCTGAAATATAAAATGATTAACCATGGGGATCATCTGGCTGTCGGTCTTTCAGGAGGAAAAGACAGCTTTACCATGCTCTATTTTCTTCATCTGGTAAAAAAGTATACTCCCCTGGATTTCAAGATCTTTCCGGTTTATATTGATCTTGGCTGGGAAAATGACCTTAATCCCCTGGTTGATTTTTGCAATTCTTTAGGGATGACTTTATTTATTGAGAAAACTGGAATAGCTGAAGTAGTATTTGAGCACCGGCAGGAAAAAAACCCCTGTTCCCTCTGTTCCCATCTGCGCCGTGGGGCTTTAAACCGGGTGGCTAAAGGATTATCCTGCAATAAAGTTGCACTCGGACATCACCTTGATGATGTGGTTATTACTCTTCTAATGTCTATCATATACGAGGGGCGGTTTAATGTATTTAAGCCGGTTACTTATCTTGATCGCATGGATATTACAATTATAAGGCCTCTGGTATATGTAGAAGAGGTTGATATCAGGTTGTTTGCTGATTCACTAAATATTGTACCGGTTAAAAATCCCTGTCCTGTTGATGGCCTTACTAAACGGGATCAGCTGCAGCCGCTCCTGGAATTCATCGAAAAACAGTATCCCGGTGCCAAAAGAAAATTCCTCTCCAGTATCGAAAATGCTAACTCCCAAAGCTTCTGGCTCTAAAAAATCAAGGTGACAGGTTCTTTGCCGTTTAAAGTTTAGAAGAACTGAAATGCATCCATTAAATGCAAGCCAAGAATGGTTCTGCTTGTCTTTTATGCAGGAAATATATCTAAGAGCATCGAAGAAGAGTTCTTGGGGGTGGGATTATATGAAGTATAAAAAAATATTCGAGTATATAATAGTTGCTCTAATAGGGATTGTTCTTTTAAATTTAGTGACGGCCAATCATCTGGCAATGGAAGAAGCTGTCAGGGAAATAGATAATAAAAGACTTACCCAGTTACACGCAATAAAGATGATTTACGGCTTTATATTAGGAATGTTACTTAACTATTCTATAATATTAAAATATTTTGAAGGTAATATCAGACCAAATCTCAACTTAATCCCGGGTATATTTTTGTTAGGAATAAGCTTTATTCCTCCAATCTATATACTGCAACAGTTTGGTATAATGATGCCTATAGGTATAGGCAGCCCAGGTCTTAATTGGTTATTAGCCCCACTAGAATACAGTAGTTATATCCAGTTTATCCTGAGTATGATTGCAGGTATTTTGATAACCAAAGGGTTTTACAAACCTAACAACTTTCATTATATTGCAAGAAGGGGACGGTTAGTGTGAAAACAACCATCCCAAGTGATCGAATTACTACTCAAAAATTGCAACACAAAATAAGCCCGTAAACATTGATTTTTTTACAGGTAATAGATAACATATAAACAAAGGGCTATTATTTTAGCGAGGCGATTGAACTGGCACTTTTGCCACCATTGGGTCATAGAACTCTCCAGATTTTAGTAGCTTGTAAATTAGCACTAGAATCTTTCTCGCCACTGCAATAATAGCCTTTTTTCTACCCAATTTACCTTGATGTGTCCAAAACCAGTCATGAAAACTTGATTTGCGTGTACGCACCGCTGCCCATGCAACCTGACATAAAATTGCTTTAATATAAGGACTCCCTTTTGTAACTTTACGAGACTTTATATTGCCTGCTGATTCATCATTTCGAGGTGATAATCCAGCCCAAGATACGATCTTCTTAGCACTATCAAAACTATCCTGGGGAGTTGCGCTGGTTTCAGCCATAATTGTAAGGGCCGCTGCTATGTCAATGCCGGGTATAGAATCAAGCTGCTCAAGCTGAATTTTATAGGGTTCAGCTAAATGTTGCATAAGCAGAAGAATATCATTAATCTCACCATCAAGAGTATCAATTTTATCAAGTAAAATTTTGAGATAAGAACGTTCGGAATAGTCAAGTTTCCCAGTAACGGTTGACCGAATCTCTTCCATAGACTTTTTAACACGTCTGTCCATAGCATCACTCACATCAATAGGCGATAAAACACCTTTTTGAGACAAGGTAGCAAGCAGCCGTCTACCACTTACCCCTAAAATACTGCTTAGAACAGAAGATAGCTTAAACCCATGAGCCTGCAGAAACTTCTCAAGCCTATTAGAATAACGAGTACGCTCTGCTACCAAAGTACGACGTAGCCTTGAATATTCTCGTAAATTTCTAATAAGCCTTTCTGGAACAAAACTAGGCTCCAAAAGACCATGGCGAAGCAAGGTAGCAATCCACTGGGCATCCTTGACATCACTTTTGCGACCGGGCAAATTACGCATATGATGAGCATTCACAACCATTAGACACTTATAACCATCCAAGAACTCTTCACATGCTTCATAAACAGGCCGCCAATAAACACCAGTACTCTCCATAGCAACATTAAAACACTGATTTTCTAAAAGCCAGGAGCACATCGCTTGCAAATCGGATTGAATAGCTTTAAATTCGGCGTGAATAGAAATAGGCTCTTCATCAGGAGAACCTTTTAAAATACAGGCATGAATAACATCCTTGTGCACGTCCAAACCACAGCAACAATCCAGTAAAGCAAGCATAACGACACCTCCGAAGATAATAATGCAGGGAACAATTGTCTGATAAAAATTGAAGTTTAGTGTCCGTGGTCACCGTCAATGTGCCACAATTCTCTGTACTCAAAGACAATTTAGTCATGTTCTAAAACCGGGGTATAAAGTATCCCCAAACCGTCCCTCGACCTTTACCCTGCAGTACCATTATATAATGTCGTTATTTCCCGGGAAGCCCTTTGTATCTGCTTTGGCCAGTTTTCATCCATTCTCCTGTGTCAAGGATTGTCATGGATGTTCTCCTGTGTCAATAGGACGTGTGCCCATGGGCACACTGTTTCTATTGACACA
>CAYZYO010000004.1:0-30928 GCA_964482585.1 uncultured Syntrophomonadaceae bacterium | reverse complement strand
ATGGAGGACTCGTTGAGCATTTCAAAAAATATGGCACATTTAATTTTGCTTAAAGATAGATTATTGGCCAAAGCGGTTATTATTGAGTTAATAATTAGTAAGAAAATAAAGACTTAATGCAATCACCTTACTGAATAGAACCGTAGATAGAACCGTAGGAACCGTAGAGGCGAATTCAGTCGCCGCTCTTTCATCTTGAATTGCGGCTGGGCGGCGACTGAATTCGCCTCTACGGTATAAGACACGGTACAATATAAGAATTAAAGATTAACTGCAGAGTTAAAGGTAAAATATTATAAATTCCAGATACTTATCAAAACAAAAACAAAAAATATCTGCGTTAATCTGTGTTCATCTGTAGTTAATCACCTTGCTTTATTTTCATCGGTGGTTGTGTCCTACGGGCATGGGTGGTTAATTAGAAATGGTTTTACAAAGTATAGATAAAAAAGGGAGGGTTTAGAATATGGTGGCTGGAAATCTAGCCTGGGGAGAAAAAATTATGGTTCAAAACGGGGTCTTAAGTGTTCCCGATCACCCGGTTATTCCATTTATTGAAGGGGACGGAACTGGCCCGGATATATGGGCAGCGGCATCCCGGGTGTTTGATGCGGCAGTTGAAAAAGCCTACAAAGGGCAGAGATCAATAGTTTGGAAAGAGATACTAGCAGGGGAAAAAGGATTTAATCAAACTGGTGAATGGTTACCTGAAGAAACCCTGGAGACTATTCGCGAGTATATTATTGCAATAAAAGGACCATTAACAACCCCAATCGGAGGTGGAATTCGGTCCCTGAATGTTGCTCTCAGACAGGGACTTGATTTATATACCTGTTTGCGTCCGGTACGTTACTTTCTAGGGGTACCTTCACCGGTTAAGCGGCCAGGGGATGTTAACATGGTGATTTTCCGGGAGAATACCGAGGATATATATGCTGGCATTGAATTTCCCGAAGGTTCACCAGAGGTCAAAAAACTTATTGATTATTTGCAAAACGAGATGGGAGTAGATAAAATACGTTTTCCCGATGATTCAGGAATTGGTATAAAACCCGTTTCTGAAACAGGTACCAAACGACTGGTACGTGCTGCGGTAAAATTTGCTGTTCAAGAAGGAAGAAAGAGTGTAACTCTGGTTCATAAAGGTAATATTATGAAATTTACTGAAGGTTCTTTTAAACAATGGGGATATGAGTTAGCAGAAGAAGAATTCGCAGATAAGGTTTTCACCTGGAATCAATATGACTTAATAGAAGCGAATCAGGGAAAAGAAGCTGCAGATCAGGCACAAAAGAATGCTGAAGAAGAAGGGAAAATCATCATTAAAGATGCTATTGCAGATATTTTCCTGCAGCAAATTCTTACTCGTCCTGCAGAATTTGATGTAGTAGCTACCTTAAACCTAAACGGGGATTACATTTCAGATGCTCTAGCAGCTCAAGTGGGGGGGATTGGAATTGCCCCTGGAGCTAATATAAATTATGATACCGGACACGCAATTTTTGAAGCTACACATGGAACTGCACCTAAATACGCGGGCCTTGACAAGGTCAATCCTTCTTCGGTTATTTTATCCGGGGAAATGATGCTTCGCCATCTGAATTGGCACGAAGCGGCTGATCTTATTATAAATGCTATGGAAAAAACTATTGGGAGCGGAGTTGTTACTTACGATTTTGCCCGTTTAATGGAAGGGGCCAAAGAGGTAAAATGTTCCGTTTTTGCGGATGAGTTAATTAAAAACCTTTAAATGATATTGATTAAACAACTATAACCTGACGTTAATAGTATAAAAACTCTATTTAACCAAATCAGTTTTATATAATAAATAGGATTGAGAAAACTCAATCCTATTTTACAATAAGTTAGTTACCTGATATGTTACTATTTTAATGCAATATGTATACATATTTTTATTCTTGATTTCACTGCGAAAAGTAGTTATACATCATATACTGTAGAGGAGACTTCAATCTCCCCTAAATACCGTTATTATCTGGCTAGCCGGAGACTAAAGTCTCCTTTACGATACAAGAATTAGAGTTTTGCAGTGGAATCATTCTTACATTTTAATAATAGTTATATATAATAGAAAAATAAGTGGGGGTTCTGCATATTTTTTTATGCCATTAGTACTTTTGTATTGTATCCTGAGACATAGTTATATAGTGTAATCTATTAATTATGCAAAAATTTTAATTATAAAAAAATATTTATGAGGTGGGTTAATGAAGAAAATTATAGATCTATACAAAATGAATAAAATAGTCTTATCCCTGGAAATATTTCCGCCGAGACCGGATTATTCTTTGGAGATTATCTTTAAGACTCTGGATGATTTAAAGAAATTAAATCCTGGGTATATAAGTGTGACTTATGGAGCAGGAGGAAGCAACAGGGGTAGAACCGTTGATATTGCTGCCAAGATTAAAAAGGAATACGGGATTGAGTCCCAGGCTCATTTAACCTGTGTAGGCCATACTAAAAAAGAAGTTGATGATATTTTAGATGATTTATTAAGGGAAGATATCCATAATATTATGGCTTTACGAGGTGATCTTCCTGATGACCGACCAGATTTTGATTTAGAAAAACAGGAATACCGTTATGCGTATCAATTAATCAATAATATTCACGGCAAAGCGGATTTTGGTATAGCGGCAGCTGCTCATCCTGAAGGACATCCGGAATGTTATAGATTAAGTGAAGATTTAAAAAACTTAAAACAAAAAGTTGATGTGGGTGTGGATTTTTTAATAACCCAGCTATTTTTTGACAACCGGATATTCTATGATTTTGTGGATAAAGCAGTAAAGATAGGGATTAGCTGCCCGATAGTTCCCGGCATAATGCCAGTTTTAAATTCCAAGCAGATTAAAAGGATGATATATCTCTGTGGAGCTTCAATTCCAGCCAAATTATTGGAGTTAGTTGATAGATATGAAAATAATCCTGATGATATGCAGAAGGCTGGAATAGAATATGCCAGTGAACAGGTTGCTGATCTTATGACAAATAAAGTGCCTGGAATTCACCTGTATACTATGAATAAAGCCGAACAAATTAGTACACTAGTCACCAACGTAGGTCTATAGAAAAAAATAGTATAAGTAGTAATCCCCAGACGGACTACTTATACTATTGCTATTTTAATAAAAGCCTAATCCTATTGTTCCTGGGCCTACATGAGTGCCTATTACAGGACCGGTTTCTATTATAGGAATATCCTCTAAGTAGAATTTTTTAATTTCCTCATGCAAATAGGCGGCTTCATCGGGTGAATCAACATGGGTAATAGCTGCTTTTTCGATTTTATCAAGGTTTTTTCTTAGTTCACCTATTATTCTGTTAACTGCCTTCTTCTTGGTCCGTATTTTTTCAAAGACTTCAATTTTACCGTTTTCCACACATAAGACCGGCTTAATTTGCAGAAAATTAGCGATATATTTGCTAAAATGATTTATTCTACCACCGCGAAAAAGATACTCTAAATCATCAACTACAAAATATAATTTAAGCTTCTGCTGCAGTTTGACTAATTCTTGTTTTATTTTATCTACTTCTTCTCCTTGAGCCATTAATTCGCATGCTTTTATTACTTGAAAACCCAGTCCTATTGTTGAAGAGCGGGAATCTATAACATCTATTTTAATAGCATTATTATCCAGCATAGCTTTGGCCATTAAAGCTGATTGCACTGTTCCCGATAATAATGAAGATATTAATATAACCAGAGCTTCATCACCCGCCTGCAGATTCTTAAATATTTCAGAAAATTGCCCTGCAGATGGTTGAGAAGTAAGTGGGAAAATTGGTTCTTTCCTTAGTAGATCATAATAATCGCTATTAGTTAAATCTATACCTTCCTGGAAAACATTATCATGGAGATGAATATTTAAAGGTATAATTTTAATAGCATATTTTTGAGCCCAATAAAGCGGCAAATAAGACGTACTATCAGTAACAATTACTTTAGCCATTTGCCTTTTCCTCTAGCAGTATTCGATAAAAAGTAAAATCCTTTTTAGTAGTCAAACAGAAACTATATAGCTGCATCCTTCATTTCTCCTCAATATATTGTTTATACACTATATTCATGATTACACTTTAAATATTATATATTAATTTGTCGAGAACAAGAAGGGTTAATTATGACACCTGAGCACTTGCTTCTTCAAACAGGTAATGCAGCTGCTTAGTTAAACTAAGTATAGTTTCTCTAGCTTTAAATTTTGCTGCCTGCTCAATAAGAGCAGCTTTTTTAGATATTTTTATAAAACCATACATACCTGCAGTACCTTTTATATCATGGCTGATACCCTGTATTTTTTTAAACTGTTTTTGTTCTACAGCATCATCCAGATCGGTTATCATATCTGAAAGTAGGGCCATAAATTCCGGGATAAGCTCGGCAATAAAAGGTGCAGAAGACTGTTCTCTATTCTTGCTGGGAGATGTTTCCCGGTTTAAGAATTTTTTTATTTCCTGTATTAATTCATCTGTTTTAAAGGGTTTGGCCAGGTAAGAAACACATCCGGCAGCAAGGCATTTTTCCCGGTCACCGATCATGGCATTAGCAGTCATAGCAATTATAGGGATATGATTTAGGCTGCTGTCTTTAGCAATAAATCTAGTTGTCTCATACCCATCCATAAGCGGCATTTGCATATCCATTAAAATTGCATCAAACTCTTTTTCCTGCAGGATATTTAAGCATTCCAGACCATTAGATGCTGAACTTACTTCAAATCCATAGGTTCTTAGCATTTGCGAGACTATTTTTTGATTAAGATGATTATCCTCAACAATAAGAATCCTTCGTGGGTTAACCATCAAAAAATCATCCTGGATTTGTTCATTGGCATTACATTTATTATCAGGGTTATTATTTATAGAGGATACTATTTGTATGGGTATTCTAAAGTGGACAACAGTACCCCTATCATTATTGTAATTGTTATCCACCCATATATCTCCATCCATTAACTCTAGTAGTTTCTTACAAACATATAGGCCTAACCCGGTTCCCCCAAAATTACGAGATGATGAATTATCTAACTGGGTAAAGGGTTCAAATATTTCCTGCATCCGGCTATAAGGAATACCTATGCCTGTATCACTAACTGAAACATATAACCAGGATCGCTGTTCTAATTCGTTCTTGACAGCTGCTTTAAGAATAATTTGGCCTTTATTAGTGAATTTAACCGAATTATAAAGGATATTGCATATTATTTGGAAAAGTTTAACTCGATCGGTCAGAACATGTGACGGCATTTTTAAAGGTATATCAAGCTTAAGCCCGAGCCCTTTTTTAGCCAGCATAGGATCAATTATTTTGGCCGCCTTGCTAAAAATGTCAAATAAATTACATGCTTCCAGGTTAATTTCAACCAACCCTAATTCAAGTTTGGAAACATTTAATATCTCATTTATTATGTCAAGTAATTGCTCGCCACAATCCTTTATAACTTCTACATTTTCTGTTTGTATATTATTAAGTTTACTCTGCAACAAGAGGTCAACTGAGCCGAGAATGCCTATTAAGGGAGTTCTTAATTCATGATTCATATTTGCCAAAAATTGATTTCTGGTGCTACAAGTACTTATTTCAGATTCTTCTAATAACTGGCTAATATCACTGGATATTATCGCTAATGAAGAGACTGTATCTTTTTCCATTAAGGGTTCTATATTGGTGATATAGGTTTTTGTCTGCCCCCCGGTCATTATAGTTTGTTTAATTTGATGACCATTTCCGGACAAAACTTTTTGTTGTATTTTATCAGCTTCCTCTTCACTACATGCTAGAACAGTTTTTAGGACATCATTGATGCCTGATACTGGAAGTGGAAATTCCTCTACCACCTTTTGATTGGTATATAAAATATTCCCTTTTGTACTTATAACAACAACTCTTGACATAGTTTTTCCTGCCCCCCCCATAATAGAAAATAATGGCAATTTATTGAATAGTACTTATAAGATATAATAAAACCCCTGCAAAGCTTGTCTTTTTATGGTTTTTAAGAAGCGATATTTTTGTATGATAACGATGAATTGTAAGTAATATTTTCTGATTGAGTACAGGCTTGCAAAATAATTGCGGATTTATATAAAAAAGTGCTGTAAAAATTAGTTGATCCATATTTTTATTCGATATTTCAGCTGTTTACCTATATTAATAAGAAGGATTTTTGAGCAGCAAAATTGAACTTCTAATATAAATTAAGTTTTGGGAGGGTTATAATGAAAAATGCGAAGTTTTATGCAGGATTTTTTGTCTTTTTAGTAATTGCGGTATCAGGTATATTCTTTTTCAAATCGCCTCTGGCAACAGCTGTCCAAACCATAAAGATATTTATAGATGGGCAAGAACTGCAATCGGATGTATCACCAATAATAGTTAGTGATAGGACAATGGTTCCAATAAGGGCAATATGTGAAGAGTTAGGAATGATAGTTGATTGGGATAATACCAATCGCTGGGTTATAATAGAAAGTTCACAGGCACCAGTAAATGGACAACCAGGGAATGGGCAAGTAGACAGTGAAATTACCATAATGGGTAAATCAACAGTGAGTAGTGAAGCCCTGAGAACGATCTTAAGGGCCAACAACCCTGATGCTCCAGATCTAGTTGATTTATACTTAAAGATAGGAGAAGAATACGGTATAAGAGGTGATATTGCCTTTTGTCAGGCAGCTAAAGAAACAGGCTGGTGGGAATTTGGGGGATTAGTTGAACTAGATCAAAATAACTATTGTGGATTAAGTGCTACCGGCAAAGCAGCTGCTGCCGACGAAGATCTAAGGGGGGCTAACCCTGAAAAAGTATGGTTTGTAGAAGACAAACATGGGGCATATTTTGATTCTCCAGCTACCGGAGTAGAAGCCCATATTCAGCATCTCTATGCCTATGCTTGTACCCAGCCCCTACCTGCTGGCAAAGAATTACTTAGTCCCAGGTTCAGCCTGGTAAAAAGAGGATCTGCTAATCTGTGGATTGATTTAGGTGGCAAATGGGCTTGTCCTGGATATGATAGGGAAAAATACGCTAGTTATCAAGAGGCTTATGAAAAAGGAGATACATATGGACACAGTATTCTAAATGATTATTATAAGAAAGTTCTTATAAAAGGACAGGCATCAACCACAAATGATAGAATAACCGAATTAGAGATAGAAAACCAGCTTCTGAAGATGGAAATAAATGCGCTTAAAGCCCAGATAAAAAGCTGATTCGGTTATTAACCAGAAAATGATCTGGCTTTAAAAATTGATAACAAAAAAGCAGGGAAAATCTTAACCCTGCTTTTTTAATTCAATAAAACATTTTAAATGTTTATTATTAGCTATTAAGCAATTATTGAAGCTTTAGCAGCCTTGGAGGCTTTTGCCCAGGGGCCAAATGCTGCTCCTACCGGGAGGACAGTAATTCCATAATGATTGTTTAATACGTTGGCTGCAGAAGCATAGAAAGAACAGATAGCTACACCTAGTTCAGAATATGCTGCTAATGTATGCCAGGCCTCTCCCCCCAAACCCAGGGTATTCATAAAGAGTCCCAGGAAGAGCAGGTCAATTAAAAAGAATATGGTGAATAAAACCTTGTTAGCTCCCATAGCACCAATTGTCATATAAACTGTAAAAATAAAATACCCCAGGAAAGCGAACCCTAATTGGTGCATGTCAATAGTAATACCTTCTGCAGTTCCTATCATGCCATTAGAAATCATCCAGGTCATAGCGACTCCAAACCAGAAAAAACCATATCCACAGAATGCAGTTGCCCCAAAATGATTATTGTGCTTAAAGTCAAATAAACCGGCAACGAACTGAGCTGAAGCTCCTAAAAAAAGAGCCCAGGGAATGATGAAAGCAGTTCCACCGGTTAAGCCTAGTTTTTGAGAAGATGCTACCAGAGTAACCATTGCTAGACCGAATAATCCTAATGCTGATGGATCAGCGACTTTTGTTTGAATGTTTCCGATTACCTTCACTTCATTTGAATTTGACATAATTCCCTCCCCAAAAAAATAAAATTAAGTTATGTCTAATCTAAAAATACTAGTAGGATACCCCCTTTCTTCTAATTCTGGGATATAAATCCACACAATATTTGTATATTCAACGCCATTTCCCAAAATCCTGTTTAAATTGTGATTTTTTTCTTAAAGAACAATTTGGTATTAATGCGAAATAAACGCTTAATGCATCACCTTACTTAGATAAGTTGGCCATGTGCTGGCGTTTTGGTAAAACCGCAGCAACCGGATAAGATACGGTACAGTATAATTGTTCAAGATACCTATCAAAACCGAAACCCAAAAATCTGTGTTCATCTGTGGTTAATTACCTCTTTGTTTCATAAGTGGTTGTGTCCTTTGGGCATGGGGGGAGTTGGAATTTTGACTGATTAGCTTTTTCATATTCATTTGCTGAGTATTTTAGTGATGTCATCCTTAGGCAACGCCGAACGATCTAAAAAATTCTTCGCTAAGGCTCAGAATGACATACTGGGTTTTTTGATTATGCTAAATTCCCAGTTTATTATGTTTTTTATTAACCTAAAAAAAATACCGTCCTATTTAGGACGGTTTGGCTCATATACATATACTAGCGAGGTATAAAGTGAGCCTATATTGAATTTGGAAGGGAAAGTAGAGGCTTACAATAAAGTTAACTATCAGGTTAATTGTCAGCTTGAGAAATATAGTGAATTTTAGAGATAGCTAACAAGTAGTTATCAAGTTATGAGCAGTTGATGTTTCTATATTTTAACCTTATTGATGACCTAATAATAACTTATGAAGTGAAAGGGTGAAATGTGATAAAATGCAGGAAAGATATTATAAAATCAGTGAAGTCTCTGAAATTTTAGGAATTGAACCGCATACTCTTCGCTACCTGGAAAATACCCTGAAACTTAAAATAAAACGTAATGAACGTGGAGATAGACTTTATACTGAATCTAATATGGACACTATTAGGCTGGTTTTAGAACTAAAAGACAAGGGTCTTAATACAACCGCTATCAAAATGGCCCTGGAAAATATAGAAGATACTGAGGAAACCGGGATAACAGCCAAAAAACCTGAAAATACTCAGCTGGTTGAATTTATGTCAATTTCAAAAAGAATTGTGGAACAGAATGAAGAACTAATTGAATACAACAAAAAACTGGAAAAGCGAATGATGGAACTGGAGCGGAAGATTGAGCAGCGTAATGAAGAACGGGAGAAAAAAATTGCTGATTTTTTAAACCTGTGGAAGGCCGAACAGGAAGGGAAAAATAAATCCTGGTTATCTAAATTATGGGGTAAATAAAGTTAGTTGGTTAGTTGGTCGGTTGGACAGTTGGTTAGGGAGGTATAGGTAGGGATGTATAAGGTGCAGACAGATTCCGTAGATTAACCATTCAACCATAAACCATTGCTAAACTATTGTTTGACTATTGCTTGGCTATTAATTTAACTATTGTTCAACTATTGTTCAACTATCGTTCAACCATTGTTTAACCGTAGAGGAGACTTCAGTCTCCGTCCGCTGGTTGGTCGGTTGGTCAGCGGTGGGTATAGGTTTTTTGCAGTGGAGTGACACTTTACTAATCATTTATTTTCCACTTAAGAACTGGAGTAAAGCCAATACTTTATAAAAGGTGGTTTCCAGGTGGTTTGCATACGGTTTTTGGGTGGTTTTCTCCATTTTATTGAAGTGCCTGGAGTAGTCTTTTATTAACCTGAGGTTATGTAATTTATATTCCTTAACCAGGTTTAATGCAAGCCTTTGTTTATTATGAAGTTTATCAAAAATGTCATCTTCCATCAGGAGATGTTTTGCAGGTTGCTTTGATATTTTTAGCTCCAATTCTGATCGGGCAAAATTCAGATAGATATCAGCTATATCTGAAAAACTATCAATTCCGGTATCTACCTGTAATACTATTTCCTGACCGGAAAACCTTTCAACAGTTAGATTTGCTTCTTCTTCGGTCACTTCAAATATTTTAAAACAAACCCTATTAGAATCACCAGCCAGATTGTAAATGGAAGTTGGGGCAATAGAAAAAATCTTATACCTACCATTTATATCTAAAGGCAGGTTACCGGTATCGAAAGGTATTATATAAAGGGAATTACTATCCTGATGAGTTTCTTTTTGTTCAATACAGAAGCTGAAAGGATAAAGGGCTTTCATACTCCCGAAATATGGAAAGTTATCCCGGGCACAAAGCCCCTTGACAACATTAAAATAAGGATCATTTGGAATTATAACCGGTATATCAGGACACAGTTCTTTTACTAATTCTAATATTCCTGGAGTTTGAGAGGCCCCACCAAACAAGAATATATAGTCTAGATTCCATTTATTGTTTGCTGTATAGAGATTTAATTTTTGGGCCCGGGGTTTAACCAGTTGGTTAAAATAGATTTTAAATCGTTCAAAAATTGGCTGCAGTTGCAACTTAAATGTTTCCTTGGGGAGTGAGAAGAGTAATGATTGCCCTTTATAGAAATCAGGGATATCAACCGAAATAGTATCTTTAACACCTGCTTCAATTTTAATTTTTTCTGAAATCTGCAATAAACGGTTAAATAAGTATCTATCTTTGGCCAAAATACATTTCTCAGTTAGAATACCTGTAGGAAGTTCTAACCCGGTCTGAATCTTATAAGCCGGCAGGAGAATATTGCGTAATATACCGCGATCAATTTCAGAACCGGAAAAAGCATCATTTCCGATTTGAAACTGGGATTCTATTACAACATCATTAGAATCACCAGATATACTTAGAAAGCTGAAATCAGTCGTGCCTCCCCCAACATCAATACTTAAAATATCACCATTTATTTGCTTTAGCTGACCGGAAAAGCTATATCCTATAACTGCTGCTATTGGTTCTAAAAGCAGTTCAACCTGGTCCAGGTTAAAGCCTGCTCTGACTGCATTTAGCAGTATACGTCTGGCATTAAGTCCAAAATAATTAGGGATTGAAACTACAATGGAATCAAAATCAATTATATGTGGCAGCACATAAGTATTGTTTAAAAAAGCAAAAAATTGAGTCAGTATACCCGATAAAGTGTAAGGTCCCAGGCAAAATGCAGGGTCTCTTTTTAGTGCCAGTTTAAATAGATGAGCTGAATAAGCCTTGGGGTCTTCAAGACGTATGGCTAAATGGCCAAAATACAGCTTTTGTTTAGCTGGCAGATAAGTAACCACACTAGGAATACTATTATTGCTCCCAGCCAGGTTTATAAATCTATTATCATCAATATAACCCAGTTTAGTATGGGAAGTTCCAAAATCTATACCTAGACGCATTTTTAACCTCTCTGAGAAATAATTATGTAAGGAATTTCTTCCTCTGTTTTATCTTCAACTTTTATTATGAAAATATCTCCTTCTTCATGCAGTATAAGATTATTATCCTGTTTTGTAATCCGGGTTTCAACAGCATACTTATCCAGCAGGTATTGGTAATTAACAGGGAATAGCTTACCTTTATGAAGAGGAATATGATCAATTCTTATTCTTATATCCTTCCAGGTGCGGGAGATATTTCGCGGGGCCAAAAGCCTCTGCAGGTCAGATCTGATATTTTCCATTAACTCAAAATGAGCATCCACGGCCTGGATCAAGCTATAATAGTTCTCTAAAATTTTAGCAGAATATTTATAATTTTGATTGAAGAATTCAATCTTAACCTGCAATAGTGATAATTCCATATTAATCTGGTATATAAATGAATACAGCGTACCGGTACCTGTTATATTTTCTTCTTTAACCGCCTGGTTAAAAAGGGGGAGTGAATTTCTAATAATTTCCAGAGATTTATTACTTACGTTTTCGTAAATAAATGCTTCACTATTTGATAGTTCATTAACCAGTGGCTCAATATTTTTTGATAGATTTAAAACCGCATTATTCAGGTGTTCCCAAAAGCCTTCTGGTAAAATTAATAACCGGTTTATATTAGCTAACAGTTGTTTTTGCCCGGTGGTTAAATAATGAATTGCTTTTTCTATCACTATTAATAAATCATCTAACCATTTAGCGAATTCCTGGGCAGCTTTATTTGCCCTGGAATAGTCTTCAGTTGTATTTACACTTATGAGTTCGCGGTAAATAATAAATTTTCTGGATAGGTTGGTTCTTATAAAAATATTCAGAGGATCTGAAGTACTGCCAAAGAAAGACGTAAGTGGTTTATCTATTATTGCAAATATCTCATCAATAAGCTGTTGAGAGCAGTTTTTGCTGCCTTGCAGTCTAATCAGCAGGTTTTTTAGATCATGTATATACACTAAAAAGTTATTAATATTTTCCAATATTAACTGGTCATTAGGATCTTGGCAACTAAAGATTTCTAGTATTAAACTGAATTCAGGCAGGACGGTTCTTTTTGCCAGGAATGTTTTATCATTTAATATAGTATTAATACTATTTATAAAACTATTTAACTGTATAGAGCTATTTCTAAGCCTCCTGATTGAATAAAACAATTCCAGGTTTGCTTTATCTTGAATTCGTGATAGACTGAAAACCTGTTGACTGCTATCAGAACGAAGATTGGATAAGATATTAGAGATATTTTTAACCTGATTATACAGTTTAACATACCTTTTTATAGTTGCCAGGACATATTGTTTAATTAAATCTTCTTTCTTACTCAGTTTTAATAGGTTGGCAACCTCTTGTCTAATCTCATTTTTATAAATAGGGAAAAATCTTTCATGAAAACTTCGGTAATAAAATGAGTTTAATTCACATATATAATTGTCCAGTCCGGTGATATCTGGATAGTTTTGGTCCAACGGTGGAACTAAAAAACTTATTTCATCCTGGAGCTTATGCAAGAATTCTTCCATATTTTGAATATAATAATCAGGTTTTATGTTCATTATAGTACCCCCATGAATTTACCGGTAAAAATTTCTCGTCTGGTGTTTTCGTCTTTTTTTCTAAAAAGATCTGGTCGGTTATTAAGATCGCTTATCAGTTTTTCGTAGCTATAGTATTGAATAAGATTAATGGTTTTTTCCAGTTCATAACGGTTATAATCATTGGAAAAAGGGCCAAGCTGTTCAAGCAAAGACTGGTTAATAAACCTTTTTCCCGGTATCCACTTCCATAACTGCAGATAGCCGTCAATTAGTTTTTCTGCCAGTTCTTTATTAAACTGTATTAATCCACGTAATTGAAACAGTCTTATTAATTCCATGGTCACAAAAGCCTCATGAGGAAGGGAAAAAATTTTCTGCCTAAAAGTGTTATAAAGCATTTTTACCCGGTTTTCATCCAAGCCATCAACAGTTTCTTGTTCTTGCAGCAGCAGCACTTCACTTGGACGATAGATTTGAATTTCTCTCGATTTATATAGTATTTCATATGAAATATACTTGCTATTTTCTATAAGACCTGAAACAATGCTTTCATATATATACAGATACAGCAGAGAAGCAGGTTCAGGATTAAAGCGGGGAAAATATTTATCGTATATGTTAAGAGTAACTGCATAGGCTTGAAGTGGATTAGTAAGGATCGAATAAATAGGAATTACGCTGCGCAGCAGTTTATTAAACTGTTTATAGATTAACTCATCATCAAGTATTTCTACCAGGCGGCTTTTTTGTTGATAATCTTCACACAGATCAACTAGTATGGCCAAACAATCTTCGATTAATCCCCCTCGAAATAGACGTTCACTAAATTGCAATAGAATATTAAAACGCTTTACACTATAAGGGTCAGTAAAGTTAGTTGGCCAGCTCCTTTTAAACAGACCAACCGCCTCGGTAAGTAAATCAACCTTGTCTCCGTATATCGTTGGAAAAGTTAGTGAGCTATCGGATCGATCAATGATTCCATAATAAGATGCTTTTTCTTTTTCTAATAGATAATCTTCCCTTTTTTTTAATAGATCTCGTAATTGGGTACTGGCAGTGCGGTTAACCAGGAATCGGCAGGTATTAATATCTAAAACATTAACTATGGTTGAGAACTGCTGGTAATACTCCTGGTTATAGATATTAACTAAAAACTGCAGCTGTTTAGGTTTTATATCAGTATTGATTATATACCAGGGTAGAAAATCTAAAAACTCTGAAAAAATTTTTTCAGGTGAATTTACTATCCAATTAAGAACAGTCATAACCGTCATATTATTAAATAAAATCTGGAAAAAAATAGTTTTCTTAAAATACAATGAACGAAAAATAAAATTTATTTCAGCTAAATCATTTAGTTTTATATCACTGGAGATTATATTCTGGTTTCTTATATTATTGCGCAAAGTCAATTCTTCATCCCATTGCTTAAAAAGGTCATCGTTTTTTACAGCTTTATTATATTCTACAAGAATGTCCTGCATCACATAAGTCTCCTTTATTTAGTTAAAATTGCTGCTATTAACATCCATAATGCCATATAAAGCGACATTTAAAAGGCTACACGCATTTTGGGCCTTGTGAGTATTATTTTCACTCAAAAAAATGTAATAGTAGATTGATCTTTGTTTATTGGTGAAAATTCCTCCTAACTTATCAGAAGCTATATATTCTATTCTGTCTTTATGAGCTTTTTTATTTAGATAACGATAGGTTTGCAGACGGGTAATAAAGGAATAACGACCAATTCTATCAAAATGAAACTTTAAACCAGGCTCTTTATATGGATTGGCTTCCTCAAATTTATATACGATATCGGTTTGTCTGGGCCTTGGTAGCTGATTAAGTATAGAATCAGAGCCTTTACTGTCTTCTAGAAGGATCCATAAATCCTTCGTATTTAAATGGTTATTAAACATATGGTTCAGGTATGGGTGTAAACTTGTGGGAAAAACTGATAGAGGAAGATCTTTCCGGTTAATCTGCGACCTAATCTGTGGATTTAATATTAAAAAATTAATTAAATCATCAATACCCTGGGAAAAACGAGGAAGGTAAATAGCGTAATCATTGTACAGGAGCAAAGCATATTTATCATAAAAAAGAGTATAAGATTCTGGAGAAACACAACGGAGTTTTTCAATGTATTCCATAAGGCTGGTATATTCTTCGTCATTAAGATTCTGCTGACGATCCAGTTTTTTTAATATACTTCTCATATTTTTTTCACCGCTTAATTTACTATTGTAAGATTTTTAAGCCAAAAAGCCAATAATGCTATTTAAATTATAATCTATTAACCAGTGCTTTTTAGAAACTTTTTAGGTTTTGTAAAAGTATGTTTACTGGTAACAAAATAATCCGCCGGTGGGTCACAAATCATTGAAAATCGGTCTACCGACAACAATGTTTGTGTTTTCACCAGCGGATTTTTATAGAAAACCGGTAATTTAAGCACAATAATTGGCTAGTTTAATAAGATTTATCCTTTTAATAAGGGACTCATTAATTTACCGGTTTCTAATTATATTATTCTCAGCTTTAATAATTTTATACCCAAAAATTAATTTAATTTAAAAGGCCAGTAATATTGCTGTAATCCATAATGGAATACCCCGGTAAATGGCTGTAAAGACATCTCTTTAAAAAGAGATTAACTTAGTATACCGGATCAATATTACTGGCTCTATATATAGTATTTGTTGAATTATGAATAATATACAAAAACTTTTAAAATTTTTATATTGAACCCTATAGAAATTAGTTGCATGATAAAGAGTGGGTCATAATTTCTTTAAGTATTAACCCTTTGGAGGTCTATAAATGATTGATTTAACTATACCTGGTAGAAATATTGAGATGCATTTAAGATATTTACTGATAGATTTAAACGGAACTCTAACTACAGGGGGGGTCTTAATAGAGGGAGTATTGCCAAGGATTAAATATTTAAGCGAAAGGCTGGAAATTATTTTACTTACTTCTGACACCTATGGTTCAGGTAAACAGGTTGCAGATGAGTTGGGAATAAAAATGATTACAGTAAGTGGCGAAAATGGAGGCTTAGACAAGCATACTTTTTTAAAAGCCCTGGATCCGAAAAAGACTGTTGCTATAGGTAATGGCTATAATGATCGATTAATGCTTAAAACAGCAGAACTATCTATTATAATTATAGGAACCGAAGGGTGCTGTACAGAGGCCTTGTTGAATTCAGATATAGCAGTAAAGAATATTATAGATGCCCTCGATTTATTGGTGAATCCGATACGTA
The DNA here is from genome assembly GCA_964482585.1 of uncultured Syntrophomonadaceae bacterium. Classification (GTDB taxonomy): domain Bacteria; phylum Bacillota; class Syntrophomonadia; order Syntrophomonadales; family Syntrophomonadaceae; genus CAYZYO01. Next base: position 14,761 of record CAYZYO010000004.1, on the reverse strand, counting down.
TAGCTGCCACCCTAAGATCATAAATGGTTTATTATTAAGTGTTTTAATAAAATATTAAAGTGTTATGCTTTATATAAAAAATTAGCATATGCTTATCATGTATAATTAGGTTTCAATGATGTGTATTAACAAATTATTAACAAAAACATGAGACATATTTGTATTATAATGTATTCTATACGTTTATTCTTACTGAATTGAAATATTATATACAAAACTTATTCGAAAAGATTACAAATTTCGCTACAAAATACTTCTTTCTTGTAAAAGAAATAATAATCTATTTAATTATGGAAATAAATTGTAAAAGCTATATGCATTGCCGGGAAGGGAAGGAGAGATTGTTGTGGGAAACGCGGTAAAATTAACTCCGGTTAGCGAAAAAGATAAGGCCTTGCTGTCTAAAATAGAAGAGGAAGCAGGGACAAGTATTAATTTATGCTACCAGTGTGGTAAATGTACGGCTGGATGTCCTGCTGCATTTGCCATGGATTATACACCAAGACAGGTAATACGGCTGCTGCAGTTAGGAATGGTTCAAAAAGCACTCGAAGTTGAAAGTATATGGATTTGTGCAACCTGTGAAACATGTTCTGCCAGATGCCCACGGGGAGTTGATATTGCATCATTAATGGATGCTCTTCGCAGGGAAGCGCTTAAGCAAAATAAAATAAACGATAAAAAAGTTGCCGTATTTAATAAGGGGTTCCTCTGGTTTGTAGAAAATTTTGGCAGGAGTTTCGAGGCTGGAATCTTAATGTATCACAATATTCTAACCCGACAATTCTTAAAAGATGCTGAATTGGGGATACCTATGATGAAAAGAGGTAAGGTATCGCCATTTCCCGAGATAATACTAGGTAAAGATGAGGTAAAAAGAATATTTCAACGGGTAGAGGAAATGGGAGGTGAATAATAATGAGGTTAGCATACTATCCAGGATGCTCTTTAGACAGCACTGCAATAGAATATGGTCTTTCAACTAAGCAAACCTGCAAGCTGCTGGGAGTAGAACTGGTTGAAATAGAAGATTGGAACTGCTGTGGAGCAACCTCAGCCCATAATACTAATAAAATGCTTTCCCTGGCCTTACCGGCGAGAAACCTTGCTATTGCGGAAAAAATGGGACTTGATATCCTTGCTCCCTGTGCTGCTTGTTACAATCGCTTTAAAGCTGCTGAAGTTGCTGTTCGTCATGACAGTGATATAAGACAAAAGATACAAAAGATAATTGAGATGGAATACAGTGCAGATAATCGGACCTTATCTATACTGGAATTTTTAGTAAATAAAATAGGTGTTGCTAAAATCAGTCAAAAGGTTACCCGGTCGTTAAAAGGGATGAAAGCGGTATGTTATTATGGCTGTCTTCTGGTTAGACCGGTTGAGCATACCGGTTTTGATGATACAGAAGATCCCCAGACGATGGATCAAATAGTTAAAGCCCTGGGTGCCGAGGTTTTAGATTGGTCGCATAAAACTGAGTGCTGTGGAGCAGCCCTGGCGACTTCCAGACCAGATGTGGGCAAAAAAATGATCTATGAAGTTCTTAAAAATGCGAAAGCAGCCGGGGCAGATTGTATAGTAACTGCCTGCCCGGTTTGTCATATGAACCTGGATATGCGTCAGGAAGCAGTAGAAAAAATGTTTAATACAGAATTTAATATACCGGTATACTATGTAACTGAGTTAGTAGCATATGCTGGTGGTGAATCACCTGAAGCGATTGGCACTAACCGGCACTTTGTGGAAGCAGTTAAATATCTTAAGACTCTTCCGGAAAAAGCAGCGCAGATGGAAGAACAAAAGAGTAAAAAAACCGGTCAGAAAGCTGCTGTTAAAGAGGATCAGGAAGCCTTATCTAAAAAAATTAATGCTATTAAGAAAGGCTTAGAAAAAAATCCCGAAAAGGTTGTAGCCAGAATTATACCAGATGAAGAAAAAGCCAAAATACTTGCTGGAATTATAAATAATGATGATAAAAAAATCAGTAAATTAGCTGAACTTATGGTTACTGACATAGAAAAAGCGAAAAAAGCCGCGGAGGCATTTATTACAGTAGAGCAAAAAAAACAGCAAAAACAGGTTGATTCTAATTAACTTGATGATCAAGAGTATATGAAATTAAGCGAAGCGTTTAAGGGGGACGGAGGAATGAAAAAACGGGTAGGTGTATTTGTATGTGATTGCGGGACCAATATCGCTTCGGTAGTCGATACTGAGAAAGTAGCTCAAGCAGCCAGAAAAATTCCCGGCGTGGTTTTTGCTACGACGTACAAATACATGTGTTCAGATCCGGGACAGGAACTTATCAGAAATTCTATTAAGGAGCAAAAACTTGAGCAGGTAGTTGTTGCATCCTGTTCACCGCGTATGCATGAGAATACATTCCGTAAAGCAGTTGAAGCAGGAGGGTTAAACGGGTACCTGTTTGAAATGGTGAACATAAGGGAACAGGATTCCTGGGTACACCCTGATAAAGAAAAAGCGACCCAAAAGGCGTTAGGGCTGGTGCGTATGGCCGTTAACAAGGTGCTAAAAAACCAGCCGCTGGAGATTTCCACGATACCTATAACCAAAAAAGCACTGGTTGTAGGTGGTGGAATTGCCGGGATGCAGGCGGCCTTAGATATAGCCGAAGCCGGGTACCCGGTAGTTTTAGTTGAAAAGGAAGCCAGCATTGGAGGAAAGATGACCCAGCTTGATAAAACCTTTCCTACTATGGATTGTGCCGCCTGAATTGGCACCCCCAAGACGGTTGCTGTGGCGCAGCATCCTAACATTGAATTGATAACCTATGCTGAAGTTACTGCTGTTAATGGGTATATAGGCAATTTTGCGATTACCATAAAAAAGAAAGCAAAGTATGTTGATTGGGATCTATGTACCGGTTGCGGAACCTGTATAGAAAAATGTCCCACCAAGAAAATAAAAGATGAGTTTAACCTGGACCTGGGGTTAAGAACTGCCATCCATAAGGTATTTCCCCAGGCGGTTCCGGGCAAGCCGTATATAGATGCTGACAGCTGTTTGAAATTAACCAAGGATAAATGCGGGATTTGTGAAAAGGTTTGTCCAACTGAAGCTATTAGGTTTGATGATAAAGATGAATATATAACGAAGGAAGTCGGTGCCATTGTAATGGCAACCGGTTACGATCTTTTTAAATGGGAAGAAGTGTATGGAGAATATGGATATGGCAAATATCCTGATGTAATCTCCAGCCTGCATTTTGAAAGGCTGGTTAGTGCCGGTGGACCAACCGGGGGTAAGATACAAAGGCCATCGGATGGGAAAGAGCCTTCAAGTGTGGCATTTATCAAATGTGTGGGTTCCAGAGATGATACTAAAGGGAAAAGCTATTGTTCCCGGGCGTGCTGTATGTATACCGCCAAACATGCCTACCAGGTAAAGGATAAAATGCCTGATAGCGAAGCCTATGTATTTTACATGGATGTGCGTGCAGCCGGTAAAAACTATGAAGAATTCTACCAGCGTTCACTAAATGCCGGGGCTAAATATATAAGGGGCAGAGTAAGTAAAATATATCCTGCAGGTGACAGGCTGGTATTGAAATCCGAAGATACCCTTTTGGGAATGCCTATCGAGGTGGAAGCTGATCTAGTAGTGTTAGCAACTGCCATGGTTCCATCTGAAGGGGCAGTAGAACTGGCTAAACGTGTTGGTTTTTCCGTTGATAAAGATGGATTTTACCAGGAAGCTCATCCCAAGTTACAGCCGGTGGAGACTTTTGCTGCCGGGGTATACCTGGCCGGATGCTGTCAAGGTCCTAAAGATATACCGGATACTGTTGCCCAGGCCAGTGCTTCTGCAGTAAAGGTATGTGGAGTGTTCTCCAAGACTGAATTGGCAACTGAGCCCATGATATCTGTAGTTGATATAAATAAATGTTCAGGTTGTGGATTCTGTGTTCCCATATGTCCATATAATGCTATTTCTTTGAAAGAGATTGAACAGAGAGGACATCATGGTACTTTTACCCGGAGGGTAGCTGAAGTGAACAGCAGTCTATGCCAGGGATGTGGGGCCTGTATCCCGGCTTGTAGGACTCAGGCCTTAAGCCTGAAAGGATTTACCAGTGAACAACTTGTAGCGGAGGTGGATGCACTATGTCTATAGAAAATGCAAAAGGGTGGGAACCAAAGATAATTGTATTTGCCTGCAACTGGTGTACTTATGCAGCAGCGGATCTGGCCGGTCTAAATCATTTGGAATATCCTGCTGAAGTTAGAATAATTAGAACCCCATGTTCGGGACGTATGGATCCTATGCTGGTGTTAAGAGCATTTAACCGGGGAGCAGACGGGGTATTACTTTCCGGGTGACATCCAGGTGAATGCCACTATGGTAGTGGCAATTACTATCAACGCCGCCGGCATACTATAATGAAAAGCCTTATGCAGTTTATTGGGATAGAACCTGAAAGATACAAAACTGCCTGGATATCAGGAGCCGAAGGAATTAAATTTCAGGAGACCATGGAAAAGCTGGTTGAGGATGTTAATAAACTTGGTCCTAACAGAAAGTTGAGGGATGCATAATGAAAGAAATTGGTAATAAGATTAGAGAAATAGCTTCCAGACTTTTTAATGATGGGCAAGTTGATATATTTATCGCCTGGAGAAAAGGGAATGTTGATTACCAGACAAAACCTTATATTGCTAAAAGTATTGAAGATGTTAATAATATAGTGTTTGATGAATATTCTATTCATGTCCTATCAAATTACCTTTTAAAATTCCGGGATGGTAAAGAAAAAATCGGGATAGTAGTAAAAGGATGTGATTCCCGGGGGATTGTAAGGTTGCTGGAAGATCAGCAGATTGAACGTGAACGGCTTTATATTATAGGAGTATGCTGTCCGGGAATGAAGGATCCGCTTAAGGCGATGAAAGACCATTCTGGTTTAACCGAACAAATAGAAACAACAGACGGCCTGGCAGCTAAATGTTTGGCCTGTATTGAACCTAACCCGGTAATATATGATGAAATATTAGGTGAACCTCAAGAGCCTAATCAGAAGGGCGAAAGGTTCGCGCAAGTAATTGAGATTGAGAACATGTCTCCTGATGAAAGGTACAAATTTTTTGAAAGTACCCTTTCTCAATGTATACGCTGTTATGCCTGTCGTCAGGTTTGTGTAGCCTGCAACTGCCGCGGCTGTATATTTGATGAAATGAAGCCGCAGTGGGTTGGCAGAGAAACCAGTGTAAGTGATAACCTGATGTATCATCTGGTAAAAGCCTCCCACATGGCTGGACGTTGTATTGAATGTGGTGAGTGTGAAAGAGTTTGCCCGGTAAATATCCCGCTTATGTTAATAAACCAGAAGCTGATAAAGGATGTTAACGAATTTTTTGGGCCTTATGAAGCCGGGATGCAGTATATAGAGGGGGCAATACCACCGTTAAGTGTTTATAAAGAAGATGACCCGGATAACTTTATTTAGGGGGTGGAAAGATGCAGATATTAGATAAGAAAAGATTAGAGAATGCTTTAGATAAACTGGCCGGGACAGCAGAAGTATTTCTTCCGGTAAAAAAGGGAACTGCCCAAAGCGGGTTTTATTCATGGAAAACCTTTGATAAGGAACAGGATACATTAATGCTTGATGCCTTGAATGTATTATTACCCCCTAAAAATGTGCTTTTTCCCCAAACAGAGAAAATGTATTCTTTCAAAGAAGAAGGGGAAGGGATAGAGATTACTGGCACCTATGAAGATTCGAAGGCTACTATTATTTTCGGAACCAGGGCCTGTGATGCAGCCGCTATAGAACGCTTTGATGACGTTTTTTTAACCCGGGGTTATGAAGATACTCTTTATAAAAGCAGAAGAGAAAATACTGTTATTATAGCCAATGCTTGCTATGAGCCGGGACAAAACTGTTTTTGTACATCAATGGGGATTAATCCTACTGATCCGGCTGCGGCCGATGTAATAATACGTGATACAGGTGATGCTTATATATGGGAAGCTCTCAGCAGTAAAGGAGAAAAAGTAACCGGGACAATATCAGGATTATTAGAATCCCGGGAAGTTAAATTACCTGAGTTGAAGAGTTTTAATACGATAGTTGATTATAATGGTGTTGCGGAAAAGTTAAAAAACATGTTTGAGCATCCTATTTGGGATAGATTATCCCAAACATGCCAGAGCTGTGGGATATGTACCTATGTATGTCCCAGCTGTTACTGTTTTGATATCCAGGTAAAAACCAGGGGTAATCAAGGATATCGTTTCCGCTGCTGGGACTCCTGTATGTATAGTGAATATACGCAGATGGCAGGAGGACATAATCCCCGTGGAGATGTTAAGGAAAGATTTAGAAACCGTTTTCTGCACAAACTGGAATTCTTTAATGAAAGATATGGCAAACCACTTTGTACCGGTTGTGGGCGCTGTATTGCAGCCTGTCCTGCTGGGATAAGCATAGCCGAGATTATCAGTGAAATTAAGGAGGCGGATACGGATGCATAATGGTAATTGTGAAAATCCACTGGTACCGGGAGTGGTTAAAGTAATTGATATAAAAGATGAAACATCCGATGTAAAAAGCTTCTTTGTAAAAAATGAAAATGGAGTTCCCTTTAATGTTATGCCCGGTCAGCTGGCAATGGTTTCTCTGCTTCCGGTTGGCGAAGGTATGTTTTCCGTTTCCTGGCAGGAAGATCAGGAATACCTGCAATTTGCTATTAAGAGGGTTGGCCTTATGACAGATGAACTGCACCGGATAGAGATCGGTCAAAAAATTGGAGTCAGGGGGCCCTATGGAAATGGATTCCCGGTTGATGAATGTAAGGGAAAAGATATGCTTTTTATTGCCGGGGGTATTGGGTTGGCTCCAGTACGTTCATTTATCAAATATTGTTTTAAACACCGGGAAGATTATGGAAAGATTCAGATATTATACGGTAGTCGCAGTTATGATGACCTTTGTTTTAAAGATGAGCTTTTTGATAAATGGCCTAAGGAAAAGGATGCCGAGGTATACGTAACTATTGATAATCCCGAAGAAGGTTGGGATGGAAATGTTGGTTTTGTACCATCTTACTTGGAAGAGATTAATCCTGATCCTAAAGGGAAGATTGCGATAACCTGTGGACCACCAATTATGATCAAATTTGTGTTAAAGGCCCTTGAAAAAATGGGGTATAGTGATGAACAGGTGATTACTACTCTGGAAATGAGAATGAAGTGCGGTATAGGTAAGTGTGGAAGATGTAATATTGGCAGTGAATACGTTTGCCTGGATGGCCCGGTGTATAACCTGGCCCAGTTAAAAAAGCTTCCACCTGAATGGTAAAACAAGTAAAGGGATAACCGCCGGTTATCCCTTTTATAATTGATTGATATTTTTGTTTACTTGATTTAACTAAAAATTGCATTTCCGTAAATCCAGCCTAGATAAAAGACTCCGAGAATGGCAATAATATGCCAGACCCACCACCCTGCTTTTAGAAAGCCCCAGGTGCCGAGACGGTAAGCACCGTCTTCAGTTTTGATATTCTCAGTATTTTCATGATCTCCCATAAGTAGACCTCCCTTTTTATTAAGAAAAATTTGGGTTATTATTTATTATTAATATCTCCAAATCTTAAAAATTTATGTAGATTTAATCATTAACCTATATAAAAAATTTGACAAGTAATAATTTATGTTTACAATATATATAAATAAAAATATTGCACAATTATGTGCACAACACAAGGAGGCATTCTATGTTATATCCACGAAGGGATCTGCTTAATCCAACTCTGGCCAAGATTTTTAAGACATTTAAATTAGATAAGGATTATACCAGTGGCAAAGGCAGTTACCTTATGGATTCTAATGGGATACATTATTTAGATTTTATTGCTCAATATGGTGCAATACCTTTTGGATACAATCCTGACTTTATCTGGGATAAGTTAGATGAGGCGAGGCGGAGAAATTTGCCTAGTTTAGTTCAACCGTCTATTCCCGGTGAGGCGCTTAAGTTGGCCAACATTATAGCCGGATGTACTCCGGGTGATCTTTGCTATTGTACTTTTTGCCAGAGTGGAACCGAGGCAGTAGAAGCCGCAATAAAACTGGCCCGTTCAAATACTGGTAGAGAATTAATAGTATCAACTGAAAATAGTTTTCATGGTAAAACCCTGGCATCTTTATCAGCTACCGGTAAAGACTCTTACCAGATTCCTTTTAGAGCACCGGCACCAGGATTTTTAAGGATTCCATTTAATGACCTGGAGATATTAAAGAAAACGTTTGCCCAATATAATGATAATATAGCAGGATTTATTGTTGAACCGGTACAGGGTGAGGGAGGAATAATAACTGCTGACCCCGGTTATCTGCCTGCTGTCCAAAAACTCTGCAATGAGTATGGCATAGTATTTATTGTAGACGAAATCCAAACAGGGTTAGGAAGAACCGGAGCCCTCTTTGCGTGTGATCACGAAAAGGTGGAGCCAGATGTGATGCTTCTGGCCAAAGCATTGGGAGGTGGGATGGTGCCTCTGGGGGTCTGCATTAGTTCACCTGAGGTCTGGAATGAAGATTTTGCGATGCTGCACAGTTCTACATTTGCTAATAATAATATTACCTGTGCAGTTGGAATATCGGTTTTAGAAAAGCTTGGTGAAAATAATCAGGAGATAATAAAAGAAGTTGGGCGTAAGGGAGAATACCTGTTCCAACAGGTGACTCGTCTAGCTGAAAATTATCCTACAGTGATAAAAGAAGTCCGGGGAAAAGGATTGATGGTAGGTTTGGAGTTTCATAATCTAGATGATTGCGGGGCCTATGATATGGCCTATCTAGTTAATCAAGGTGGATTTACCATTTTACTGACTGGATTTTTGTTAAATGTATACCATATTCGTTTAGCACCATATCTTAATAATTCCATGACCTTAAGATTGGAGCCTACGCTTACGATATCCTGTGAAGAGATTGACAATGTCATAGATGCCATTGAAGATATATGCAAAATTCTAAAATATAGAGATTATTCAAAACTATACCGGTATTTACTGGGTGATAATTCTAAACCTAAGGATATTATAGATTTCCGACCGGTGAGCCGTAGAATAAAATTTTCACATCTTAAAAACAAGGAAGAACCTGATTATAAGTTTGCTTTTATAATCCACTATCCAGGGCCAGAAGATATAATTTTAAATAATCCTTCTTTTGCATCCTATAGTAGGGATGAATTGTTCGAATTCTTAAAATGGGAAAGCTCTGTTTCTGATCCGGGAATAGTGTGTCATATGCCAGCAGTAAAGTCAAAAAGTGGTTCAATTGTTGAAGGTTGGTTAATTGGAGTTCCCTTTGGAGGCAAAGAAATTATGAGTCTTCCCAGGGAAGAAGTTGTAGATACTATTAAGAAAGCCGTAGATTTGGGAAAGGATTTAGGTGCCCAAATAGTAGGATTAGGCGCGCTAACATCCGTAGTTACCAGGGGAGGACGTTCGGTTACCGGAAGGAATGTAGCCATAACCAGTGGTAATAGTTTTACTACATTAATGGCAGTGGAAGCTTTGTTTCTTGGAGCTCAAAAGATGAAAATAGACCTGAAAAAAGCAGTTGGAGGCGTGGTAGGTGCAACCGGTTCAATTGGCAGAGCATGTGCCCTAATGCTTTCCGAGAAAATTGATCAAATAATACTCTTTGGCAACCCCCGGCATATAAAAAGCAGTAAAAACCGGCTTAATTCATTGGCTAGTGATATATATGCTTATGCCAGGCAGAGAATGCAAAATGGAGATATTAAAGGAATGAGTTCATGGATAAACAAAATAATTGATTTATTGGTAAAAGACAATAGTATAAGAGCAAACAATTACCTGAATAGCATTATGGAAAATGATATACTTAATCCCGAATTAATAAACGAAGTGTGCGAATATTTAGATATAAAATACCCAATAGAGATAAGCATCGATATTAACAATGATCTGCCTGTTTGTAATTTAATAATTGCAACCAGCAACTCTCCCGAATACCTTATTTATCCTGAAAATATACAACCAGGGGCTGTGGTATGTGATGTTGCCAGGCCGGCTGATGTATCGCCAGAGGTAATTGCTCAGAGAGCAGATGTTTTAGTTTTAGAAGGGGGACTGGTACAATTACCAGATGACATTAGTTTCGGGCCCAATTTAGGTTACCGGGATGGAGTTAATTTAGCATGTCTTTCAGAAACTATTTTATTGGACTTAGAAGGGGATTTTCAGGATTATAGTATTGGGAACCATTTATCCCTGGAAACAGTTCAATATTTACGTGGTCTAGCCACAAAGCACGGTTTTCAACTAGCAGGTCTTAAGATGGGCAATAAAGAACTTGATGACAAGGATATCGCCAGGATCTACATGAATTCAATTAATTTTAAGATGGTAGAGAACATTTAATTTGTCACTTGTGTAACCAGCAATTATTATTCAACTAATTAACCAGATAAAAGCAGATTTTTTTGGGGTAGAATAGTGGCATTAAATAACAATGCCGGAAACCGAAAGGGTCTTCGGGTAAATAGGTGTAAATTTACGGCGGCTTTATCCGCCAGAGCAATACCTTGCCCACCTGTAGAGGCGGCTTCAGCCGCCGGATAATCGAAGGGGTTTGGTGTATATCCCAGCACCTGTTGAACGATAGTTTAACAGGTGCTGACAATTGTTAAACCATCGTTTTCAGTATCTGTACCTATAAAGCCATACCTATATCCACCCTGACCAACCGACCAACTAACCAACTAACCAACTAAACAGCTAAACAACTAAACACCGCCCAGGTTGCTCCTATTCAAAAGCGAGACTTCCAACTTTCCACCTCCCTAAATATTTTTAGCAGGATAAGCCTTGATCTATATAGAAAAGATATAATAAATAGTTCTAGGGGGAGAATAGATGGATTTGAAGGCTATAACTATTAGGAAAAACGGCAAATGGTATTTTGGGGAAGCAGAGATGTTTCGCCGTAATATTCTCAATATACTTGCTGCTAACATTTATAAACAAGATGATGGCAGTTACTGCATTAAACTGGGTAATGATGTAAACCCCATTACAGTTGAGGATGTTCCTTTTTATGCAACCGGCATAGAGGAACAGGCTGACGGGAAACTAAAACTAATTTTTCATGACTTACAGGAATTCCTGCTGGATGATGAATTAGAATTGACCCTTAAAGGTGATGTTCCTTATATTAACTATAGATGGAAGGGGGATACTCGTTTAAGCAGGGGGGTTTATTGGAAGTTAAGTGAATTTTTTGAATTTAGAGGGGAAAAGGTGTATATAGTTCCGCCGAATATCCCCAAAAATAATAATAACTAAAGTTATTGAAGATAACCGGCTAAGGCTTAATGGTATAAATATATCCCGGATACATTGTAAACAGTTTATAATGTATCCGGCGATATTTATTTAGTATTACAACCTACTTAAATGTGACGGTCTAAATTGAGATTCATCAATTGAAAGGGCCTGGTTAATCTGATTCAGCATTAGATTCTTGTCCCCGGGTAAAAGCCCTTTTACATCCCAGTAATTAGAAACATGGTCACTTAAGACCATACTATTAAGACAGTCCAGATTTTGTATTAACAGGTGTATTTCATTTAGAGCTTGATGAGGACTAAGCAGCTGAAAGGTACCATTTTTATACTCATCGTACAAGGGTGTTCCTATTATAGGAACAAAAGTTCTCAGTCTAATGAACTGGGGACTAAAAGCACTTAAGGTCCTGGCACTATTTAAGGCATGCTCAGCAGTTCTTTCTTGGCCACCTATACCGACAAGATAGTATTCACTGATCTCAATTCCAGCTTCTTTTAATTTAAAACCTGCGGAAATTATTTCCTGAGAAGTTGTTCCTTTTTGTATTCTAGATAGGACTATGTCGTCTCCGCTTTCCATACCAGTATGAACCCGGCTTAGGCCTGCTTTACTTAGTTTCGACAATTCTGCCTGGCTTTTCAGGTTTACAAACCTTGCTGCTCCGTAAACCGTGATACGCTCAAGATTCGGAAATATACTATGAGAATATTCAAAAATATCTACTAGTTGATCAGTCTTCATAATGATAGTATTGCCATCAGCAAAAAAAATAGAATATATATTATTTCCATAGTATTTGTATGCCATGGCTAAATCTTCTTTAATACTGGCGACAGGTCTTATTTTAAATTTTGAATCCTTATAAAGGGAACAAAAAGTGCACTTATTATGAGGGCAACCTATAGTGGCCTGGATTATCAAGCTGCCTGCTTCACTTGGTGGGCGATAGACGACTCCTTCGTAACGCATTGGCTATACCTCCTCTAACCATTAGATTAACAAAAAAGAGCAAACTTTAAAAGATTATAATAAATCAACGATAACAACCAACTTAGTATTTACCAGGTTTAATAACGGGGGGTTACGCTAATTTCTGGTTGTATTCCTTAATAAAACATTATATATTTAGATCAGAATAAAGAAAATCAAAATGGAATTAGGGGTTTGATGAGTGTGCCGGTACGGGTATTAATTGTTGATGATGATGAAAGAGAGAGAATTGTATTAAGATATATACTAGAACAAATACGGGATGTAGAAATAGTAGGAGAAGCAGTTAATGGTCGTGAGGCTATTCTCTTATGTCAGGAAAAGAAGGTAAACCTGGTTTTTCTGGATATAAGCATGCCTGAATTAAGTGGCTGTGAAACTGCCAAGAGATTAACTCAGCTTAAAGATGCCCCTCTTTTTGCTTTCATAACGATAAAAAAGAACATGGCAGTATTAGCTTTTGAATTAGGAGCTCTGGATTATATAATAAAACCTATTGAACAGAGCCGTATTGAAAAGACTATAGCTAGAGCTAAGTTCCAAGTCGCTCATAAAGATACTGTGGAGAAGATTGTAAATAGAAGACTTAAAGAACATATTGATTATATACTGAAAAGCTATAAGAATTATGAAATATACTCGAATAAATTACCTATTAGAGAAAAAGGGAAGATAAGCTTTGTAAATCAATCAGATATCATTTATTGTGAGAGTCAAGGGAAAAAAGTATACATATGTACTACAGAAAACGGCTATTTAAGCAACTATACTTTGAATACGCTGGAAAATCGACTGGATGAGAACTGTTTTTTCAGGGTCCACCAGGCATTTATCGTAAATCTAAACTATATAAGGGAATTAATTAATTTAGGTGAAGGATCATATATTCTACATATGATAGATTGCGATAAAGATATAATATTAAGCAGATCCAAATCAAAACTATTAAGAGGCAAAATGGGCATACAATAAACCGAATATCCAGGAAAAATGACAAAGTAAGAATTAAATAAAACCAATCATACTGTAAAAAAGCAATATAAATAAAGTTTTTAGGGGGCCAAAAATTAAATTTTGGCCCCCTAAATTAATAAAAACCCCTTTTTTTAAAAAGCATTTCTACCAAAACATAAAATTGTTAGAAAAGTAACAAGCTGGTGCAAAATAGCCGTATTCTTTGACCAAGTAAATCCAACCTAGCGAAAAAAATCACAACATACGTTATTATAATTATAATAGTACTACCTTCTTGATTAACTATATGTGTAGTTAAATAAAAGAAAAAAATCACAAAGTATTTTCGGATAGTTTCATTAACTACGCTATTGAATATAAACTCAAACCACATAATTTAAATCCAACAAAAAATTCAACAAAATATACTTATTTTATAGAAATTATAGAGGAAAAAGACACAATGTGGTTTAATATAATACATAATAAAAATTTAGGTAGCGGTAAAAAAATGTTTTATAAGAAAGGGGGTAAACGAGAATTTTATTGATTTGGTTCGGGGATTAGACCGTAAGGTATCATGTATAAGAAGTAATTTGGTTGCAGAAGTGGATTTCTAAATTTGTTATTGAGTGTGTTGTTCCCGGTTAAAAGATTGGAGTGATACTCATGATACCATTCTACAAACTTGAGCGATATGAGGGGAATGAACCTTTATTTGATCTAGCTTTAATGTCGATTGTCTCAACTTATGTTGGAGAACCCTTACATGTTCATGCCGAAGGAGTGAGGGGTACAGGAAAGACTACGATTGCGCGAGCGGCCAAAGGAATTCTTCCCAAGATTACCAGGATAAAGGGATGTATATACAACTGTGACCCGGCAGATCCCCATTGTCCACACCACAGAAAGATGAGTCCGGATGAAATTGTTAAGCTTGGAACTGAAGAAATTCTGATGCCGTTTTTAGAAATTTCTCAGTCGGCTAAAGTTGGAACCGTAGCAGGTAGTATTGATCTTGCAAAATTGACAGATCCACTACATCCAGAGGCACAGCTTTTACCAGGATTAATACCTCAGGCCCACCGCGGGATAATATTTATTGATGAGATAAACCGCTTGGCAGATACAGCACCAGAAATTACCGATATACTACTGGATGTAATGGGCAACAAGCCCGGCCATATTCAAATTGAAGAAGCGGGGTTGCCTGTAGTAGACATTGAGGTCAATGTATCAGTATGGGCTGCTTCTAATCCAGATGAAGAACCAGGGCCTTTAGAAGAGATCAGGAGACAGCTATCAGACCGCTTTGATATGGTGTATTATATGGGGAGGCCATCTTCAGTTGATGCCATATCTCGTATTCTTAAAGAAAATTCTTACAGTTTTAAACTTCAAAAGGCTAATAATCAAGAGGCTGAAGAAGTTGATGAATCAGAAAACGATGTTTATCGTCAAAATAT
>CAYZYO010000003.1:0-32676 GCA_964482585.1 uncultured Syntrophomonadaceae bacterium | reverse complement strand
CATTACCCTTAGTGGCTACTTCTGCCGCCGCCTTGCTCAAAACCGGTGTGTCGGGGCGGCGACTGAAGTCGCCTCTACGGTATAAGATACGGGACAGTAGTAAGAAATAGGGATTAACTGCAGAGTTAAAAGTAAAATATTATAATTGTTCCAGATACCTATCAAAACAAAAACCAAAAAACCTGCGTAAATCTGTGCTCATCTGTGGTTAATAACCCCTTTATATTCATAAGTGGTTGTGTCCTCTGGGCATGAGGGTTAAATTGATTTAATAACCTGCTGTAGGTGAATCTTAATGAAAAAAAATCTTGGAAAACAGGGAGAAGAAATAGCAGTTAAATATATGCTTAACCATGGTTATAATATCCTGGAAAGAAATTTTTATACCCGCTATGGAGAACTGGATATAATCTGCTGTGATAATAAAAAAGCCATTATTTTTGTGGAGGTTAAGGCTAGAAGAAGCATCAAATACGGTTTCCCGGAGGAAGCGGTTACCCGTAAAAAGCAGGAACACCTAAAAAAAGCGGCTTTAATTTATCTTAATTCTGCAAGGTTTTTTACAGGAATGCGATTTGATGTTATTACTATATTGATAAATAACCAGGGGTATAAAATTAATCATATAAAAAATGCTTTTTGAAAGAGGTGATTAAAATTATTACTTATAAAAAACCCAGGATAGGTGCTCATTTACCTGTAGGCAAAGGGCTGAAGCATACTGCAGATACAGCAGAAAAGCTGGAAATTGAGGCTTTACAGGTATTCTTACGTAATCCCCGGGGAAGAAAAGCCCGCCAATTAAGTGATGAAGAAATAGCTTATTTTAATCGTAAAATGGTGGATAATAATATAAGTCCGGTCGTAGTCCATATACCCTACATTTGCAATCCGGCATCACTTAAAGAAGATGTATACCAGTTTACCTATGAAATAATAAGCGAAGAGCTCCAGCGATGTAAATTGATTAATGCAGACTACCTGGTTTTACATCCCGGGGCCTATACTACTTCATCACCTGCAGCAGGCATAAACAGAGTATCTAATCTATTAAACTGGGTATTAGATGATTATTCGGGAACAACCATGATTCTCCTGGAGACTATGGCAGGCCAGGGAACAGAAATAGGTAAAAATTTCAACGAATTAAACCAGATATTGCAAAATACAGATAAAAACGATAAGATAGGCATATGTTTTGATACCTGTCATACTTTTGCAGCAGGTTATGATTGCAGTAATATTGAGGGAATTAACGGCATTCTTAGAGAAATGGATCGTACATTTGGTAGAGAAAAGATTAAGTTAGTTCATATTAATGATAGCAGTTATGAATCAGGTTCAAAGCGGGATCGGCATGCGCATATCGGGGAGGGATTTATCGGTAAATCAGGGTTTAGAAAGCTGTTAAAAAACTGTTTTTTTAGAGAGTTTCCTTTTATTTTGGAAACTGATCCTGATGGACAAAAAGAGGATATAGAAATCTTAAAAAACCTGCGGGATAAATAAAAACTAATGCTGGAGGGAATTAACTTGCTTATATACGGAAAAGAGATAAGGGAAAGAATTAAGAAGGATATATCTGCTCAGACCTTGAACAATCCCATGAAAATGGTAATTATCCAGGTGGGAGAAGATGAGGCATCTCAATCTTATATCAGGGGCATCCAGAAATTTGCTGTAGAATCAGGAGTAAAAGTAGAAATAATAAGCTTTCCTGCAGAAACCAGTGAAGATCAGGTTATTAATACAATTAATAAATTGAATAGCGATCCTGGTATAACCGGAATAATGCTGCAAACACCTCTGCCTGATCACCTTAGTACCAGCAGACTAGTTAACACTATAGACTATACCAAAGATGTAGAGGGTATTCATAATTATAACTTAGGTAAACTTATCAGCAGGCAGGATGGAGTTAAACCATCAACTCCCCAAGCAGTTATTACTCTACTAAAGGAAAACAATATTCCTATTAAAGGACAAAAAGTGACTATTATTGGAAGGAGCATGACTGTTGGAGGACCACTATCAGTAATGATGACAGCTGAAAATGGAACAGTTACCCTTTGCCATTCTAAGACCAGGAATTTAAAAAAGGAAACCCTTAATGCCGATATTCTGGTTGCAGCAATGGGACAGAAGCATTTTATCACCCCGGATATGGTAACTGAAGATGTGGTAATAATGGATGTTGGCACCAATTTTGATGAAACAGGCAGCATGTTTGGCGATGTCCATGACGAAGCTAAATCAAAGGCTAAAATTGCCAGTGCGGTACCTGGAGGTATAGGAGTAATTACTGTCGCTGAATTGTTTAATAACCTGAGATTTTTAAGTAAGAGCAATTAAATTCAGTAAATATATAAATATACTGGTTACATTTAATGTACTGGAGGTATAAACGCTAAGTGGAAGAACTCAGATCAGATTATCAGGCGAAACTTTTTGATGGTAAGTTACCGATACAAACTACAAATAGAAAATAAAATCGACTATAACGATTAACAAAAAAACCAGGAATGCTTTACTTTTAAAGTTACCTGGTTTTTTTATTAAATACTTATATATGGAAACGACAATAAAAGTGCAATAAATCAGGCTTTATTTAATATTATCCTCCAAGAAACTATTTAGGATTACTTTCCAGCAGCTGCCGTGAGCCCCGTACCATAGTTTTAAGTCGAACTGTATTTCCCCAGAGAGTGGCTAAATATTTCAGGGTTTCAAGTGCATAGGGGATGTGAAGATCGCGTCCTTCCCATTCATGTTCAAGTAGGAGTATATTATCTGTTCTCATTTCAATAACCTTTATTGTCGGGGTGATATTAATACCTACGTTATTTGCCAGATTGTTACGGATCTTTTTCCAGCCTTCTTCATCTGCTATTTCAGTAATAACATAATCCCGGCGATCCTTATTAAATTCAAATAAGTTGAGTTCTGCACATAGTTCTTTAGTTAAAAACCTTCGGATAAAAGATGAATCCCTTTCCTGCTGCCTTACTGTAAAAAGAAAACTAGTATCAAACCGTTTTTCTATATCTGAAAATATTTTGAACCCGAGATGATAAGGATTCAGACCTCCTTCATGAGGGTTCACTACCTGGTTGTGTCTTTTAAGGAATTCGAGGTAGAGAGGCGGTTCAAGATTAAGTTGGTTAAGAATCTTATAATGCCACAGGCATGCCCAACCTTCATTCATAATTTTGGTTTCAATCTGGGGCAGAAAATAATAATTTTCTTTCCTGACAATCTGCAGGATATCTTTTTCCCATTCCTCTAACCTGGCAAATTTACACAGGAATAACAGGAGATCCTCTTCAGGTTCAAGGGGAATTTTATTAAAGTTCGGGGGATTACTTTTAGACTTCTTTTCCAGCAGGGGATGATCAGCCAGTTGGTGATTATAATCATTGATCAATCTTTCGCGTTTCTCTTGATCACTCAGGTGTTTTTCCCCTATCCATCGATAACACTGTAGTTTAAGAGCATGGGCTGCATCCAAAACCCTTTCAACCCGGTCATACCCTATACTGGGATCACCTATGTATTCCCGGATGCGCTGGGCATGGGATTTAAACATTTCTAAAGTATACCTTGCATCAGTACCTTCTTTAAATAGCCGGTTATTTTTGAAAAAATCATTATGCCCGTATACATGAGCCATCGTAAGTATCTGCAAAAGAAGAGTATTATCCTTCATTAAATAAGCAAGACAGGGATTGGAGTTTATCACCATTTCATAAGGCAGACCGGTAAGGTTATACTGGTAAAAAGTCTTTTGCTTTTCATAGGCTTTACCAAAACTCCAGTGAGGATAACGAGATGGCATTCCCAAATAGGCTTCATACCCCAGCATTTCTTCATAGCTGCATATTTCAAATTCCTGGGGGTAATGATCTAATCCCATTTCTTCTACTATCAATTCTATCTTATTATTCCAGTATTTTAACTCCTGTAAACTATAATCACTGCCCATTAATAATCCCCCTCTTGGGCAACCTGCAGAAGGTTTTTAAATGCAGGCCAGATATCATTTTTGCCCTGGATTGATACGGACACAAAATTGTTGGCTTTAACATTGTACTTGTATCTTTGTGACATATTGGTATCGGATATACCCTGGGAGCCGATTTCTCCATAACCAAAAAGGTTGCATATCTCGCAGAGTTCTTTAGCCTTTTCAATAGCTTTTTCTATATCTGTAGGCCAGTTGTCACCATCACTGCAGTGGAAGGTGTAGATATTCCAAATATCGGGGTTATAGCGGGCATTAATTATTTCCAGTGCTTTTTCATAACCACTGCTGATAAAGGTTCCTCCTGATTCAGACCGGTGAAAAAACTCTTCTTCATTAACCTCTTTAGCAGTCGTTGTATGATTGATAAAAACCAGCTCTACATTGATGTATCGGTAGCGCACAAATTGGTAGAGAAGAAAGAAGAAGCTGCGGGCAAGATACTTTCTAGTAAGATACATAGAACCGGAATTATCCATTATGCATATTACTGCAGCATTAGATTCTAAACGGACATTTTCTTTTAACCGTTTATAACGCAGGTCATTTTCACTAAAAGGAAACCGTTCTTCAGGAGGATCTTCTTCCGTGTTAGTCAATCTCAGGCTGGCCTTTTTTCTCTTTATTCGTTCCATCATAGTGCGCTTTTTACAAAGCCGGGGTGGAATTCCTTTCCTTTGAATACCCCAGCGCCGGCTGGTCTTTTGAGTTTCAAGCAGCGAGAATTTTTTCCTCTCCATAAAAGGAAGGTCTAAATCTTCAAAAAGGTAATTTACCAGCTCTTCCAGGGTTATTTCAGTCTCATAAAATTCATCTCCTTCAAAACTGCCGGCCCCGTCACCGGCTGAATAGCCAGATTCTTTAGGACCAGGTATGGTATCTCCCCGTTTTTCCTTTCCTGTTCCTGAGGCCACCCCGGGCCGGTTTTGGCCATATATAAATTTATATTCCTTAAGTCCCCGGATAGGTATTTTAAACACCTTCCCTTTATTCTGGCCAATTATACTTTCTTCGGCTATTATATTGCCCAGGTTTTCTCTGATGGATTTGTCTACTAGCTGCCGGTGCCGCCGGCGGTCTTCAACACTCCTATCTTTTTTAGTTATTTGTTGTTCTCTGAATACAGCCATATTTCTAGCCCTTCAATCCTTCCACAGGTTATTTGCGGCATATTTAAGGATTACATTACAACAGTGATCACAATAATTATTGCGTTTCATTTCTTCAACCATGTTATCGTATTTTCGCTTTTGTTCATCATCACGAACCCGGGCACTGGTAATAATCCGTGAAAGCTCGCGGACAGAGTAAATGAGCTTCTTTTCAATAGCTTCTTTTAAGGGTTCATAGCTGTGGTAGTCTATTTGGTTATTATTTCTTAATAAAGAAAACATGTATGCGGTAACATCATGCCGGAATCCCCTGGCAGCACTTTCAGTTAACCCCAGTTGGGATTCAATGGATTCCATGAATTTTTCATCTGGCTCCAGTTCTTCACCGGTATTTCCGTCTTTTATCCTGGTTTTATTTACATAGGCCTCGGCATTATCCAGGTAGTTATTAAACAGAGTCTCAGCCTGCTCGTGATAGCCATGAATGAAAGCCCTGGTAACTTCTTTTTCTAAAATGCGATGGTATTCATTTTTTACAGTTTCCTGGATAATTCCTATTAACCTTTTCTTTTCTTCATCACCAATATCGGTTGCTCTCAGAGCTTTAATAAGTGACTCCATAATTAGAATTGGGTTAATACAGTTATTCTCAGATTCGGAAAGAGCATTATCAATAGCCTTTATAATAAACCGGGTAGATATGCCGGTAAGTCCTTCATTACTAGCTTCATCACGAAGTTCTTGAATATCCACTTTTTTGGTAGAGTCCTTTTCAACTATTTCCTCACCATTATAAATACGCATTTTGGTTAGATAATCGACCTTATTAGAAGGGCTCAATCTACTCATA
This sequence comes from uncultured Syntrophomonadaceae bacterium, assembly GCA_964482585.1. Lineage (GTDB taxonomy): Bacteria > Bacillota > Syntrophomonadia > Syntrophomonadales > Syntrophomonadaceae > CAYZYO01. The sequence continues at coordinate 26,693 of CAYZYO010000003.1, read as the reverse complement.
ATTGCAAACATGGAAGCAATTTCAATGGTATGGGGAGCTATGTGGGCAGTAAAATTACTCTTTTTCAGTATCTTGTGATAAATTTTCACTTCCTCATCTAATTCAAGACAGTATGGGACTTCAATTTTAACAATACGATCTAATATTGCCTCATTAGTATGATCAGACTTAAATTTGTTCCATTCAGCTTCGTTAGAATGGGCAAGTATAATTCCGTCAAAATAGATCATGGGGCCTTTACCTGGTGAAGGTATGCTTTTTTCCTGGGTAGCAGTAATAATTGAATGGAGGTATTCAACATCATTTTTAAAGATTTCAATAAATTCAACTATGCCACGGTTGCCTGCATTAAAAGCGCCATTTAACGATAGTACCCGGGGGTCATCTTCGGGATAAAGGTCCATTTTAGAGATATCTACTGAGCCTACCAGAACCGATGCATCTTGATTGTTAGGATCTACTGGAGGAACCACAGCAATACCTTTACGACCGCGAATAGAGAAGTCAATTTTTTCTACCGGAAAGTTTTCGTATTTTCCTTGATATTCATTAAGCAAACGGTAGCGGCATATAGGACACAAATCCCCTTCAATTTGAACATTTAAAATCTTTTCAAACTCCTGGCGCAGATGATTTGGCACCAGGTGCAAAGGGTCTTCTCTCATGGGACAGCCTTTAAGGGCCCAGATAAGAGGGCTGTTTTCTAAAGCTTTTTTTAGAGCTTCCATTATAGAAGATTTACCTGATCCTACTGGGCCTACCAGGTAGAGGACCTGTCTTGCTTCTTCACCCCGCATAGTAGCTGAATAGAAAAAACGTACAATTTCCATAATAGTCTTATCAATACCATAAAAATCATTAAAAAATTTGTACCGTTTTATTTTATCATTTCCATATATTCTTCTTAAGCGGGAAAAATTTTCCGTGTTTATTATATCTACACCCGGTTGAGTTATCATTTTATAAAGTCGTTCATGGGCGAGCATAGTTATATCCGGGTTATTCTTTATTGATTCAAGGTAATCCAGAAAATTTCCCTCAAAACGGGTACTTTTTCTTTGATCCCGGTCTTTTTGAATAATTTTATTAAAATCGAAAGGCATAACTTCTGATCCCTCCTCATTGGAAACAGACAGTAAATAAAAAACAGGTTTCATGTAATACTATTTATATGCTGTTTATTCGATATCTTGATTGATAAATGATTGTATTGTTAAAATTGGTTGCTTAACCAAAAAAATAAAGAGAGGAATTAACCGCTCTTTTTTAGATTAGTATGAAAATAAACGATTAATGCAATCACCTTACTTAAATAAGTTGGGAGGCACTGGCGTTTTGGAAAAACCGCAGCAACCGGATAGAACCGTAGAGGCGACTTCAGTCGCCGCCCTGACAAACTGAATTCTGGCTGGTCGGACACTGAAGTCGCCTCTACGATATAATATAAGAATTAGTGGTTAACTGCAGAGTTAAGGGTAAAATATTATAAATTGTTTCAGATACTTATCAAAACAAAAAAAATATCTGCGTGAATCTGTGTTTAATTACCTACTCTATTTTCATTGGTGGTGTGCCCTCTGGGCATGAGGGGTTAATTAGGTTTGAAAAATTAACTTAATCAACTATTATTATTTTTTTTTGTTAATAATGGCATTTTCTGCTGCCCACATTATTTGGTATACAAGAGGTGAACCAGTGAGTAATGGATGAGTAGCATACTGGGAAATAGCTAATTCATCAGCGGTTACCTGCTGTTGAATAGCTAAAGCAAGTATATTCACCATGTCAGCTGCCTGAAAGCCCCCGATTACATGACCACCTATCAAACGATCATTTTTCTTATTAAACAGCAACTTCACCTTAGTTTCCATGGTACATCCAGGTAAAGAACCAGGATGCCGATCAGGAGCGGTTATTTCTCCTAAATAATAATCACAACCATTGTCATTGGCCATTTTTTCAGTGAACCCGGCTGCTGCAACTGCTACTTCTCCTACCCTGGTAGCAAAAGCACCTACTGCCCCTCTAGTCTTTCTATTGAGTGAATAAAGATTACTTCCTACAATTAAGCCTTCTGAGGTTGCCACTGAGGCTAACCTGATAGCAGAAGGCTTACCGGTAATTATGGAGAATTTTGTACAACAATCACCACAGGCAAATATATCTTTATCTATAGTCCTCATATATTCATCAACTACAATTCCCATTTTTTTATCAACTTCCAGCCCGATCTTTTCAGCTAAATCTACGTTGGGAGCTGCCCCAATACCTAGTACTACCATATCAGCTTCAAGCATTTCTCCGGTTGCAAGTTCAACTCCCTCAACCTTGTCAGTACCCACAATAGATTTAGCCATTTTATTAGTAGATACTTTTACACCTAGTTTTTCAAGTTGCTCTTCAATTTTTAGTCCGGCTTCTTCTTCACATGCTGCCAGCAGACATCGTGGTAAGGCTTCTAAGAGAGTAACATTATAATCCCCTTTGAGTTTTATTTGTTCAGCCATTTCTACACCGATAAATCCGCCACCGATAACCACGATATCTTTAATTCCCTCAAGGGTTGCACCTAAATTTTCGAGAAAATCCGGGTCTTTTTCAATAGGGAATACATTCTTCAAGTTAATTCCCTTGATTGGGGGCATAACTGGCTTAGAGCCTGTTCCTATTACCAGTTTTTCATAACTGATTTCACTGCCATCAGATAATTTGGCTGTTTTATTATTCCGGTCAACGTCAATTACAGTACCGATAATAAAATTAACTCCTTTATCAAGATAACCTTCGTCAGGTATTTTATCCTTAACTACCGAATTTAATGTTCCGTAAATATACGGTATTCCACAAGGAACTACTGTGTAAGGTACATTCCTAACAACAGTCACCTTTTTGTCTGGATACCATACACATGTAGAATTAGCGACACTTAACCCTGCTGCCGAACCACCAACAATCAATACATCTGTACTCGTTTTAGTCACTTGTCCTTCACCCCTTTTAAATATTTCTATTATAAATATAATTTTACTATATTTTGAATAGATATTTTCCCACTGGGTAATAGGCATATTGAATACCCATATATGCTTTAGTTATAAACAATGATTTTCTATAAAATTTTACTATACATCACTAAAATATATAGGATTTAAAAGAGGAATCTAGCAAAAAATGACGAAATAATAAAATAAAAATAAAATAATATTTTTTTTATAATTCCGAGGTTTCCTGCCTAAGGTTTTTGACTATGGCATTAAACCCGATAGGGTATATACGGAAACGGATATGCCTCCCGTGTTTGGAAAGGAATTGGTTATAAGTGTTTATGCCTAGATATGCCTTATAATTATTTGCAGTCTATCCTTTTGGCGGGAGACTGCTTTTTTTATGTTTTATGAAAGGAGGGACTAAATTTATTAGCCGAAAACTTTAAGGAGAGGATGAAAGTAAATGTTTAAATTTAATAAGTATTTTGCAATAATTCTTTTAGCCATTTTTATGGCGGTATCTGTTATTGGTTGTACCGGAGAAGGAGGAGACGACGCGACAAATGGTGGGGATGTTTTAGAACCTACAGATACCCTGATGGTTTATAGTGGTGCTGGTTTAAGGAAACCTATGGATGAAATAGGTGAGGTTTTTGAAGAGGAATTTAATATAAGGATTGAGTACTCTTATGCCGGTTCAGCCCAGAACTTAAGCCAGATTGAATTAACCGGAACCGGAGATGTATATATGCCCGGGGCCAAGATGTATGGACAGCAGGCCGTGGAAAAGGGACTGGCGGAAGATAATATTAAAGAAGTAGCATATCATATCCCGGTTATAGCTGTTCCCCAGGGAAACCCGGCTGGGATTGAGAAACTAGAAGACCTGGCTAAACCCGGTGTAAAAGTAGTATTAGGTGACCCAGAAGCAGCGGCCATTGGTAAGACCTCAGTAAAAATATTTAAGGAAAACGGACTTAAAGAAGCAGTAGATGCGAATACGGTAGCTACAGCACCTACGGTAAATGAAGTACTGGTTTATGTAGCAATGAAACAATGTGATGCTGCTATTATCTGGGAGGATAATGTTGTGGGGGTTGAAGATGTAGAAGCTATTCCCATTGCAGAAGAGCAAAATGATATTAAAACTCTGCCTATAATGGTCCTTAAATCTTCAGAAAAATCAGAACTGGCTCAGAAATTTGTTGATTTTGTAGCTGGTCCTGAAGGAAAAGCTATTTATGAAAACCATGGTTTTAAAATAATAGAATAAAACGGTATCAAGAATCAGGTGAGAGGGCAAATGTTTAGGTAAGGTTCTATTTATAATCATTACACCTTACCGCAAAGTTTTTAGAAAGGGAGTTGTTAACTGGTGAAGAAGAGCGGGGTATGGGGACAAAATATTTTTTTCACCTCAATAGTAGCAGTTAGTATAGCTTTTTTAGTTGGATTTATTGCCCTAACTATTTCCATGATATTAATAAGGGGTGGCCCCAACCTTCTGAGCAGTATTGGCACAAGGGAAATACAATTTGCTATAAGACTCAGTTTTATGACATCTATAATTTCAACATTACTCTGTATTCTTGTTGCCGTACCTGTTGCTTATGGGATGTCACGTTTCAAATTTTGTGGAAAGCGGTTTGTCAAAACTATTCTTGATATACCTATTGCTCTTCCACCAGTTGTATCAGGTGTAGCACTTTTACTGCTTTTTGGGACTACAGCATTTGGGCATGCCCTGGCAGCCAGGGGACTGGAATTTGTTTTTACTACCCAGGGTATAATACTGGCCCAGTTTTTTGTCAATGTACCTTATATGATAAAGGTTCTGCAATCTACTATAGAAAATGTTGACCCGCGCATGGAATTTGTTGCCAGGACCCTGGGGTGTAACCGAATGCAGTCTTTTTTCAAAATCACCCTACCCTTGGCCCGAAATGGACTCATGGCAGGAATTGTTATTACCTGGGCACGAGCACTGGGAGAGTTTGGAGCAGCTTTGATGTTTGCCGGTGCTACCCGGTTTAAAACCGAGACCCTGCCGGTTTCTCTTTTCCTTAATATGTCTGTCGGTGATCTCAAACTTGGCCTGGCAGCTGCTACAATATTAATTATTATATCAGTTACTTCATTATTTGTGTTTGAGCTGATGGGAGGACATCAATTTGAGATTTCTCGTCAGGGAAATTAACGAGGAGGAAATAACAAATGCTGAAACTTAAACACCTTCATAAAAAATTGGGTGATTTTGAGTTAAAGGATATAACTTTAGATATCAATGAAGATGAATATTTTATTATCCTGGGACCTACCGGAACCGGTAAGACTGTTCTTCTTGAATTAATCGCAGGTATGTATCATCCTGATAAAGGTGAAGTTTGGTTTAAAGACAGTAAAATTAATCAACTTTATCCTGAACAGCGTAATATAGGTTTTGTTTACCAGGATTATGCTCTTTTTCCTCATTTATCGGTTAAAGAAAATATTTTATTTGGACTTAAAATCCGTAAAATGGATGAGACAGAAGGGAGAAAACGTTTTCAAGAAATTGTTTCCCTGCTTAACATTGAAAACCTATTAGAACGTTTTCCCTCTACGCTAAGCGGTGGAGAAAAACAGAGGACAGCTTTAGCTCGGGCTCTGGTTACCTCTCCCCGTATTCTGCTTCTAGATGAACCTTTGAGTGCTCTTGATCCGCGTACCAAGATAGTGTTTCAAGAGGAACTACGCAGAATCCATGACAAGTTAAAAACAACTACCCTGCATATTACACATGATTTTTCGGAAGCAATGGCACTTGGAAGCAGAGTAGGTGTAATGCACAATGGTGAGATTGTACAGGTGGGAGAACCTGTAGAGGTCTTTCGCCATCCGAATTCTTTTTTTGTTGCCGAATTTGTTGGGGCTGAAAATATTATTAAGGGCAGGGCTGATGGAAGGGTAATTAAAGTTGGGGACGGAATTCAAATTAAAACGATCTATGAAAAAGAAGGAACAGCAACATTGACTATTCGCCCGGAAGATATTATTATTTCACGTAAACATTTGCAATCCAGTGCCCAGAACAGCATTCCAGGCAAAATTGTTAATATGATAAACCAGGGACCATTATTCCGGATTACTGTAGATTCAGGTATAATACTTACAGCACTGGTTACTATACAGTCAGTAGAAGAAATGGGCTTAAAGCGGGGGGAAAAGGTTTGGACAACCTTTAAAAGTGCAGCAGTACACGTATTGTGAGAAGTTGATTATCCAGTATTTAACTGAATGGAGTTTTATTCCTAGGCCGGCTACAATGCAAGAAAGTTTTTTATTAAGAGTACAGGGAGGCTGTGAAATGGATGCAGGTTCTTTTTATAAAGAGCTTATAGATAAGTTTAAAAAACTGGTTGCAGACAATAATTTGTTAAATGAAGAGATTTTTATAACTGGAAGAACCCTATCAGTAGAAGAAGCAATTGGCAGACCTAAACGCCGGGATTATCCTATTGTAAAAGGAAAAGAACAGCTTATGCAGTCCATATTTAAAGGAGTAAAGGGACAGGCTTTTACTGATATGGCTGGTGATTACCATGGAACTTTAAAGGAAATCCTGGAAATAAATCCGGAAAACAATTTCGACCGGGCAGTATTAATAGCAACAATGAATGCAGTGATGAGGTATCTTGGCTATATTGAAGATACTATTCACTGTCATGATGAGAAACCGGAAGAGTGTGCTAAACAGTTAGTCTGCTATATAAAAAGTGAGTATGACAGCCCCAAAGTAGCTCTCATAGGATTACAGCCAGCAATGCTGGAGAATATCGCCAGGGAGTTTCCGGTAAGGGTGGTCGACATGGATCCGGATAATGTGGGGCAGGTAAAATCAGGGATAATAGTTGAACCAATAGAAGTTACTGACGATGTACTAAAGTGGTGTGATTTAATTGTAGCTACCGGCAGTACTGTAGTTAATTGTACCATCACTAATTACTGTAACTCCAAACCGGCTTTATTTTTTGGGACTACTGGTGCAGCAATGACTTATCTTATGGGATTAAAACGCTTCTGCCCTCATTCATCCTGAGGGTTAAAAATATATCCTGCTTGTTGAATAATAAAGTTTTGGCTGGGATTGATCCCGGCTTTTTATTGCTTTGAAGGATATGGAAGTATAATATAGAAATAGATTAATATTGCTTAATAAGGGGGTATTATGCTTGGATGATAAAAAAACTAATACAAACAAGGTTACAGTTGAAATCTTTGACGAAGAATATATTGTAAAAGGAGATGAAAATACCGAATATATTGAAATGCTTGCCGGGTATGTAGACCGTCGTATGAGAATGGTTCAACATCGAAATCCTAATCTCCCTTTGACTAAGATTGCTGTATTGACTTCCTTGAACCTCGCTGATGAACTTAATAAACTGCAGGAGGATTATGATGAACTGGTAAAAACCCTGGAAGAGGAAAGGAAAAATAGGATGGGATAGTATATGACAAACCGGGAAATTGCAGAGATAATGGATAGAATTGCAGATATATTAGAAATTAAAGAAGACAATCCGTTTAAAATAAGAGCTTATCGTAAAGCTGCTCGTTCTATTTGTCATCTTGATGAAGATATTAATTATTTGTATAAACTGAACCGCATTAGTGAAATACCAGGTGTAGGTAAGGCGGTTAAGTCTAAAATAGAAGAGCTTTTGGAAAAGGGTAATTGTGAATATTATGATAAATTGCTCTTGGATGTACCCTCAGGAGTACTTGAAATGCTTTCTATTCCTGGGATAGGACATAAAACAGTCAAATTGATTTATGAAGAATTAGGAATAAATAATATTGATGATTTATTAAAGGCTGCTCAGAATAAAGAGATTAGAAAGATTCCAGGTGTCGGTGGTAAAACTGAATATAATATTAAAAAGGGTATAGACCTGTTAAAAAAGAGAACGGGAAAAGTAACTCTGGGATTAGCGCTGCCACTCGCAGAAGATTTTCTAGATCATATAAAAGAATCGAGAGCCGTACAAAGAGCATGTATTGTAGGAAGTGTAAGGAGAGGCAAATCACTTGTCGGTGATATTGATATACTAGTGGCTGCTAATGATTACTCCAGAGTGTACCAGAAGGTTAGTACCTACAAAAGCGTAAGAAGCATTTCCAGCAAAGATAGTAAACATATAAAAGGCAAACTGATTTATCAGATTGATTTCGAAATTATTATTGTCGATCCGGATGATTATTTTTACAGCCTGGTGTGGACTACTGGTTCTAAGGAACACCGTAATGCCCTTTTTAAAGGGATTAATCCAGCAGAATTTTCCAGGGTAGAAAGTGAAAAAGATGTCTTTAGAAAACTGGGGTTAAATTATATTCCTCCTGAACTCCGTGAAGACCAGGGAGAAATTGAAAAAGCGTCTAATAATCAGCTGCCGAAACTTGTTCAAGAAAACAATTTAAAAGGGGATTTACACGTCCATTCTGATTGGAGTGATGGGGCTCATAAAATAAATGAAGTTGTCGATGTGGCAAAAACTATGAATTACTCCTATATAGCTATTACCGACCATTCTAAATCACTGCCTATCAGTGGAGGATTAAATGAAGAACGTCTTTCTGCCCAGGGTAAAGTAATAGATGGTCTAAATAAAAACCAGAAGGATTTTCAAATATTAAGAGGTATTGAAGTTGATATCTTAAAAGATGGACAATTAGATTTTTCTGATGATGTATTAAAAAACCTGGATGTAGTTGTTGCATCTGTACACAGCAACTTCAAACTGGAAGGCGAAAAACAGACTCAGCGTATAATAAGAGCCATAAAAAATGAGCATGTTGATATTATCGGGCACCTGACAGGCCGACTGTTAAACCGGAGAAGTGCCTATGAACTCGATATAGATAAAGTATTAGAAGCGGCTGCCGACAATAAAATAATCCTGGAAATAAACTCTCATCCTGACCGGTTAGATATTGATGAAGTAATTGCGAAAAAAGCCAGGGATTATGGGATAAAGATAGCTATTAATAGTGATGCTCATCACAAAGAGGATCTTAGACTGGTAAAATATGGAGTGATAAATGCTCGTAGGGGGTGGTTAGAGGCGGAAAATATTGTTAACACCTGGGATAAAGAAGCACTTTTGGATTATCTAAATAAATAAGAAGCCCTTATGGGGTTTCTACTTATAATCCTGGTTGCCAATCAAGCTGTAAAAACGACTAATAATTAAACCTTCATTAGACCAAATCTTAAATCACCTTAAGAAAGCCTTACAAAAATTCTGTCTAATACCTCCTTTTGACAATGAATAAGAAAAACTTGTTATTCAAGAGACTTTGTATAATTAACTACTTCATATCATTAAAAACTTTACATCTGTTTAGGAAAATTAAATTCTCCTAAATAGAGTCATTACTGTAGCCGGAGACTGAAGTCTCCTCTACGTATATAATGTATAAATATTACTTTACGCAGTGAAAGCAAAAGTAAATTTTTACACGAGATTAATATATTTACATTTAAGAATAAAGAAAGGAAATCTGGCAAAATACTAAATTAAGGATTTTGCCTAATAAGCTGTTTCAAACCTTTAAATCTATAAAAGGAGAATTTAGCCTCCGGCTGGATGGACTGTCCAAAGCTGAGATGGTTGTTGTTTAAATATGCAAAATTCTAAAATTTTATTATAAATATAAATGTATTGATTATTGTAGATTAAATTATTATATAAAAGGTCTGCCAATTAAACCTTTTAATGAAAGGTAAATACTATGTTGAGTTTCGTTCTAAAAGCAGTCGTTATGTATTTTATGGCATTAATTATGATACGACTTCTGGGCAAGAGGGCTCTTGGCGAACTGGGGCCTTTTGACTTTGTGGTTATGACCGGTGTAGGACATACGGTAGTGTCAGTAGCCCTGGATAAGAGTATTCCTTTTTATGAAGGGATAGTCATACTAATTACATTGGCTGGGTTAGAATATGTGATGGGATATATGGCATTAAAAAACCATAAGCTTTCTGATATAATTACCGGCAGACCAGTAGTTCTAATAGATAATGGAAGCATAATAAGAGAAAACCTGGCTAAAGAGAAATTTAACCTGGATGATCTTCTGCAGGAACTGAGGAGGCAGGGTATAAGAAATATTCGGGAAGTTGATAAAGGAATACTCGAATCCTGTGGTGGTTTCAGTGTGATCCTCAAAGAGGAAATGGAGCCGGTTAACCGCCGGGATTTAGGAATAAAGGAACCGGATGATAATGGAATTATTACTACTGAATTAATAAGCCGGGCGGAATTTTTTGCCCAGGAGCAGGAGGAAACCCGGCCGGGAAATGATGGTTTTTCTCTACCAGAAATATTAAATGATATTAATGAATGTTTAGATACTATATCTTTAAGGATGGAAAGCATAGAGCAAAGGCTTAACTCAAGAGAATAAATCTTATGCTATAATAAAAAACATATTAGCCCAGTGAACTCGAAAAAGGAGAGGTTATGAAAATAATAATGATATTTTTAGATGGCTTTGGTTTAGGAAGTAAGGATGAATTTAATCCTTATTTTTTTGCCAGGACACCATTTATGGATTCTATTTTAGGAGGACATCTTTTATATAAACACCTGGGAAAAATCATACGGGACCAGGTAGTAATGCTTCCAACAGATGCTTTACTCCAGGTGCCGGGGATTCCCCAGAGTGCAACCGGACAGACTTCGTTATGGACAGGTATTAATGCTGCTCAAAAAGTAGGATATCATGTTAGAGCCTATCCTACTTTTGCTTTAAGGCAGATTATTGCTTCTAGTAGTATAATGAGACTGTTAGCTACAGCCGGCAAAAAAGTTACTTTTGCTAATGCTTATCGTGACGAATATTTCGAACTGGTTAAAAAACGAAAACTCCGTCATTCAGTATCAACCTTAATGACGATAAGTGCTGATAAGCGTTTACGTAACCTTGATGATTTAAGGAATAATAATGCTGTTTATCAGGATTTTACTAATAGGGTGCTTACAGAAAGGGGATATAATATTGATATTATCAGTCCCGAAATGGCTGGACAAAACCTGGCTGGAATAGCAAGCAAGTATGATTTTACCCTTTACGAATATTTTATAACTGACCGGGCCGGGCATAAAAAGGATAGTGACTGGGCTATTGAGATATATGAAAATTTAGATAGGTTTATTGCTGCTTGTGTCAATGCATCGGATTTGCAAAAGGTTCTAATAATAATAGTAAGTGATCATGGTAATATTGAAGACTTATCAACCGGCAAGCATACCCTGAATCCGGTGCCGACATTAATAATTCATGATTTTTTGGGAAATACCGGTTATGAAGATATAACCTCAATTACAGACATAACCCCTTATGTGCTGGGATTGATCGAAGAATAGATAAAGGAGGAAACTACAAATGAAATTAAAAAAGATTTATAATCTGGCAGTAGAACTAGGAAAGAAATATGACCCCAGACAGGAATATTTGGAATTATTCCAAGAGGACAAACTAAATGATTATGAAAAATTAAGTGAAGAAGAAAAAGGATTCTATGATATAGAATCGCTTGCCAATCCTTTTAGTGATACTCGTATTTTATATGGTACCGGGGATGAGGAGATAAAAAAGATTCTCTGTGGAATAGATATGGAAACTCCTGAAATTCTACTTGCAGACTGGCTTAATCAGAAGGGTGAACAGGTTGATATGGTACTTGCTCACCACCCGGAGGGAGTAGCCCAGGCTGGACTTCATGAAGTTATGCATGTCCAAGCAGATATGCTGGAGCGAGCAGGGGTCCCGATAAACATTGCTGAAGGAATAATGGCTTCGCGTATTTCTGAGGTAGAAAGAGGAATAATGCCGTTAAATCACCAGCGGGCAGTTGATGCTGCCAGATTGCTTAACCTACCGTTTATGTGTGTACACAGCCCGGCGGATAATATGGTTAACCGGTTTTTACAAGATTTATTTAAAAAAAAGGAATGCCGGACAATAAAAAATGTAATGGAAATACTTTTTGAAATACCTGAATACCAGAAGGCCAGGAAATTAAAAGCCGGACCCAAAATAGTAGTAGGAGATAAAAAGAAGCGCTGCGGAAAAATCTTTATAAAAATGACCGGGGGAACTGGTGGGTCTCCTAAAGCATACGAAAGGTTAGCTGCTGCTGGGATAGGGACCTTTATTTGTATGCATATGCAGGAAAAGCATCGTTTAGCTGCTAAAGATAATAATATTAACGTAATAATTGCAGGTCATATGGCAAGTGATTCACTGGGATTAAACCTTTTCCTGGATGAGTTAGAATTAAAGGGAGTTAATATTATTCCCTGTTCCGGGCTTATAAGGGTAAACCGGAAAAACATAAATAAGGATTAATGTTTCAGGAGGAATTATTAAATTATGGAATTACTGGCACCGGCTGGTAGTTGGAACGGTTTTTTAGCGGCTGTAGAAAATGGCGCAGATGCGGTATATCTGGGAGCTCAGAGCTTTAGTGCCCGTCAATATGCGCAGAATTTTGATGACCGGCAGATTGAGGAGGCAGTTCAATATGCCCATTTAAGAAACAGGAGGGTATATGCAGCCGTAAATACCTTAATTGACAATACAGAATTTAATGAAGCACTTGATTTAATCTGGCGTTTATATCATCTAAATATTGATGCTATTATAATGCAGGATTTAGGATTAATAAAAGCAGTCAGGAATATTATGCCTTCATTGAGAATCCATGCCAGTACCCAGATGACTGTTAATAATTCTTTAGGAGCCAGATTATTAAATGAACAGGGCTTAAAAAGAATTGTTCTTGCCAGGGAGTTGTCACTGGATGAAATAAAGACGATTCACCAGGAAGAGAACAATATTGAATTAGAAGTTTTTGTGCACGGGGCAATGTGTTATTCATATTCCGGGCAGTGTTTATTCAGCAGTATGGTTGGAGGCAGGAGTGGAAACCGGGGTAGATGTGCTCAGCCATGCCGGCTTGCTTATGATCTCTATACCGCAAAAAGTGATTCTAGAATGAAGACCCCGGGCAATTACCTGTTAAGCCCATCAGACCTTTGCTTGATTGAGTACCTGCCACAGCTTAAATCAACCGGAATCAATTCTCTTAAAATAGAAGGTAGAATGAAAAGGCCGGAATATGTTGCTGTAGTAACTAAAGCCTACCGGGAAGCTATTGATTTATTAAACTCTGATCTTGATTATACATCACCCAAAGGGGCCAAAAAGGAACTTTTAAAGATTTTCAATCGTAATTTCTCCAGTGGTCATTTTATCCTTAATAAAAAAGACTTTTTAAGTACCAGGAAGCCTAATAACCGGGGAGTTTATACCGGCCGGGTGGTGAGACAGGACCAGGATCTGGTGACCTGGATAAAATTAAGCGATACTCTTAACCTTGGGGATGGCCTGGAAGTCTGGGTGAAAAAAGGCAGGGGACCGGCATTTATTGTTAAAGAGATGCAGATAGCCGGGGAATATGTTAGAAAAGCTCAAAAGGGTGATGTTATCAGCCTAAAGCTTGATAGCAGGGTATCACCTAATGACCGGGTATTTAAAACCCATGATGAAATACTCATGTCCAGGGCAGCGAATACTATCAAGAATAACAAAGACCATAAGATCGCTGTAGATGTGACTGCTTCGGTAAAAGAGGGCCAAAAGCTTAAACTCGTATTTATTGATGAAAAGGGAAATACGGTTGAGGTGTTTACCAGAAGTTATGCTCAGCCTGCAGATAAGTACCCCCTTGATGAAGCTGCAGTGAGAGCCAAAATTGATAGACTGGGAAATACTCCTTTTAACCTGCGAAGCTTTTCTTTGCTAGTTGATAAAGAACTAATGATACCTTTCAGTGAAATAAACGATGCTCGCAGAAGGGCCTGTGAAGAACTGATAAAATTGAACCTGGGGAATAATAGTTATCCCCGCATAAAAAAAGAGGAATACCGGGAAAAAAAGCAAAAATATCTATCAACTAAAAATAAAACATCGATGAAAACTATGCCTTTTTTAAGTATTATTGTCAGTGGTATCGATGAGGCCCATGAGGCAATACTAGCTGGTTCAAACCGGGTTTATTTATCACTTGAAGGAATAAAATCTAATAAAATCAATCTTAAAGAATTAAAGGATCTACTCAGCCTGGCAGATAGCCATAATTGTGAGTTAATTCCGGCTTTACCCCGGATACAAAAACCAGGTGAAATAGAAGATTGGGATGACCTGTACAGTACCGGATGTGGCTGTATAATGGTAGGTAATCTAGGTGCATTAGAATGGTCGCTAGATAAAAAAATAAATGCCAGGGTTGATTACAGTTTGAATATATTTAATCAATACACTATGAATTATCTGCTTGATATGGGTGCAGAGGGGGTTTGTCTTTCTCCAGAATTAAATTTTATTCAGCTGGAAAATTTTAAAAACTTGAATAAAGCTGAAATCCTGGTGCATGGAGAAATAATACTAATGGTATCTGATTTTTGTATGTTATCCAGTGTGCTTGGAAATGAAGAAAAAATGTGCCCGGGATATTGCAGGAAAGACAGCTATTATATAAAAGATCAAAAGGGTTACAAATTTCCTGTAGAAACTGATAACTACTGCCGCTTTTATGTCTTTAATTCACGTACCCTATGCATGATAGAGAATATAGAAAGAATACTATTAATGGGACCTGAAAGTATTAGAATAGAAGCCAGGCGTTATAATAAAAACCAGGTTGCCAAAACGGTAAAAATATATTCTGAGGTATTGAATAAGGTTATAAATAGAGAAAAACCAGATTTAACTGCTTTTAAAGAAGAACTGCAGACAGTGAGCCTGTCTCCCTTTACCAAAGGGCATTATTTTCGGGGAGTGCTCTAATTAGAGAATAGTTATGGTTAAAAAGCATTGCTTTTTTTCTTCATTAATACTTAGTGGGTTTTGCATAATTAAGCTTTTTCATCTAAATAGCCAGGTTTTTTAGTATGTCATCCTGAGGCTGAGCTTAATTATCTAAAGATTATTGGCTAATGCTCAGAATGATATTTTGGATTTTTATATTATGCAATACTCTGATTAAAAAATTTATAAATTTTGGTGATAATTTATGGACAAAAAAATTTTACATAAGCTTGAGTTTAATAAAATTCAAAATCAGCTAGCTGAATTTACCTCATTTGCCGGAGGGTATAAAAAAGTAAAAGAGATGAAGCCTTCAAGTGAGTATGGAGTAGTAATAAGAATGCTTAATGAGACCGAAGAAGCTATTGAAGCTTTACGATTTGGCAGCCCAACATTTTTAAGTGGTCTTAAGCCTATAGAAAGCCAGCTGGCCAAAGCAAGAGTGAATGGAATGTTAAACCCCCCTGAACTATATGATATTTATTGCATATTAAATTCTTCACGAATGGTTAAAAAGTATATTAACTCAGATAAATACCCGGTTTTGTACAATCTGACTGATAATATATATGAAGACATTTTGCTGGAGAAAAAACTAGATGAAGCAGTAAGTGAAGAGGGGAAACTTAAGGATAATGCTTCTCCAGTATTAAAAAGTATAAGAAGCAAGATAAAAAGCATAAGGTTGAAAATAAGAGAATATCTGCAGAGTTTTATTAAATCCAGCAATAATCAGAGAATTTTACAAGACACTTTAATTACTGAAAGAGATGGCCGCTATGTTGTCCCAGTTAAACACGAATACAAAAATGAAGTTAAAGGTATTGTTCATGATGAATCTGCAAGTGGAGCAACCGTTTTTATCGAGCCGCTGCCAGTAGTGGAGCAGAATAATAGAATCCGGAGTTTACAAAGAGAACAAAAAAGAGAAGAAGAAAGAATACTCCGGGACCTTAGCCTAAGGGTTGCTGCTTTTGCCGATGAACTCAGTATTAATGCCGATATTCTTAGTGAATTAGATTGGATATTTGCCCGGGCAAAAATGGCATTAAAGACGAATTCCTTTCGTCCCCAGATTAATACTTCGGGAATAATTGATATCAATCGAGGAAAACACCCACTACTGGGTGAAGATGCGGTCCCGCTTAATGTAAAAGTAGGAAAAAAATTTGATATTCTGGTTATTACCGGTCCGAATACTGGAGGAAAGACTGTTGCTCTGAAGACTATCGGTCTCCTAACCCTTATGGCTATGAGTGGGCTTTTTATTCCCGCACGGGAAAACAGCTGTATATCTGTATTTAAGAAGGTTTATGTGGATGTAGGTGATGAACAAAGTATAGAACAGTCATTAAGTACCTTTTCATCACACATGACTAACATAATTGATATTATCAGGTGGGTTGATGATCAGTCACTAGTATTATTGGATGAACTAGGGGCTGGCACCGATCCGGTTGAAGGAGCAGTTCTGGCACGGGTTATACTAGAAGAATTGCATAACAAAAAAGTAAAAGTAGTAGTAACTACACACCATAGTGAATTAAAAAACTTTGCTTATCAGAATGACCGGGTGGAAAATGCCTGTGTTGAATTTGATCCGGTAAATTTGAAGCCTACATATGAATTAACTATTGGGATGCCTGGTCAGAGCAATGCGTTTGAAATAGCTTCCCGATTGGGATTGCAGCCTTCATTGGTAAAGAGGGCTAAAGAACTGGTTCCCCAAAAAGATATGGAGATTAGCAAGATGATTCGCCAGCTTAAGGAAAGCCACCACAACCTTGAAGTTTCCAGCCGGGAGGTTGAGAATCTAAAAACGGAGGTATTAAAAGAAAAAGATACTTTAAAAGAAGAAAAGGAAAGTTTAATAATCGAAAGGGATGAGATACTAGATAAGGCCAGGAAAGAAGCGGCAATCTATGTCAAAAGTATTAAAAAAGAAGCTGATGAAGCTATAATGGATTTAAAGACCCTCTTAAAGAAGAAAGAGCAGCCTCCTAAATGGCATGAATTAGAACAAAGCCGGCAGAAATTAAAAAAGTTAAACTTAAATAAATTGCCTGAAACCAGGAATGGAATTGAATCAAAACAGGATATAAACCCCGGTGATTATGTGCAGATAAAGGATATTAACCAAAACGGTTATGTTCTGGAAGGTCCTAATAGCCAGGGCGAAGTTATTATCCAGGTAGGCATATTAAAACTAACGGTAAAAAAAGAGCAGCTTAATCTAGTCGATTCACCTGAAGAGAAAAATATATATCTTCGTAATAAAACCTATTTCGAAAAGGCCAGGAATATTTCCAAGGAAATTGATGTAAGAGGAAAGTTGGCTGATGACGCTATTTTAGAAATCGACAAATACTTAGATGATGCGAATCTGGTAGGGTTAGATTCAGTTAGGATAATTCATGGGAAAGGCACCGGTGCCTTGAGGACAGCTGTACGCAATTATCTGCAGAATCACAGGTATATTAAGAGTTTTCGTGATGGATTAAGAGAAGAAGGGGGCTTCGGGGTAACCATAGCCGAGTTGAAATAGAAGGTACCGGGTATTAAATTAAGATATTGAATAGTTTAATAACTCAATTTAATACCCGGTACCTATTTAATGCTTAGTTAATAATATCGTTTATTATATCCTTTGGTTTCTTTTTTTCGATCCGGTGATCTTCTAAAGAGCAAAAAGGTAGATTTTCCCCCGGTGGTAGAATTATTTTTTTCAGGTATTCGTCAGGACAGCCTCCTGACTCCCTGCTATTGGGAA
Source organism: uncultured Syntrophomonadaceae bacterium (assembly GCA_964482585.1). Lineage (GTDB taxonomy): Bacteria > Bacillota > Syntrophomonadia > Syntrophomonadales > Syntrophomonadaceae > CAYZYO01. Next base: position 9,017 of record CAYZYO010000003.1, on the reverse strand, counting down.
CATTGGCCTGGTATAGTTTACCGTTATGACGGGGGTCTTTGCAGATATAAACTTCATTACTAAATAATCCCGAAACAGTAGGGTGACTATGAATATCACATGATTCTGATGGGATCCTATTAGAATCCCGACTATTTCCTTTTGTTTTCACCATTACTCTTAACTCCGGCTGGGGGCAGTATTCTCCAGCCAATTTACCGGATTCAGGACAGATAAAGACCTCTTGATGAACATCACAGGTTTTACCAGGTACTGTATCCCGGGTACAGTAGTCTGAAATAATACTATTTTCAGGACAGATGTCTGATGGCAGTATTCCTGATTTAGAACATACTGCTACCTGAATTATGTCATTGGGCTTTGCTCTCTGGGAGGGATTATTTTTTTCATGCGCTTTTTGCAGCATTAAACGGAATATTGAGGCCGGATACCCCCCACCATAGACATTATTCATATTATACTCCTGATCATAACCCATCCATACAGCAACCGAGTATCCAGGGGTGAATCCACAGAACCAGGAATCCTTATATTCTTCAGAAGTACCAGTTTTCCCTGCAGTAACTACCCCGGGGACTTTAGCCTTAGTGCCGGTTCCGCTGTTTACTACTGTCTGCAGCATACTGCTTACTAACCAAGATGTTTCCTCAGACATAATCCGGCTGTAATTTGGTTTAAAACTGTATATTTCTGAACCCTGGGCATCAACAATTTTGCGTATGAAATGAGGTTGAACATATACTCCGCCATTACCGATAGCAGCATAAGCTGCTGCCATCTGCACTGGAGTAGCTCCTTTGGTTAAGCCTCCTAAAGACAATGGAGCTAAACCTAAATCATTTGTTCCTGGAGTATCAACTAACTCCAGGCCCATTGATTTGGCAAAATCAAAGCTGCGTCTTATTCCAATCTGATCAAGCATTTGCACTGCATAAGTATTAATAGATAATCTTACGGCAGTTCGCATGGTAATCAGACCACGATATGTTTTATCGTAATTTTCAGGACTCCAGACACTACTTCCAATTTTAAAAGAAATAGGAGAATCATCTAATACATAAAAAGGCATATAGCCGTCCTCAACTGCCGGGGCATATACTGATATGGGCTTTATAGATGAACCCGGCTGTCTGTAAGCACTTGTTGCTCTATTAAAACCCCTTTTATACTCGTACTTTCTGCCACCCATTATTGATCTTATTTCTCCATTACTATGGTCGACAAGGGCCATTGCCGATTCAATCTGTTGTCCGTTTTGGCTTTGGTTGGGGAAGTTACCGTTATTAGTATATAGATTTTCAGCATAGCTTTGTAAATCTGAGTCCATGGTAGTATATATTTTCAATCCTGCCCGGTAAATAGCATTATCCGGGTCATCGAATATATCCAGGTTACTTAAAACATCCAGGGTTTCTTCTATTACCGCATCAACAAAAAAACCATATTTACTATTAATGGTAGTAGCATTATTGTTAAACTGTAGTTCAGTTGCAAATGCTTTATCAGCTGTCTCCTGTTTTATAAAACCACATTCAACCATATTGTTTAACACGCTTTGTTGCCTGGCCTTTGCCCGATCATAAAACTTAAATGGATTATAGGCATTAGGGCTTTGAGGGAGCCCGGCAAGTAATGCACATTCTTCTAAGGTTAATTGGTTAACATCCTTGTTAAAATAGGTATTGGCAGCTGCCTGAACTCCATAGGCCCCGGCACCAAAAGGTATTTTGTTCATATACATAATGAGTATTTCATCTTTAGAATATTGGGCTTCTAGTTTAAAAGATAGTATCATTTCCTTAATTTTTCTTTCCCATTGTTTATCAAGGGTGAGAAAAGCATTTCTTGCCAATTGTTGAGTAATTGTGCTGGCCCCCTGACCGGTAAGATCACCGGATTGCACATTTCTAACTACCGCCCGGAGTATTCCTTTGAAATTAACCCCGTGATGTTTATAGAAGTCCTTATCTTCAATAGATATAAATGCATCAATAAGGTCCTGGGGGATTTTATCCAGACTTACTTCGGTGCGGTTTTCTTCAGCATGTAAACTGGCAGCAAGCTTATTATCATAGTCATAGATAAAGGTAGTTTTAGCTCCAGAAAGCTGTTGGGGATCCCATGCAGGCAGGTCTTTGGCTGCTAACGCAAAAACGGTAATAGTTGATCCAGCCCCTATTAGAAATAGGATTCCTATAATTATTAGTAAACTTTTTACTGTAAGACGTTTTTTTTTGGTTTTATTATTTGTTGACATTTAAACACTGACCCTCCCGGAAAAATTAGTGAAAAATATTAATTGGTAGTGGAGAGTTTTGCATAATTTAAAAATCTACCATGTCACTTGCATCAGGTTAACAATTAAACCGGAGAAGAAAATTTTCGTATGGATGCAAGATTTAATGATATAAAATAGCTATTGTGCAAAATCCTCAATGAAATAACAATAAATTTTTAATCATTATTGCACATGTTAACAATTTATACTATAGCTTAATATTTTGAACCAAAGCTAGTTTTGGTCCGGTTGTTTTTTCTATAATCTAATATATTCTTTACTATAACCAATTTTACCTGTTAAAAAAGTTATACAGAATTAAAAGTTATTGGTATTTTTAACGGTTTGAATAGAGGGGAAGGATCATTACAATTTCTATTTGCCAAGCATTTTTAGAAATTCGATAAAAATTGTGGTTCCAGAAGGAGCAGTTTTTATCTCGATTGTTGCATTATGGCGGGCAGTAATACTGTAGCAGATGGGTAAGCCCAGGCCGGTACCCTCCCTTTTCGTTGAAAAAAAAGGAATAGCTATTTCATTTAATATATTAGTTTCAATCCCGCAGCCTTGATCCTGAATCTCCAGGACTATTTTGTCATTCTTTATATATGTTTTTACAAAAATACTTTTTCCTGGTTGCATAGCATCCAATCCATTTTTAATTAAATTGAGCAGCAGCTGGCGGATTTCTCCTTCATCAAGTAATAAATCTGGAATATCCTGCAGTTCTTTACAAATATATTTGTTCTGTACTAATGCTTCAGCCTGAAGTAATGGAAATACAGAATTAATAATATTATTAAGGCTGCATTTCTTTAATTCTACTAATTTATGCTTAGATAAAGAGAGAAATTCAGTTATTATGGAATTTGCTCTATCTAGTTCTTCTATCATCATTTTAAAATACTCATTATCTTCTCTATATTTATTCTTATTCTGCAGCAGCTGCAGAAAGCCCCGTACAGATGTCAAGGGATTTCTTATTTCATGTCCTATACCGGCAGCAATTTCCCCAACTATATTTAGTCTATCCAACTGCGCTATGTATTGTTCCATCTTTTTAAATTCGGTTATATCGGTTATCATTCCCAGTCCACCAATGTAATTACCTTCTGAATCCAGAATGGGAGATGCAAAAATAATTACTGATAAAATACTTCCATTTTTACAAATTAACTCTATATCATATTTTTCACTGATTTTCTTATGCCGTCTTCTAATTAAGGATTTCATTTTGGAAATCTGATTTTCACCAATTAATTTATATACCGATTGTCCTATAATTTCATCGATCAAATACCCTAGCATTCTTGCTAATTTGTTGTTTAAAAAAACAATTTTACTCTCTTTGTCCAGAATTATTATACCTTCATTTGCAGTTTCTACAATATTACGATACATCTTCTCACTATGCTTTAAGGCTTCAACCGCTTTTTTTTCACTTGTTATTTCTCTCATAGACTCTATTGCTCCCACAATATTATAGTTAGAATCATATAAAGGGGCGGCTGTTGCTCTTACATAGGCACCAGTTTTATTAACTGCCGGACAAAAGATTTCTGCTCGTAAAATATTATCTGATATATCAATACTAAGATAATTCTTTGCCCAGTTTTCGTCATAATTAATAACCAGGTCTACCAGGAGGGGACGTCTGACTCCATAGAAAGGAATTGCATATTCATAATCACCTTTTCCCAGCATATCCTTAGATACAATGCCAGTCATAAGTTCAGCAGCTTTATTCCAGGCAATTATTTTCTTATGGGTGTCAATAACTATTGTAGCATCTGGCAAAAAATTAATAATATCATCTATACGGTGCAGCGATTGGGAGAAAACAATACTATTAATAGAATCTTTCATAATAAGAACACTCCTTTGTAGGACCACAGGTTGAAAGAATATTAAGATATAAATAATAGATAAAATTAGACGCATTGTAATATTTTTCCTTCAGAAATAATAGGAAATATTGTCGTTTAAGCAAATATCGTATGAAAAACAACTAATTTTGTTTGTTAATTCCAATATCTTGAAAATTTTGCACCCGTAAAGGAGGCTTTAGTTTCCAGCTTGACTGTATCTTGGGCAAAACTAAAGGAATTAAAGATTTTTCGCTTAAGCCCAGAATATGTCTTGAATTATTAAAAACTCTCACCTATTGCTTTATAAGCATGAGAATATTTTATATACGGGTAAAAAGTTTGAGATAATTTATTAATAGCTTGTGTAAAGGAAAAATAATATGCTATATTCTTATCTTAAGGAGGTAATCTTTGTGGAGAATGATATACAAAAGCAGGTTAATGAACAGATGCTTCTCATTAAGCGTGGAGTGGCTGAAATAGTTCCTGAGGAGGAGCTGAAAAAGAAGCTAATTAAATCAATAGAGGAAGGTAACCCCTTAAAAGTAAAACTGGGACTTGATCCAACTGCACCTGATATCCATTTGGGACATACTGTAGTTCTTAATAAACTCCGGCAGTTTCAGGACTTGGGACACCATGTACATTTAATAATTGGGGATGCTACCGGGCGAATTGGAGACCCTAGCGGCAAGTCCGAAACCCGCAAACAGTTGACTGAAGAAGAAGTAATGACTAATGCGGCTACCTACCAGGAACAGATTTTTAAGGTTCTGGATAAAGAAAAAACAGTGGTTCACTTTAATAGTAAATGGTTGATGGATATGAATCTGGAAGCGGTTTTAAAACTTGCAGGTAAATATACGGTGGCTCGAATGATGGAAAGAGACGATTTCAATAAACGCTATAAAGATGGGATGCCTATTGGTATTCATGAATTCATGTATCCTTTAATGCAGGGTTATGATTCAGTGATGTTAGAGGCAGATGTAGAACTGGGTGGTACTGATCAAAAGTTTAACCTTTTAGTAGGAAGGCATTTGCTAAAAGAATATGGTTATGAACCCCAGATTGCATTAATGATGCCGATTATCGAAGGCACTGACGGTGTGCAAAAGATGAGCAAAAGCCTGGGCAACTATATAGGGGTTAATGATGAACCATATGAAATGTTTGGTAAAACGATGTCCATACCTGATGAATTGATAAACAGGTACTTTGAACTCTTAACCCGTATTCCCATGAAAGAAATCAAAAATATGCAGGCGGGTATGGACCAGGGTAAACTAAATCCTCGGGATGTAAAAATAAAATTGGCTAAAGAATTAATTACTATATATCATAATGCTGCAGAGGCGGATAAGGCAGAAGCGAAGTTTAAATTAGTCTATTCCCAGGGTAATATTCCAGATGATATTCCTGAAGTGGTGGTTGGTCAAAGTGAAGTTTGGCTACCGAAATTCTTACAGGAGAATAATATGGTTAGCTCTACCAGCGAGGGGCGGCGTATGCTCAAACAGGGAGCGGTAAAAGTAAATGGACAAAGGCAGAATGATGAAAATATTAGTATCAAGGATGATATAGTTATTCAAGTAGGTAAAAGGAAATTTTTAAAGATTAGAATAAGGTAAATTTTTAAAATCAGGATTTTGCATGATTAGCTTTTTTATATAATTTAGCCAGCTTTATTATTACTATCATCCTGAAGTAAAGCTGAGGGAAAAGTTATTTGCTGATGCTCAGAATTATTATATGTGTTTTCGAATTATGTGAACATAAAAAACCAGGTAACTGATATGAGGGTTACCTGGTTTTTTTATAAATATTTTTTTCAAGGGTTTTAAGATTCCGGTTCATCTCATTTAAATGACCTTCATAGAAAATTGCATAGCCCTTAATATTTGGATATTCCAGGGACAACATTTTAATAAAAGTAAAACCGGCTTCCTCCAGCTGTTTATGAGTACTCAGACGAATTGTATTAATCTGTTTTTCACTTACTTTTCTGGCTGCACAATAAATATCATTGCCTTTGTTATTACTCAAAACAGTAGCTACCAATGTACGCAAAAGTATTTCCTCCTCGTAGTTGCTTCAAAAAAACTAGAAAAAGACCACCCAAAAGTGGTCTTTAATACCTGGTAGCCCCAAGGGGAGTCGAACCCCTGTCTCCGCCGTGAGAGGGCGGCATCCTAGGCCACTAGACGATGGGGCCAATAAAATGGCTGCCGATCAAGGATTCGAACCCTGGCGAACTGATCCAGAGTCAGTCGTGCTACCACTACACCAATCGGCAGCATACAGGATATTACATCCTATGCGATAACCATTATAATATACGGTTAAGTTATTTGTCAAAGGCAAACACTATAATAATTTATTAATATTTATTTCATTAGACCTAGGCCGTATAGGGTGCACAACAACTAAATCAATTACACTCTGGCGAACTGCCTACTTTTAAGAGTTAAATCCATTTTTAATCTCATTTACATATTCAATTGCGTTATTTACTCTAGCTATACACTTATCCTTTCCAAGAATCTCCATAACTTCAAACAATCCCGGGGTTTTGATACGACCCGAAATCGCCAGGCGAGTAGGATGAATCAAGTCAGCAGCCTTAAGCTGCATCTTCTCAGCATTTAAGCGGAATAAATTTTCAATTTTTTCAGCATTAAAAGTTGTGCATTCTTCAATAATACTCAACACAATATGTAGGATTACTAAAGAATTATCTTTACTAAAATACTTTTTAACTCCTTTTTCATCGTAAGAAGCTATTTCATTAAAAAAGTAATCAGCTTCATTAACTATTTCATTTACGGTTTTTACTCTATTGGAAACCAGATCGATAACCTGCTTAAAATAATCTCGATTATTATTCATTAACCAACCACTGGCTAAAGCTCTATCTTCCAGAAGCTCGACAATATGTTCCGGATCGGCTTTACTTAAATAATGGCCATTCATCCAGGTTAGTTTCTGAGTATCGTATACTGCTGGGGAACGGGATACATCAGTAATTCTAAATCTCTTGATTAATTCATCGAGGGTCCAGAAATCAATATCCTCTCCTGAAGACCATCCCAAAAGTGCCAGATAATTTATCAGGGCTTCCGGCAAATAGCCTTTATCTTTATATTCCTGAACAGAAGTAGCTCCATGACGCTTTGATAGTTTGCTTCTATCAGGAGCTAAAATCATAGAAACGTGAGCAAATTCTGGGCTGGGGAAACCTAATGCATCATATATAAGTAATTGTTTGGGAGTATTAGATAAGTGTTCTTCAGCCCGGATAACATGGGTAATCATCATCGAATAGTCATCAATTACAACTGCAAAATTATAGGTTGGCCATCCATCTGATTTAGCAATAATAAAGTCATCAAAAAGAGAGTTAGAAAATTCGACATTATCTCTAATAAGGTCAGGTACGGTTGTTACTCCAGCAGCAGGCACCTTTAGCCTGATTACCGGCTTTAAATCTTGATCTAAATATTTTTGTATTTGTTTATCGGTTAGTGTCCGGCAACGGCCACTGTATTTATAGTCCTCTTTCCTATCTTTTGCCTTTTCTCTTGCTTTTTGCAATTCATGAGCAGTGCAAAAACAATAATAGGCTTTGTCTTCATTAAGGAGTTTCTGCAGATATTTCTGGTAAATAAAAAAGCGTTCACTTTGGCGATAAGGGCCATAGGGGCCGCCTTTATCTGGGCCTTCATCCCAGTTTAGCCTAAGCCACTTTAAGCCTTCAATGATTCCATGGGCAGAACCTTCGGTAGATCTCGCTGAATCAGTATCCTCTATCCGTAAAACAAATTTTCCTCCGGTATTTCTAGCAAACAACCAGTTAAATAAAGCAGTCCTGGCTCCTCCTATATGCAGGGTTCCGGTTGGGCTAGGGGCAAAACGCACTCGGGTTTTGGTCAATGTTGTATCACTCCTTCGGCATATATCTTTTTTGACTATTTCCAAATTATTGCATCTCACCTCTCAAATTAGTCTGCTAATGTGAACCAAATGCATCTACTTCTCATATAGTAAGTTATACGGAGGTGATTAAGTGTTTCGACGCAGAATAAACTGGCTGCCAGTTTTTGCATTAACTATAATCATTTTGACATTAATCAGCATTCTAATAATAGATTTTAAACTTAAAGCGAGTCTTTTACAAATAGCTAAATCTAAAGCCCAGGTAAGTGGGGTGGAAACCATTAATGAGATTGTCAATCAGAAGATCGTTTCCCAAATAAAATATGAGGATATAGTTTCGGTTCATAAAGATGGTGAAGGTAGAATAGTAATGATTCAACCTAATACAATAGTATTGAATAAGATTATGGCAGATACGGTTAGCGAAGTGGCCAGTTCTATGGGGTCACTTAAGGAAGATAGCGTAGATATTCCCCTGGGGCAGCTTTCAGGATCTAATATATTAGCAGGATATGGGCCAAAGCTGAAAGTTAAAATTATACCTGCAGGACAGGTACAGGTAGATGTTTTAAATAAATTTGAGCAGGCGGGTATAAATCAGACCCGGCATTTAATATATTTTAAGATTGATAGTGATATTAAAGTAGCTGTTCCTTTGTTAAATGATGAAGTTAAGGTTTCAGCAGTAATTCCTTTAGCAGAGACAATAATAGTTGGGGAAGTACCAGAAACCTATGTTAATTTTAAAGGACAGGATGAAATGATTTATCCATTTATAAAAGACTCAATAAACTAAGATATATTAAAATGGCTAATTTTAAAGAGTATAATGGTAAAAAATAAAAATTATTAGAAAAAATCTTGACATTAAAAAAGGGGCATGATAAGATAATTCTTGCGCGTGAAGCAAAAGCCAAGCGGGCAAAGATCTTGAT
>CAYZYO010000002.1:34558-38549 GCA_964482585.1 uncultured Syntrophomonadaceae bacterium | reverse complement strand
CTGCCATGATGCTCATTACCTGTGTAATTACCGATAAACCACTAAAACCCATTATTATACTTACTATTATCAGCTGGTGAAGCAGTGGCGCCTGTGAGGAAAAAGTGACTGTATTGGCACCTAAAGTAATTTCAAAGATACCCATACCTAATCCGTATGCTAATTGATAAGTTATATTAAGACTGGCAAAGACGTTTATTAGGAGTTTTGCCAGGATATCCATTATACCCCAGACGGTAAACATACGGGTAATAATAGAAAAGACTATAATGAATCCAGAAATAGCCAGAATATTGTTCAGGCTATTTTTTATTGCTCCTGAAATCATAGTACCAACACTTTGGTTATTACTTTTTTGAGATTCTATAAGGGCTGCAAAACCCCTTTTCAATAATCCCCGGTTAGGCTTATCTACCCAAGGGGATTTCCTGGCTCTAGATCTCCATAATATGCCTACCAGTAGATTAGAAATATAATGAGATGCAGCTAATAGATAACCAATAGCAGGAGATCCAAACATTCCAACTCCGACTGCTCCTAAAATAAATAAGGGACTTGAATTATTGGTAAATGATACCAGGCGTTCTGTTTCATTAGCAGTAAGCAGATTATCCTCATATAATTTTCGACTCAGGATCGCTCCAACCGGAAAACCCGAGGTAAAACCCATTGCTATTACTAGAGAACTGCAACCAGGCAGTTTAAAAACCGGGCGCATTATTGGTTCTAAGACTACTCCGAGAAAATGAACGAATCCCAGGTTTACCATTAACTCACTAACAATAAAGAAAGGGAGTAAAGCTGGAACTAAAACCGAAAACCATAATTTCAGGCCGTCAGCTGATGCTTTTACTGTTTCCTGGGGATTAATTATCATGAACAGAGTTAAAATTAATATTATAATAAGGAAGAAAAGATTAGAATACCTATTCATTAAAACAACTCCATTATTAAAACTATAAATATAAGTTGTTTGAGGATTATATATAATAACCTATTTTTTATCATTAGTACTCATGCATCTGTAGAGGAGACTTTAGTCTCCAGATAGCAAGATAATGATGGTATTTAAGGGAGCCTGAAGTTTCTTCTACGGTATATGATGCATAAATATTCTTTTCGCATTGGGAATCAATACTATATATATGATGAAAAATATAGTTTTTAGAAGAGTAATAATACCACGAAGCAATAGTTTTCCAGTAAAATAGGATTAGGTAGTTTATTGGCATAATCTAATAATCAGGAGTGATATATATGCCACAATCTGTTAAAAAGGTCGGGTTGGTTCTTGGAGCTGGAAGTGCACGAGGCTTAGCTCATATAGGGGTACTACAGGTATTAAACGAAAATAATATCCCGGTCGATTTAATTGTAGGCTGCAGTATGGGAGCTATGGTAGGAGGTATTTATTCCTGCGGTACCGATTTAAAGATGTTGGATAAGATGGTTGAACACATGGATACCAGTGTCTTCTTTGATCTGCAGGTTCCCCGCATGGGTTTAGTTGCCGATAAAAAGATAAGCACCCTGTTAAGATTGTTGACCAAAAACAAGACATTTAATGATATAAATATACCTTTAAGTATCGTTGCTACTGATCTTCTAACCGGCAGGAGAATTATTATCGAAGATGGAGTAGTTGCGGAAGCTATTAGAGCGAGTATTTCCATTCCCGGAATTTTTAGTCCAATAATAAAAGATGAAATGATCCTGGTTGATGGTGCAGTTGTAGATCGTCTGCCAATAGAAGTAGCCAGAGATAAAGGGGCGAAAATAATAATTGCTGCAGATGTTAGCTTTGCATCAGGGAAGAAGGTTAAGATTAAAAATACCCTGGATGTAATCATGACTTCTCTTGATATTATGCAAAGACAGCAGTTTGATTTGATAAAAGATCAGGCAGAGGTATTAATTCAGCCCGAAGTTGGCGATTTCTCATCAAGGGATTTTGAAAAGTCCAGGGAACTCGTAGATTTAGGAAGATCAGCTACTGAGAAAAAAATTGATGAAATATTAGGTAATATTAATGGTTAACGTTGGTCAGTTGGAAAGTTGAAAGAGTAAAGTACCCCTGCAAAAGAAACTATAGTTTCTTAAATCATACTCTAGTTTCCTAGAGAAGACTTTAGTCCCCGCCCAGCCAGATAATAACGGCATTCAGGGGTAAAGTCTCTCTACGTAAAAAGTACTTCCTTTTTTTCAACTTTCCAACTAACTAAGGTAATGGCAATCTTATCTCTTAATCCAATATTTTAACAGCGGTGTTTCCCCTTTTTTTATTAATATATTTTATCCCCAAGGATCACAATATAGATAAATTATAAAATTTTATGAAGTGCGATAGGCATCTTTAAAAGACTGCAGATTATTCTGAAAGCCAGCCTGAATTTTTATATGGCAGAAGTTTTTAGAGTGTAACGTTGGAAAGGGAAAGGTAGGGCTAATTACTATGAGGGAAAAGAGCATTACTGAAAGAGTTCAGGCCTTTGGCCTGAAAAATGTCCTGGCCTATATGGATTCAGATCCGGATCGGAATATTCCCAAAATCATGGATTGGCTGATCAAGGTTGATAAGGAAGGTAAACATGTTGCTCCGCCGGCCAGAGCAGTTAAAGAGGTACTACAGAATCATGAAAACAACTGGTATAAACTTACCAAAAGCCTTTGGACAGACATTGATAATGGAGTCAGAAAAAAGGTTTTTGAAAATTTTCTTATCAATGCTGGGGTAATTGGCACTAAACGTGAGGATAAATTAATGGCGAGGCATGGCTGCAATATTCCCTGGGCTATTTTGCTGGATCCGACATCGGCTTGTAACCTTCATTGTACCGGATGCTGGGCAGCTGAGTATGGGAACAAAATGAATATGAAGTTTGAGACCATGGATAGTATTATAAATCAAGGAAAAGATCTGGGGGTTTATTTTTATCTATACTCCGGGGGAGAACCATTAGTGCGCAAAAACGATATAATAAGACTATGTGAAAAACACAGTGAGTGTATATTTCTAGCATTTACTAATGGAACCTTAATCGACGAAGCATTTGCCGATGAGATGCTGCGGGTTCAAAATTTTGCTCCGGCAATTAGTGTAGAGGGATTTGAGGATGAAACTGATGCCCGGCGCGGTAAAGGCACCTTCCAGGCTGTAGTTAAAGCAATGGAAATCTTGAAAACCAAGAAGCTTCCATTTGGCATATCCTGCTGTTATACCAGTCATAATACAGAAATAATCGGCAGTGAAGAATTCTTTGATGACATGATTGAAAGGGGTGCCAAGTTTGCCTGGTTCTTTACCTATATACCGATTGGTGCGGGTGCGGTTACAGAGCTAATGGCCAGTGCTGAGCAAAGAGAGTTTATGTATCATAGACTTCGCTATTTGCGCTCAATCAAACCGATTTTCACGCTGGATTTCTGGAATGATGGCCATTATTCACAGGGCTGTATTGCAGGTGGACGCAGGTACCTCCATATTAATGCCAATGGTGATATAGAACCCTGTGCTTTTATTCACTATTCAGATAGCAGTATTTATGAAAAGACTATACTGGAAGCGCTAAAATCGCCGCTTTTTATGCAGTACCGCAAGAATCAGCCTTTTAATCAAAATCATCTGCGTCCCTGTCCTTTGCTGGATAATCAAGGGCATCTCGCTGATATGGTGGACAGGTCCGGGGCCAAATCAACTGACTTAAAAAACCCTGAAGATGTACATGATCTTTGTGTTAAGTGTAAAGAGGCAGCTGATAAATGGGAAGTTACAGCTGAAAGGCTTTGGAATGATTCGACAGAATTAACCGCATCTTTACCCAGTGAGTGTGCAATTGCCACTATAGGGTGAACCCTTAAATAGAGATAGCAGAGAACAGATTGGTACATTGTAGAAAAAAGAAGGTATAAATCAGTCGAATCTGATAGAGGTAGTTGTAAAATCAGATCCGCCTTTTCTGGCAAGCGGATTGGGGACCAGGACATTATATAC
>CAYZYO010000002.1:0-34548 GCA_964482585.1 uncultured Syntrophomonadaceae bacterium | reverse complement strand
GTTTGGATGTCTAGGCTCAACATTTGCCCTATGGTACTGTCTTTTTCCTTAACATAAATTTCTTTTATATTACTACCGCGATTAAATATTTCTATATGTGATTTATTTTTTATTTCTTGAAGGATTTTTTGGCCTTTTGCCGAAAATCCTAATATATGTAAGTATAGTGGTCCGTACTCATCAAATAAGCATACACTGTTTTTTGAAAGATTGAAAAGAATATATAACAGTATCCGGTTAATGCGGGTTAGACTATAGCGTTTAGACTTTATAAATTGTCTCAGTTCTGAAAGGGTACCACAGGAATTCGCTGCTTCTTTAATACGATGCTCCAGGCCTTCTGAGATTTCATATGTTTCTCTAAGGGCAGAAGCGGAAGCAGTTCGCAGCTTAATTAGTATTGCTTTTTCAAGAGAATCGTATAAAACTGGACAACGGCCAGAATGCTCTTCTCTCTTGAGGATATCTATGGTGCTGGTTGGCATGTATTTCTTGAGTTCATCTGTATCAGAACCGTTAAGTATAGCCTTGCGAATAGCGGTTGCACTGGCAAAGTCAGAAAGTTCATGGCTATGATAGGAAGAACCATGGCGTTTAATAGCAATGGGAATTAATGGAAGGTTGTATTGCTCGATAACTCGCAGATATTCAATAGCCAAAATGTTGTTGGGACCCAAGAGAGTATCACTTAATTCTTTTGTATTATCACTTATAAATTGCTGGATTGACCTGGAACGGGCAAGAGGAAAACTTAATCCTCGGCTTAGATGTTTTTTTAAGTCCGATTTATACGGTTCGGGTTCATGAGCAATTATGTCTGCAATGGAGTTTAACATGTGAATATTATTGCTTTCACAGCCAAAGGCAAGATGGGTTACCACACCGGTTCTATGCAGGAGTTGCAGAGCCCCACGGGCAAAATAAAATGCACTTCTGGCGGCTAAAAAAAATGGTAGTTCTATAACCAGGTCTATGCCACAGTTTAGAGCCATTTCAGCCCGGGCCCATTTATTACAGAAAGCAGGTTCACCCCGCTGGAGGAAACTGCCGCTCATAACACATACAGTTGCTGAAAAGTGATTATTTTTATGAGCCTCCTCAATAAGGTATTGGTGACCATTGTGAAAAGGATTATATTCAGCTACTATACCGAGAACAGGCATATAATAAGACTCCTTATGTGCTTATTTAATGATACTATAAATTCTACCACTATTATCTTCAGTTATGCTAGAATTAACGAAGGAATTTATTTTCAAACTACTTAGGGAGGTTGGTTAACGGATGAGTTTATTAGTAGAAATACGAGAAAAAGCCGCCAAAAAAGGAAATTCAATAGTTCTTCCTGAGGGGACAGAGGAAAGGACTCTCCAGGCTATCAAAGGAATTGTTGATAATAAGATAGCTAATCCCATTCTAATTGGGAACGAGAGTGAAATCAAGGGACTAGCAACCAAGATAGGAGCTGACATATCGGGAGCCGAAATCGTAGATCCAGCTAAAGCCCCATATTTTGATGACTTTGTCCAGGCCTTTTATGAAATGCGTAAGGCAAAAGGGATTGATCTGGATAAAGCCAAAGCAACCATGTTAGACCCCTTGTTTTTTGCTTCCATGATGGTGAAAATGGATAAGGCTGATGGTGAAGTAGCAGGTGCGGAAAATACTACAGGCAATGTGTTAAGACCAGCATTGCAGATAATTAAGACGGCCCCTGGTATATCTGCTGTTTCCGGTGCCTTTATTATGATTGTTCCTAACTGTGAATTTGGGGATAATGGTCTTTTTGTTTTTGCTGACTGTGCAGTAACTATTAATCCTACTGCAGCTGAAATGGCTGAATTTGCTAAAGCGTCAGTAGGTACTGCAGTAGACATATGTGGAATGAGTGATCCCAAAGTGGGTATGCTTTCTTTTTCCACTAAAGGCAGTGCTAATCATGAATTAGTGGACAAAGTTGTAGAGGCTACTAATATTGCTAAGGAAAGATTTCCAGAGCTTAAGGTTGATGGGGAATTCCAGTTAGATGCAGCTATTGTACCGAAGGTTGGTTCCTCTAAAGCACCTGGCAGTCCGGTAGCAGGTGATTGTAATGTACTGATATTCCCGGATATTCAGTCTGGAAATATCGGATACAAAATTGTTCAGAGAACTGCTAAGGCAGAGGCTATTGGACCAGTATTACAGGGAATAGCTAAGCCGGTTAATGACCTATCAAGAGGCTGCAGCGTAGAAGACATAGTTAATGTTGTAGCTTTAACAGCGGTGAAAGCATAAGCAGGTTAGGGAAAAGAATTAACTCTTATGCCTGAATTAAAAATTTGAGGAGGTATGTTTGTAATGATTGTTCTGGTAGTGAATGCTGGGAGCTCATCCATTAAATACCAAGTAGTAGATATGAAGGATGAGTCAGTTCTGGCGGTAGGGTTATTAGATAGGGTAGGTATTCCCGGTACTACTCTTAAACATGAACCCAAGGGTAAAGATGAGGTATTAATTAAGAAGGATTTACCGGATCATACAGCAGGGATGAAATTAGTATTAGATGTCTTGGTAAACGAAGAATATGGTGTTGTAAAGAGTATGGACGAAATTGGTGCCGTAGGGCATCGGGTTGTTCATGGGGGAGAAAGTTTTGCTGAATCAGTGGTAATTAATGATAATGTTAAGAAGGTTATTAGAGATTGTTTTGATATAGCTCCTTTACACAATCCACCAAACCTTATGGGGATTGATGCCTGTCAGGAGCTTATGCCAAATGTTCCGCATGTAGCAGTTTTTGATACTGCTTTCCATCAAACTATGGAACCTGCTAATTTTATGTATGCTCTTCCATATGAAGTATATGAGAATTTCAGGGTGAGGAGATATGGTTTTCATGGGACTTCCCACTACTATGTTTCTCACCGGGCATCGGAACTGCTAGACAAGCCTTTTGAAGACTGTAAGATAATTACTCTACACCTGGGTAATGGTGCCAGTATGACCGCAATAAAGGATGGAAAAGTAGTAGATACATCCATGGGCTTTACACCATTAGAAGGTCTGGTAATGGGTACCAGGTCAGGAGATATTGACCCGGCGATAGTTTTCTTCCTTATGGAAAAACTTGGATTAAACAGCACTGAAGCCAATAATTACTTTAACAAGAAATCGGGCATGTTAGGATTATCTGGAGTATCCAATGATCTTAGAGATGTTCTCGAAGCAGCTGCATCAGGAAATGAGAGAGCCCAGATAGCACTTGACGTATATTATAATAGAGTAAAGGGTTACATCGGCAACTACATTGCCCAATTAAATGGTTGTGATTGCTTAGTATTTACTGCAGGTGTTGGTGAAAATGCTATAGATATTCGTGAGAACATCTGTAGCGGCCTGGATTATCTAGGAATTAAAATAAATGCCGAGAAGAATAAAGTTAGAGGCAAAGAAGTTGATGTAGCAGCCGAAGATTCAAAGGTAAGAATATTTGTCATTCCAACCAATGAGGAACTAGTTATTGCAAAAGATACTTACCGGTTGGCACAATAAGAATACTGCTTTAATAAGGCGGGGTTTAGCCCCGCCTTATTAATTGAATCACCATGTCAATTTAACTAGAGGATTCAAGCCGGACACACAAAAGTCTCCTCTACACATGCAAGAGTTTTAATGATATGAAATTGCTATTAGGCAAATTCTCAATTGGATAAGAATTGGTTTCCCTTTGTATAAAGGCACATATGTTGACAATAATAACAATTGAATAATATAATTAATCTTGTATTTTTATGAGGTGTTTTTAATGAAAATAGACCTGAAAAGTTTAGAAACTCATCTGAAGAAAGAAGTATTATTTCATTTTGAAGAACCAGGTAACGATGAACTTTTACGGGAAATTGGCGGTAAGTTTCTAGAACTGATAAAGGTTGATTTAGTGGTTCATAATACGGGCAAGATATTTGAAATTAATGGCAGCATTAATACGGTTCTTCAATTATACTGTTCAAGGTGTATTGATGAAATACCCTATCCTATTAATACTGATTTTTATGTTACAATGATTGATAGCAGCTATGAAAATGAGTTTAAGGATAGAGATTTTATTATTATAAAAGAAAACGAGGTTGATATTCTACCTTATATTGATGGGGTTATTTATTCGGAGATACCTCTGGTACCACTGTGCAGCGACAATTGCAAGGGGCTTTGTCCTATATGTGGAACAAACAAAAATTTAAGCCAATGTCATTGTAAAAAGGATAATATTGACCCCAGGTGGGAAAAACTAAAAGATTTCAATCAGGGAAGGAGGTAATATTCATGGGGGTTCCCAAGAGAAGACAATCACATGCCCGCAAAAATAAGCGGCGTTCCCAATGGCTGAAGATTGACAAACCAGGACTTGTTGAGTGTCCGCAATGTCATGAGTTAAAAATGCCACATCGCGCATGTTTAAATTGTGGGTATTATAAAGGCAAAAATGTTGTTGTTTAATAAAGACTGTTGGTCAAAAAGTAAGGTATTTGGTCATTAGAGACTGTTAGCTTACTTTTTGTTTATTAACCTAAGATTGTAAAGAGGTTCTATGGTTAGTGGATTAAGCTCTATTCTAAGGAGGAGTTTTATGAAAATAGCAGTAGATGTCATGGGAGGTGACTATGCACCTTCAGAAATAATTGCTGGTGCGTTACAGTGGACTGAAAAGAATGAATCCCAGATATTACTGGTAGGTAATCCAGAGCTCATTCATAGGGAACTTAAGCAGTATAGTTATAAGCCTTCCCAAATACAGATTATTGAAGCACCTGATGTTATCGGTATGGATGAAGCACCGGCAACAGCTATCCGTAAGAAGAAAAATGCGTCAATAGTGGTAGCAAATAAACTGGTTAAAGAGAATCAAGCTGATGCTTTGGTTTCCTGCGGAAGTACCGGAGCCCAATTGGCAGCAGCAATTTTTATTCTGGGAAGAGTCGAAGGAGTAGAGCGGCCACCGATTGTGGCTGCAATACCTAATACTGGTGGAAAGCATTCGCTATTAATTGATGTAGGAGCTAATGTTGATTGTAAAGCCAGGCAGCTGTTGCAGTTTGCTGTTTTAGGAAAAGTATATGCTGCTATTTCTCTAGGAATAGACAATCCCAAAATAGCATTATTAAATAACGGGGAAGAAGAAACAAAGGGAAACAGCCTCAATATAGAGACCTACAAACTGCTGCAGGAGCAAGACAACCTTAATTTTATCGGCAATATTGAAGGCCGAGATATATTCACCGGTATAAGTGATGTGATAGTATGTGATGGTTTTACCGGGAATGTATTATTGAAAACGATTGAAGGTATGGCTCTTTTTATGGCCTCAGTTATTACCAGGGAATTAGGAAAAACCCCGGCCGCCTTTAAGTCCTGGGACTATAGAAGTGTCGGTGGGGCTCCTCTTTTAGGAGTGAAAGGGGTAAGCATAGTATGTCACGGCAGCTCTAAGAGAGAAGCTGTTTTTAATGGTGTTGGTATAGCCGAAGAATGCGTAAGAAATAAGATAGTCCAGATGCAGGAGATAGAATTAGCAAAAACTACTTAAAACCGGAAAACATATAATGAGATAGGTTGTGGCCTATTTTGAAAATATTATTATGAGTTGGGCTGCACAGAATTATATGAGAAAATATGAGAAACAGTTTGCTATTTTCTATCAACTATATTATCTAAATCTAATTAGTGGAGGAATGTTTATGGAAGAAATTTTTGATTTAGCTGTTAGTATTCTGGCAAAACAATTAGATATCGAGCCGGAAGATATAACAATGGAGACTACTTTTGAACATTTGGATGCTGATTCCATAGACTTAGTAGAAATGATAATGGCTCTTGAAGATAATTATGATGTTGAATTTCCCGAAGAGGACATGGAAAATTATACTACAGTAGGATCTCTCATCAGTGCTCTTTACAAATACTTAAAGCAGGTAAAAAATGAATAACCAAAAGACCGCTAAACAATTCCTAATAGATAACCGGTTAACATTTAAACAGGATGAACTGATAAATATGGCCCTAACTCATCCATCGTATGCCCAGGAACACAGCGTCACCAATAATAATCAGAGGTTAGAATTTCTAGGTGATGCAGTACTAAACTTTGTAGTTGCTGAATACCTGTACAATAATTATTGTCAGAAGGCTGAAGGGGAATTAACCAAAATCAGGGCCAGAGTTGTATGTGAAAAAGCCCTGGTAAATGTTGCCAGAAGAATAAATATGGGAGATTATCTACTGCTAGGAAAAGGCGAAGAAATGTCCGGGGGAAGAAAAAGGAAGTCAATTCTTGCTGATACAGTAGAAGCTGTTATTGGAGCAATATATCTTGATCAAGGCTATGACTCAGCTAAGCATTTTATATTGGAGCATCTGGAGGAGTTTATTAAAGAGACTGCCAGTGGAGATTACTATGACTATAAATCTAAACTTCAGGAAATTGTACAGGCTAAGAGCAAAGAAAATGTAACCTATACCATTGTCAATGAAAGTGGACCTGCCCATTCCAAGACATTTATTGCCGGAGTTTTTTACCGAGAACGATTATTAGCTACCGGTAAAGGGAAAAGCAAAAAGGAGGCAGAACAAAACGCTGCGGAAGAGGTAATAAAGAATAGTCTTTTGTCGGACAAGGATGATTTTTGAAGGGAAGCTGTGACAATGAAGCATTATAATATTCCAGTTTTTATACCTCATCTGGGGTGCCCTTTTAAATGTATTTTTTGCAATCAACAAAAAATTGCTTCCCAGGAAAAGATACCAGATATTGACGATGTGGTAAAAATTATTGAAAAGCATCTATCTACTATACCGGTAAATGCCGGAGAAGTGGAATTAGCTTTTTTTGGAGGGAATTTCACTGCTATTGAAAGAAAACTACAGGAAGAATATCTTTCAGCAGTAAATCCTTATATAGAAAAGGGTCGTATAGATAGTATTAGAATATCTACCCGACCGGATTTTATTGACTTAAACATACTGACATTTCTAGAAAAACGGGGAGTAAAGACTATAGAATTAGGAGTACAGTCACTTAATGATGAAGTTTTAAAAACCTCAAAACGTGGCTACCGGGCTGAAGATGTTTTTAAAGCTTGTCATCTGATAAAAAAGCAGGGGTTTAGACTGGGGATTCAATTAATGATAGGGCTGCCAGGTGACGATTATTCCCTGGCTAAAGAAACGACGAATACGGTGATTTCTTTAAAACCGGATATGGTAAGGATTTATCCAACCCTGGTAATAACCGGTACCGTTCTAGAAAAAATGTTTCACCGGGGACAATATAAGCCTTTGACTCTGCAGGAGGCAATAACTCTTGCTAAAGACCTGTTTTTAATGTTTCAAAAGGAAGAGATTAATGTAATACGCATGGGCCTGCAGCCAAGCGAAGATTTACAGCAAGCTGGGACCGTAATTGCTGGACCATACCATCCCAGTTTTGGAGAACTAGTAGAACAGGAGATTTTTAAGCAGCAGGCTAAAAAACTAATACAAGACTATTTTAATACGGTTAAAACTCAAAAAAGTGTAAATCTATATGTACACGAAAAAGACATTTCAAAAATGATCGGCAGCAAAAGATCCAATATACTCTATCTAAAAAATGTATTTAATCTAAATAATATTTACCTAAAAAAAGCTACCGGTATTAAAAGAGATTGGCTGGGGGTAAGTAAGATCAATAGTATTTTACCACAGGCAAGCAGCAGCCGGTTAGATTTTATTCATAGCTGTTGTCAAAATTAGTGAAAATTTTGCCCGGGGATGAATAAGTAAAAAATATAAAACCCGGAATTCTTATAAAGATTCCGGATTTTATTTTTGTTTACCAGGGAGAAAATGCTGAATAGTATAGTTGGTTTTAGAATATCTATTAAAAGAATTGATTAGTAAGAAAATAAATGCTTAACGCAGTCACCTTACTTATATAAGTTGGCCACGCACTGTCGTTTTGGTAAAGCAGGAGCAACCGGATAGAATCGTAGAGGTGACTTCAGTCGTTGCCCTTTAATCCTGGATTGCGCCTAGCCGGCGACTGAAGTCGCCTCTACGGCATAGGATGAAGTCGTCTCTACGGCATAGGATGAAGTCGTCTCTACGGCATAAGATACGGTGCAGTGCCTTGCAGGCATGGTAGGTTCCACAGCGAAAAGTAGTATTTATACATCTTATACCATAGAGGAGACTTCAGTCTCCGGCTGGTTGGCAGGTTGGTTTAGGCAGTGTCCAATAATTTTATAATCATGAAATAGTAAATCTGGAGCCAAAATTTGAAGGAGGGGGAGTTAATATCAAAATTTACTATTTAACCAGAAAAGTCCTGGTAGGAGGGGCAGTAGTTTTTCTTTTATTAGTTGCAATTTTTTGCGCAACCCTGATATACGGGAAAAGTTCAAGTATAGCATCACATTCAAAACAACCAATATATCAAGGAAATTCTGGGGAAAAGGTAGTTGCGATTACGGTTAATGTTGATTGGGGGGAAGAATATATTCCCGGTATGTTAAAGGAGTTTAAGGCCTATAATGCCCGGGTGACATTCTTTGTAACCGGTATCTGGGCTGAAAAAAACCCGCAGCTGCTTAAAAAGATGCATACTGAAGGTCACAGTATACAAAACCATGGTTATAAACACCTTCATTTTAATAGCCTATCCAGCATTGAGTCTAAACAACAGATAAAAAAGGCGGAAGATACTATCAAAGAAATAACCGGTAAAAAAACCAGTTATTTTGCTTCACCTTATGGAGAATATAACAGGAAGCTCATGAATGCAGTGTCAGAAATCGATTATGATTTAATAATGTGGAGTATTGATACTATTGATTGGCAGCGACCTAACCCGGAGACAATTAATAAGAGGGTAATCAATAAACTGCATAATGATGCTATTATTCTCATGCATCCCACTGATCCTACCAGTAAAGCCCTGCCGGAAATGCTAAAGAGCATAAATGAGCTAGGTTATGAGATGGTTACTATTGATAAAATATTAATAGATCAAGGTGAGGATTCCAAGGAAAATGCCAGCTCTGTATAAATCTTTAATAAAAATAATTATGCTTACTTTAGCTTATGTTTTTATTATTGCAACCGGTAAAATATGTGCAGCACCAATTGTTTATTCAAATAATTATTGCCTTATGGCTGGTTCTACCGGGCAGGTAATTCTATCTAAAAATCTGGATGAAGTACGGCCAATTGCCAGTACTACTAAAATGATGACTGCTATTTTAGTAATAGAATATGCAGATCTGGAGGAAATAGCAGTTGTCAGCAGTAATGCGGATAGAACACCTGAGTATACTATTGGTCTTCGTACCGGACAAGAGATATCGGTATTTGAACTTTTAAAAGTATCTCTTATTAAATCATCAAATGATGCAGCAGTAGTTTTGGCTGAACATATAGCAGGTGATGAGAGTTTCTTTGCTCATCTTATGTCTAAAAAAGCCTTTTTAATTGGTGCGGTTAATACTCATTTTAAAAACGCATCCGGTCTTCCGGCAGATGATCACTATAGTACAGCTTATGATCTATGCCAGATCGGGCGTTACCTGCTGAAAAATAGTATTCTTAGTGAATTAGTAGCTACCCAAAAAACCGAGTTTAACCATCCGGGTTACCGAAGACCACTTACCATATCTAATACCAACGGTTTGTTAATTGAGTATAAAGGTGCCGATGGAATAAAGACAGGTACAACTAATGCATCTGGTAAATGCCTGGTAGCTGCTGCTACTAGAAATAAGCAGCAGTTTATAGCAGTGGTCCTCAAATCCGGTGATAGAAAAGGAGATTGTAAGCGTTTACTAGATTATGCCTTTAATCAGAGTGTATTAGTAAAATATATTGATAAGAATGAACCTTTCAAAGAGCTTAAAATTTACAATGGAGAATCACCTTATGCTAGTATATTTCCTGCAACCGATCTATTCTTAGTTCAGGGTAAAGAAAGCCCGGATATTCAAAAAAAGGTAAACTGCAATTATTTACTTGAAGCTCCAGTTGCCAGGGGTCAGAAAGTAGGATCAGTTGAAATCTATGCTGATGGAAAATTAATTAACATTATAGATCTTGTATGTGGGCACAATATAAACCGGGAAAATATACTAATAACCCCAATAAAAAATTTGCTATCTGAAAAAAGGATTACTGGTTAATTAAAAGAATAATGTTACTATGTGATTTTTGGAGGTATTAATAGTGATAAATTCGTGGATTTTATCTAACAATGCGAGACTAGTAGTTGAAGAAATTCCCCATGTAAGATCAGCAGCTATTGGTATTTATATTAAGGTTGGCTCCAGGCATGAACCAGACCATTTATCCGGGGTAAGCCATTTTATTGAACATATGCTCTTTAAAGGCAGTGAAAAAAGGTCGGCCCGCGAAATAGCTGAGAGTTTTGAAGGGCTCGGGGGACAGTTGAATGCATTTACTTCCCGGGAGTATACATGTGTATATGCCAGAACCCTGGATGAAAATATTTTTAAGGCGGCTGATATAATATTTGACATGGTATTTAATTCAGCTTTTTCAGCCAAAGAATTTAATACGGAAAAAGGGGTAATTATTGAAGAGATAAATATGTTAGAAGATGCCCCTGATGATTTAATACATGATCTGTTTTTTCAAAAATTATGGGATAAGCATCCTATGGGGAATTTTATATTAGGAACAACAGAATCAGTATTAAACTGCAGCCGGGAGGAAGCCTATAAATTTTATAAGAGCTGTTACATTCCATCTAATATGGTAATTGCAGTTGCAGGCCAGGTGAATAAATTAAGGATCAGAGATCTAGTGGAAGAATATCTGCAAAAACAGTCATTTAAAGAAACTGAGTTAATATCACCCCAAACCCAGGGATACTACCCGTTTATCAACCTTAATAACAAAGATACGGAACAGGTGCAAATCTGTATTGGAGTACCTGGCATATCCTATTTTGATAATGATAGGTATACTCAGAGTATCATGAACAGTATTTTAGGTGGAGGAATGAGTTCGCGGTTGTTTCAGACTATACGAGAGGAAATGGGACTTGCCTATTCAGTGTATTCTTATCCTTCAAACTATTCGGATACCGGAGCCTATACCATTTACATTGGGACAGGCAACAATAAAATAGAAAAATTTTTTGAAGTCTTATATTCAGAAATAGAGAAGTTTACAAGTAAGGGTGTAAATGATAATGAATTGTCCAGAACCAAACAGTTGATGAAATCGAGTATCTATCTAGGTCTGGAGAATGTCATGAACCGTATGAACAGAATCGGCAAATCAATGTTGATGTATGATAAGCTCATACCTGTAGATGAAGTGATAAATAATATTTTAAGTGTTGATAAAGAAATGGTACAGTACTTTTCTTCCAGGCTGTTAGATAGACATAAGTTTTCATTGGCAGCAATAGGACCGGTAGATGCATTGAATAAAGCCGATAAGGAATACCGGAAATGGAGTCAGTAAATATTAATTATTCTTTATTAACCACCCATGCTACAACCACCGATGAAAATAAAGCAAAGGTGATTAACCACAGATGAACACAGATTTAGCACAGATTCAACGCAGATTTTTGTTTTAATAGGTATTGGAACAATTGTAATATTTTACCTTTAACTCTTTAGTTATCCCCAATTCTTATAATGTACCGTATCTTATACTGTAGAGGTGACTTCATCCCATCCCGTAGAGGCGAATTCAGTCGCCGACCAGCCGGAATTCAGGAAAAAGGGCGGCGACTGAAGTCGCCTCTACGGTTCTATCCGGTAAGGTGACTGCGTTAAGCATTTATTTTCGTATTATTATAAAGTAAGGAGAGAATTATGCAGGTACAGGTGAAAAGAATACACTCGTTTGATTTACCACTTCCAGAATATATGACTCCTGGAGCTTCGGGAATGGATTTGTATGCGGCAGTTGAAAATGAATTATGTATCCCGGCAGGAAAATTTGCTCTAATTCCTACTGGATTGGCGATGTCAATACCCGGGGGATATGAAGGTCAAATCCGACCACGGAGTGGGCTGGCATTAAGACATGGGATAACCCTGCTTAATACACCGGGTACCATTGATGCTGACTATAGAGGGGAGATAAAAGTGATTGTTATAAATCTGGGAGATAGAGAGTATATTTTAAAAAAGGGAGAAAGGATTGCCCAGATAGTTTTTTCAAAGATAGAAAAGGTTCAGCTTATTGAACATAAAAACCTTGATGATACCTCAAGAGGAAAGGGAGGATTTGGGCACACCGGAACTTAGAACCAGATATTATAAATTAATTTGAGTTTTATCATAATAATATTGAAGGGGGAGAAAGGGTGCGGTTAAACGAGTTAGTCGGCAAAGAAATGGTTAATATATATGATGGAATGAAAATGGGTTCCGTAGGCGATTCAGATATGTTGATAGAACAGGAAAGCGGAAAAGTAATTTCAATAATACTACCCAACAAAGGCAATATGTTAAATTTTTGGACAAATAGGCAGCATTTGGTTATACCCTGGGAAACCATAAAAAAAATCGGCCGGGAAGTAATTGTGGTTGAACTGGATGATACTCATATGAGGTTAAAAAACAACTCAATTTGAATAATTAGCATCTACGTTTAATCATAGTGAGAGTATGCATAATTCAGAAATCCAGCATGTCATTCTAAGCGTTAGCGAAGAATCTTTAGCTCCATTGGTTTTGCCTCCAAATGACAATCAAACCGGAGACTAAAGTCCCCTCTACGGATGTAAGAGAGTTCTAATGATATAAAATAATTATTAAGCAAAATCCTCATTATTGGTAGTCCTCAATATAAACTTTTACATAAATACTATTAAAGGTTTATGTTAAGCTTTAAAAATAAAATTTTGATAATATTATAAGCTGCGTTGTTACGCAGCTTTTTGCCGCAAATGGGTAACTACCCAAAATACAATTAAAAACTTCATAATATAAAATCCTATAGGAAAAGCTAAATAAAAAGGAGGCAATAAAAGATGAATCATGATAAGATTAAAACGAATCCAGGCTCAATCCCACCTTGGAGTAGAATACCTTCTTTACAAGAAATGACGGAAGAAGCTGGTATAGATTTTGAAGTGTTTATAGAAAGTATAGAAAATAACAGTACCAGCAAAGAGATGGCAGAAAAATTCAAGGTTAGTGAATCAACAATAACTGTATTAAAAGAACACTTTTATAAATATGGTATAAGCTCAGTAATGGGGGGAGATTAAGCCAGCTGAAAAAACCAACATGCTTACTAAGTTAACAGCTTATCCTTGAAAATTTTTCTGTAATGGGATAATATATTCTAAATCTTTTAAAGGAGGCCATAAAGTGATAGAAAAGTTTAAAAAAGAAGGTCTCACCTTTGACGATGTGCTGTTAATACCAGGACATTCTGAGATATTACCTAAAAATATTAATGTTTCCACAAGATTGACTTCCAGAATTAAACTGGAGATACCTATTATGAGTGCAGGTATGGACACAGTGACTGAAACCAGGATGGCTATAGCGGTTGCTCGTGAAGGCGGAATAGGGGTAATACATAAGAATATGTCTATCCCGGAACAGGCAAAGATGATAGATAGAGTAAAAAGGTCGGAGCATGGTGTTATTACCGACCCTTTTTTTCTCTCACCAGATAACAGAATACAGGACGCTTTAGATATTATGGAACACTATCGGATTTCTGGAGTACCAATTACTGTTGGAAGTAAACTGGTTGGTATTATAACCAACCGGGATATTCGTTTTGAGACTGATTTTGATCAACCAATTAAGAACATAATGACCAGTGAAAAATTAGTAACCGCGCCTGTAGGAACCAGCATGCAAGAGGCTATGGAATTATTAAGAAAGTATAAAATTGAAAAACTGCCATTAGTAGATGACGATTTTAATTTAATGGGTTTAATCACTATAAAGGATATTGAAAAGACAATTAAATATCCTTTTGCTGCCAAAGACGAAAAAGGCAGGTTACTTGTAGGTGCTGCTGTTGGAATCGCCGATGATACTTATGAACGTGTTGATGCGCTAATTAAGGCAGGGGTAGATATTATTGTAATAGATACTGCCCATGGACATTCAGCAAATGTTATTAATATGGTTACCAGTATAAAAAAGGAATATCCCCAATTGGAGATTATTGCAGGAAATGTTGCTACAGCTGAAGCAACCGAAGCATTAATAAAGGCAGGAGCAGATGCGGTTAAGGTTGGTATTGGACCTGGTTCAATATGTACTACTAGAGTTATTGCAGGCATAGGGGTTCCCCAGATAACTGCTATAGTTGACTGTGCATCTGTTGCCAGTAAACATAATATACCATTGATTGCAGACGGAGGGATAAAATATTCAGGCGATATTGCTAAAGCAATTGCTGCCGGGGCTGATGTTGTGATGCTGGGTAATCTGTTTGCAGGAACTGAAGAAAGTCCTGGAGAAACCGTAATTCTTCAGGGGCGAAGTTATAAAATATACCGGGGAATGGGTTCTATAGATGCCATGGCCCAGGGTAGTTGTGACCGTTATTTCCAGGAAGATGCTAAAAAATTTGTTCCCGAAGGAATACAAGGAAGGGTACCTTACCGGGGTTATGTTTCAGACACTATTTTTCAACTGGTAGGAGGACTTAAAGCTGGTATGGGTTATTGTGGAGTAAAAGATATTAAGGAAATGAAAACCCGCAGTAAATTTATTAGAATAACCAATGCTGGATTGACAGAAAGTCATCCCCATGATGTCTTTATTACCAAAGAAGCACCTAATTATCAAGCCAGGTAAAAAATGAAATTATATATGATCCAGCTTATTAGTGCTGCTGTAATTGGCATTTTAATTGGTAAAGTAAGCAATAAATCACCTACAGCTAGAACTTTTGCGCTTATTTGTACCGGAGCAGCATTAATAACCATAGTATCAATTGAATATTTTAAGGTTGTTTCTTTTCCCTGGCTCAGTGATCCAGGAAGACTAACCGCACAAGTAGTTTCGGCTTTAGGTTTTATAGGTACCGGGTTAATTTGGATTTCTGAAGAAAACAAAGCCCAGGAATTGTCTATTGCAGCTAGTTTGTGGGTCACAGCTATATTAGGGGTATTTATTGGAGCAGGCCTTTACAAGATAACAGCAGCCGCTATTGTTATTTTATTGATTATATTTTGGTCATGTAACCACATTATTAAGTATAAAAATAAATCAAGAAGTTTGAAATAAGAAAACGAATGGGGTAAAATAAAAAATACCTTAAGGTGCGTTTCGCTTAATCTGTATTTCAGAACGGAGGAACCAATTTTTGGGGTTAATCAGATAATTAATCTGAAGGGCTACCTTTAGGCCCTAACCCGTCAGCTAACTTCGTAAGCGTTTACAAGGGAGGGTGTTTATATATATAAAATTTATAATAAGGGGACAGCCTCCTGATTTTTAGTTTTTTGATAAAAGAAAATGAGGGGGGTTTTTTATGAGCGCAAGCAATAGTGAGAGGGAAATTGCGTTAAAACGAGCAGAGCAGTTAAAGAGCAATATTCAAGAGTATCTGGATATTAAAGACTTAATTGAAACCGGGTTTACAGAGATAAAAAGAACCCGGGAGAATAGAGAAAAAATACTTAAATATTTCAATGCTTCTCAGAAAGACTGGGACAACTGGGCATGGCAGATGAGAAACAGGATTAGTGATATATCCAACCTTTCCCGCTTTATATCCTTGAATAAAAATGAAAAAGAAGATATTGAGAGAATATCGGAAAAATTTAGATGGGCTATATCCCCATACTATTTGAGTTTAATGGATTTTGAAAACTATAAAGAATCTCCTATATTCAAACAATCGGTTCCTGATATCAGGGAGCTGCTTGATGATAAAGGGGAAATTGATCCCATGGGGGAAGGGAAAACATGTCCGGCTCCAAGGATAACCAGGCGTTATCCAGATAGGCTAATTATTAATGTTACTAACCAGTGTGCGATGTACTGCAGGCACTGCCAGCGGCGCAGAAATATAGGTGAAAACGATGAACATGCAACCAGGAAGGAGCTTAAAGAAGCGCTTCAGTATATCAACAACAATAAGGAAATCAGGGACGTTTTAATAACCGGTGGGGATGCTCTGATGTTGAGTAACGAAACTATTGACTGGCTTTTGACTGAACTCGATAATATGGATCATGTTGAGCTAAAAAGGTTGGGGACCAGAACCCTAGTAACTCTACCCCAGAGGATTACCCCTGAATTGTGTCAGGTACTTGAGAACCATGAACCGGTATATATGAATACCCAGTTTAATAGTCCTATGGAAGTGACTCCGGAAGCTAAAAAAGCATGTGATATGCTGGTGAAGGCCGGGGTATTACTTGGAAATCAAGCGGTTTTATTAAAAGCGGTTAACGATGATGCCAATGTTATGAAAAAGCTTAATCATGAACTATTAAAAATTAGAGTGAGACCATATTATATCTTCCATGCTAAACAGGTAAGGGGAACTTCCCATTTTATTACTAAAATTGAAACCGGGATTGGCATTATGGAAAAACTTCGTGGATATACATCCGGCTTAGCAATACCTACTTATATAGTAAATGCACCTGATGGATATGGAAAGACACCTTTATTGCCGCAGTATTTAATATCTATGGACAAAGATGAAGTTACAATTCGAACCTGGGAAAACCGGATACTAAAGTATAAAAATGAGGCTGGGGATTAATAAAATAGATAATTATGATATCGGGGGTAATTTTTACCCCCGATAAAAGTGTGAGTTATTTTAAGTTTTGGTTGTTCTGGTAAGGAATATTTCTTTGAGCTATTTCAATCGCTTTAGCTACCATGTTACCACAGTTTCTTGAGCTCACAGCCCCCCAACCCTGTGTAGATACAGTTTGATCTACACCTAGTTCGCGTGCAATTTCATATTTTAGCTGTTCAGACATTAGTCCCTTTTTCCTACCCAAGAAAAAAACCCCCTTAAATTCTGCTCACACTTCGCAATTATTTTTCTCAATATCACTGTTATTTATGGCTAGATTATAATAGACTAAATGTAAAAAGTTATAAAAATATCCTTGAATTTTAGGAGGTAAAATATGAGATATGAAGGTAGTATTTACAGGCCCCCAAGTGAAGCCAGGAGCTGTATACTACAGTGTACAGTAGGCTGTAGTCATAATAGATGTACATTTTGTGGTATGTACAAGGATAAAAAATACCGGATAAGGTCAATTAAGGAAATTAAGCAGGACATTAAAATGGCACGGGACTATTATGGAGACCTGGGGAAAGTATTTTTGGCTGATGGGGATGCTCTAGCAATGGATACTGTGGATTTAATTGAAATATTAAACAATCTATATGAAGTATTTCCAGGTTTACATCATGTAGGGATTTATGCCAGCCCGGATAGTATTTTAAATAAAAGCGTTTCGGAACTAACATCATTAAAAGCTGCAGGTTTAACCATTGCTTATCTTGGTGTTGAAACCGGCGATTCTCACTTATTAAAAGAGATAAAAAAGGGTGTAACCTATAATGATATGGTGGAAGCAGGTAAGATGATTCGTAATGCCGGAATCACTTTATCAGTAACTATAATTCTAGGTTTAGCTGGACGGACTCCAAAAGCGGTAGAACATGCTAAAAACACGGCAAAAATATGTAATGAAATAAACCCGGATTATCTAGCAGCTTTGACTCTCATGCTGGTACCGGGGACAGTGTTATACCGGAGAATGGAAAAGGAAGAATTTGAGCTTCCAGGCCCGTTTGAAATCCTGGACGAGCTGCGGATTATTATAAAGAACCTTGATGTAAAAGGGACAGAATTTAGGAGCAATCATGCTTCCAATTATCTGCCGATAAAAGGAAGATTACCTGAAGATAAAGAAAAAATGATTCAGTTAATCGATGAAATTATTCGCAAAAACGATAGGGAGTATTTACGACCGGATTATCTAAGAGCCTTATAAAATATCGTATGAGGGGGATGGATTTGCAATTACTGGGAAGGCCGGAGGAAGATTTATTTGGGCTAATTGGGAAAAGTGCCCAAATAGCAGTCAGAGGCGGAAATCTATTAGTAAATTATAGCATTGATTCCCTTAATCGTGAATTAAAACTAGCCAAAGTAACTGCCAGCGGGCATGAAGCCGAGCAGAATCTAAAAGTATTAGTTAAAACAATAAATACCAGGTATATACTACCATTTGATAGGGAAGATATTTTTAAACTGGGAGAAAAACCCTCAAATAGTCTTAACAATATTAATGGTATTTTTGAAAGCCTTACTCTTTATAAAGATCAGATAGATGATAGAATAAGAGTGATGGTTAAAATCTTATATAAGACATTACTCCTGCAGAAAAAGGCGTTAAGGCTTATTAATAGAGTTGAACTTAACCGGAGAGAAATATTAAAATGCTGTGAGAAAATAAGAAAACTAAAAAAAACCCAGGATAATCTTTATATAAACGGTTTTGCTCGTCTGCTGCATAATAAGGAAGATCCGGTTAGAATAATTAAATTACAGGATTTATATAAAGGTATTTTAAGAGCCCAGGATCAGCTGCTTGATACAGCCGGGTTTATTTCCTATCTGGTTATTAAATATTCTTAGTAATATTAAACAATCATATGCCCCTTATAAGGTAATACCAGCCTTATAAGGGGCATATATTTTTAAACCCTATTTATTTTTAGCTATCTAGTAAAAAAACAAATGCTTAGTACAACCACCTTACTTAGATAATTTGGCTGCGCACTGGTTTGGGGGAAACCGCAGCGACCGGATAGAACCGTAGAGGCGACTTCAGTCGCCGCCCTTTCATCCTGAATTCCACCTAGCCGGCGACTGAAGTCGCCTCTACGTACAGTATAAGATACGGTACAGTATAAGAATTAGGGATTAACTGCATAGTTAAGGTAAAATATTATAATTGTTCCAGATACCTATCACAACAAAACCAAAAAATCTGCGTGAATCTGTGCGAAATCTGTGTTTATCTGTGGTTAATCATCTCTTTGTTTTCATAAGGGGTTGTGCCCTCAGGGCATGGAGGGGTTAAATTAAGAAAAAGGTGGATAAAGACCCTCAGCAGTGGGTAATTTAGGAAAAAGGAGGGGGTCTATGAAAAAAAACTATATTTTATGGCTTTCAGCGGCACTATTGTTTTTCTGTAGCTGTGCTTTCACCTGGAGCCTGCCTGATATAGAAATGCCCGAACCTTCTACAGTGTATGATATAAGTGGTAAACCCATTAGGGGTTTATCAGAGCAGAATAGTATTAGCATTGCGTTAGAAGAGATACCTGATGACTTTACCCGGGCAATAATTGCGGTTGAGGATAAGAACTTCTATAAGCATTATGGTATAGATATTACCGGTATATTAAGAGCATTTTGGATAAACATTAAAGAAGGACGAATCGCAGCTGGGGGCAGTACCATAACCCAACAAACAGCTAAGAATCTGTTTTTAACCAATGAAAAGACCGTAGCCAGAAAAATCAAGGAACTGTTTTATGCTTTTCAATTGGAACGCAGTTACAGTAAAGATGAAATACTTGCCATGTATTGCAATACTATTTATTTTGGGCATGGAGCCTATGGAGTGGAGATGGCTGCCCGGACTTTTTTTGGGAAGAATGCAAAAGATTTAAATCTATCTGAAGCAAGTCTTTTGGCAGGTTTAACTAATTGGCCCAGCCACTATGATCCTTATGTGAATCCAGATGAAGCACTAAAAAGACAGGCAGTAGTCTTACAGAGAATGGTTGAAGAAGAGATGATAAGCCAAAATCAGATGCAGGAAGCACTGGAAGTTGAACTTGATTTCCGGCAGGTTAAATACATGGAAGGAGATGCCCCATATTTTATAGCCATGGTTAAGGAACAGCTTAGTCAAACATATGGGGAACGTATGGTTGTCCAGGGAGGCCTGCAGATTTTTACTACTCTGGATCTAGATATGCAAAAGGCTGCGAATACAGCTTATATAAATACTATGCAGGGACAGGAAAAAGATTTGCAGGCTGCATTGGTGGCATTAGATGTAAGAAATGGAGAGATTAGAGCCCTTATAGGGGGAAGAGACTATGCTGCTTCAAATTATAACCGGGTTTTTGCTCAGCGGCAGCCAGGGTCTACCTTTAAGCCTTTTATGTATTCATTGGCCATAGATTGGAATTATACGGCTGCAGACATGATTATGTGTGAAGAAGTGGAGTTTAAACTGCCAAATGGTGATATATACTCGCCGACAGATTATGGGCCTGAACCGTATCATTGGAGGAAATTTACTTTAAAAGAGGCGGTAACAAAGTCAGACAATGTTGTCGCGGTACGTTTAAATGATATGCTCGGACCCACAAATACAGCTATTCATGCTGAAAACTTCGGGTTTTCAGGAATTAAGCCGGTATTATCTTTGCCATTAGGTGCCAATGAAGTAACCCCGGTGAATTTGGCAGCGGCCTATGCAGTATTTGCCAACCAGGGAATTTACTGTAAACCGGTATTTATATTAAAGGTAGTAGATAGCCAGGGTAATGTCTTAGAACAGAATGAAACAATATCCAAAAGGGTGATTGGTGCCAATAATGCTTATATAATTACTGACATGCTAAAAGGGGTTCTGGAACCGGGGGGTACCGGCGAAGGTCTGAAAAGTATTGTTGGAAGGCCGGCAGCTGGTAAAACAGGAACCACCGATGAGTATAAAGATGCCTGGTTTGTAGGATATACCCCCAGATTATGTTGTGCAGTATGGGTAGGTTATGATAAAGAAAAAAATGTAAACCTTCCTGGATCAGTAGTAGCAGGACCTATCTGGGCAAATTTCTTGAGGAATGCATCGGTAAAGCTGCCGGTGGAAGAATTTAAGCGTCCAGGGGATATCAATATTATCAATATCTGCCTTGATACAGGGATGATAGCCTGTGAGTCCTGTCCGCGGACTATGGATATGGCTTTTATTAAAGGGACTGAACCAGAAGAAGTTTGCTGGGAACATCTCCCGGGAATCAAATGGTGGTTGAGATATCAAGGTATTGATGAAAACGATGATAATGAATATAATTGGTGGGATTAGTTTATTATCTATAGTATTAATATTTGACGTATTAACGTATTTTTAGAGGAGAGGTTAGACTCCGGTTGGTAAAAATAGTATAAATCGAGAGACTGAAGTCTCCCCTAATTTAACAAATTATTTAATGAATTTATATAATTTACAAATGAGGATTTTCATAATAGTTATTTTATCATTAGAACTCCTGCATCCGTACAGGAG
This sequence comes from uncultured Syntrophomonadaceae bacterium, assembly GCA_964482585.1. Classification (GTDB taxonomy): domain Bacteria; phylum Bacillota; class Syntrophomonadia; order Syntrophomonadales; family Syntrophomonadaceae; genus CAYZYO01. The sequence goes on along the minus strand of CAYZYO010000002.1, from coordinate 13,224 downwards.
AATTCAGACTCTGGCTTGACTGTCATCCTGAATTAGGCAAACCTCATTTAAATATTACTTTTAGGAGTGAAAACGGTATTTTACTATGGTGCAAAGCAGGATTAAAAACCTATAATATAAATAAAGATCTATTATTAGTAAATGAATAAGGGCGCTTTTTAGTGTAGATAAGAGCTAAAAATAGAGGAAATGAACAGTTAAATATATAAATATTTATTTAGGACTATATAAATGGAGGCATTAACAATGAGGATAAAGATTACCATTCTTGTAGAAAACACAACCCCGGTTGCACCACTGGTGGGAGAATACGGTTTTTCAGCTCTAGTTGAAGTAGATAATAAAAAAATATTATTTGATGCTGGCAGTTCAGATGCAGTATTTAAGAATAGTGAAATCTTGGGAATAAGGCTCGATGATATTGATTCTGTAGTAATCAGTCATGGACATTTTGACCATACAGGTGCAGTTGTGCCCTTTTTGCAAGAGTATGGTAAGAATAAAATCTATGCCCACTCTAATATTTTTGCTAAACGGTTTGTGCCTGCGGGAAATAACCAGTTTCGGGATATAGGATGCGTGTTTTCAAAGCAGGATATAGTTGGTACCGGTAGTGAAATTATTTTTACTGATGGGTTTTATGAAATATTTCCCGGTGTATTTACAACCGGTGAAATACCTAGAATAACAGAATATGAAGATGTAGGAGGAAAATTCCTGGTTGAAGTTAATGGAAGTTTTGAAGAGGATAAAATACCAGATGATATGGCATTAGTGATCAATCATCCGGATGGTTTAATAATTATAAGCGGGTGTGCCCATTCAGGTATAATAAATACTATAAACTACAGTATTAAGAAAATAGGGAGGTCAGATGTCTTAGCATTTATAGGAGGAACCCATTTAGTTAAGGCTTCAGAGGAAAGAATACAAAAGACTATTTCTGCTCTTGAATCACATAATATTCAAAGGTGTATTGTATCTCATTGTACAGGATTCTATGCTGCAGCCAGGCTGTATAATGCCTTAGGTGAAAAGGTGATTAAAGGAGAAACAGGTATGAGTTTTAGTTTTTAATATATCAAGGCGACCTTTATTAAAATTGAGAACACATACTCTCTGGCTGGCAAGACACCTATATCGCAGATTTCAGTTGGGTTAAAGCTGTCAAGCTATAAAGCTGATGTTCACTGTTGGATTATTGAGTTGTGCAAAACTCCTATTTATTATGGTTTAAGCATAGTATTTCTTAAAAGAAAAGGGTAAATGTATGGAGTAAGGCATAAGGTTATCTTGATAACAATACAAGTAATGATTAACAAATCCTTACTACTAACTCCTCACTTTACTTAAGATTATTGGGGATGGGGTGTTATTTATGAACAAAAACTACAGAATAAATACCAGGTATCTTTGTAAGAAATGTAAACCAAGCATTTTTAAATTTACCAGCACAGCGGATATAAAACCCCTAACAGGAATAATTGGCCAGGACAGGGCAGTTAGATCTGTAGACTTTGGGCTTGATATTAATCATAACAATTATAATATATATCTAGCAGGGCCTTTTGGAACCGGTAAAACAAGTCTAGCTAAAAGCATGCTGGAGGAAAAGGCTAAGAAAAGGCCGGTTCCTTCAGACTGGTGCTATGTTTATAATTTCAGTAAACCAGAGATTCCCAAGGCAATAAAGCTGCCTGCAGGAATGGGTAAAGAATTTGAAAAAGATATTTCAGTTCAGGTGGATCGAGCTGTAAAACAAAGTATAAAAGGACTTGAGAGCGAAGACTTTGAGTCCAAAAAAAATGAGATCCTAAACAGCTTTGTCAAAGAAACTAATGAAATGTATGTTCAGCTTGACGAATTAGCTCATTCCTATGGTTTTACTCTGACCAAAAACCAGAGTGGCATTACTACTGTTCCCTTAAAAGACGGAGAGGTGCTTAGCCAGGAAGAATATCTTGCTCTGCCTGAAGCAGAACGTTCTGAATTAATGAAAAAGAGTGCCATTATACAGGAAAAATCCAATGAAGCCTTCAGGCAGTATAAACACCTGGAAAAATTCATCAAAATAAGGATTAAAGACCTGGAGAAAGAAACCGCAAGAGCAGTAAGTGTTCCCTATTTTGGTTTTCTCTTTGATAAATACCGCCAATTCAAGGAAATTGTCAGCTATCTGGAAAAAATGCAAGCAGACCTGCTTACTAATCTAGATATATTAGTTAAACCAGATGAAGAAAAACTAGCATTTAACTTTTTCCGCAGTTTTAATAAAAGAACCTTTGCCAACCGCTACAAAGTAAATTTAATTGTTGATAATTCAGAACTAGAACATGCACCTATAATTTTTGAAAATGATCCGACCTATCCGAATTTATTCGGACAGTATGAATACGAAGGAGAATTCGGGGTATTAGCCACAGATTTTTCTAAAATTAGAGCAGGTTCAATTCACCGGGCTAATGGTGGATATTTAGTACTGCATTTTAATGATATTATAAAAAACCCGTATATTTGGGAAACCCTAAAAAAGGTGCTTAAAAACCAGGAAATGAAAATAGAAAATTTAAGCCATCTGTTTGGTTTAACTAATATGGAAACCCTAGAACCTGAACCAATACCGGTTGAATTAAAGGTTGTCATAATAGGAGAAGCCTTATATTATCATCTTCTTTATACTTATGATGAAGAATTCCGGAAGCTGTTTAAAATTAGAGCCGATTTTGATGTACAGATGGATAGAACCAGAAAACATATCAATGAATATGCCCGGTTTGTAAGCTGTGTTTGCGAAAATGAAAAACTCAAGCATTTTAGTCCGGAAGGTGTTGCAGCAGTTGTTGATTATGGAAGTCGTATGGCTGAAGACCAGAATAAAATGACTACCCAGTTTAATAACCTGGCAGAAATTATTTATGAAGCTAATGAATGGGCTAACTATGATAAGGTTGATATAATAGGAGCGGAACATGTACAAAAGGCTATAAGAGAGAAATTTAACCGTTCAGCTATGCTGGAAGAAAGAATTCAAGAGCTAATTAAAGATGAAACTTTAATGATAAATGTTGCCGATCAGAAGGTTGGCGAAATAAATGGTTTAGCAGTTTACCAGGTAGGAGAGCATGCTTTTGGCAAACCAGTGAGGATAACCGCGAAAACGTTTGTGGGTGAAAAAGGTATAGTGAATATTGAACGAGAAGTTCGCCTGAGTGGTAATATCCACAGCAAGGGGGTGTTAACTCTGAATGGGTATCTGGGGGCGCAATATGCCCAGGATAAACCCTTATCTATATCGGCCAGTCTTACATTTGAACAGAGTTACCAGGGAATCGAAGGTGACAGTGCTTCAGCTGCCGAGTTATGTGCTCTAATCTCAAGTCTGGCAGAAGTTCCTATTTTCCAGGGAATAGCTATGACCGGTTCCGTTAACCAAAATGGGGAGATCCAGCCTATAGGTGGAGTTAATCAAAAAATTGAAGGGTTTTATAAGGTATGCACCTATAAAGGTTTAGATGGAAAACAAGGAGTTATTATTCCCAAACATAATGTATCCAATCTTATGCTGGATGAAGATGTTATAAATGCTGTAAGAAACCGAAAGTTTAACATATGGGCAATTGAACATATAAATGAGGCCCTGGAGATCCTGACTGGAAAAGAGGCAGGAGATAAAGATAAATCTGACAGGTATACTCCAGGAAGCATACATGATCTGGCAGATAATAAACTTAAGAAATGGAGCTACCAGAAGCGAATCGCCAAGGAAAGACGCAATAATTATTTGCCCGGGAGTAAATCTATTAACAGAAGGGGGAGGCGATTATGAAAAAAAAGCTGTTTATTGCGTGCTTCCTTATTCTACTTGTGTTAGGTGTGAGCGGCTGCAATATTAATCTGCAGCAGATGCTTAAATCTTCAGATGCCGGTGAAGAAAAACTAATACAAGTAGAAATAATATTCACTGATGGCCAAAGCTTAACAGGCTATATTAAGACTCTGGGTATTGAACAAGAGGACGGAAGGGTATACGTGGGAGGTTCATCTTTAAATTACCTTTATGATGAAAATGGCAATACTGTTGGTTGTTATAATTACCAGAGAGTCCTTTATATCACAATTTTGCCGGAAGAAACAGAAGCTGATGAAGAAAAGAATCCGGAATAGACAGGAAAAACCATAGTTTTTATGGGAGAGTTTAAGAAAGTTTCTTAGTATATTTTATGATACAAAATAATGGGAGGGTTAAAATTGAAATATATTTCAGCAAGGTGTCTTTTGTGTGGGAAAACCTATGATGTAACTGAAGACCATCAGGACTACAAAAAGATCAAAGAAAAACAGGATAAAGCACCTACTTTTATTTGCGATTTATGCAGCAACCGGGTTCGCAACGAATCAGATGAGAAAAGAAAGCCTAAAAAACCTATGTAGATATAAGGAGGCTCCAGTGGAAATTATAGACATTATTAAACCGGATAAGCAAAAGCTTAAAACCTACTATTTTAGACCCCAGGATGCTTATAAATATATCTTGATTGTCTGTCATGGTTTCAGGGGTACCAAAGAAAATAGTGGTAAAATATATTCTTTTGCCGGTCGCCTTAATCAACTGGGATTTGGTGTAGCTGCTTTTGATTTTTCCGGCAGTGGTGAAAGTGATGGCTCTTTTGATGATATTACCCTTTCCGGCCAGGCGAAAGATCTTTGCCAGGTAATTGATTATATGTATAAAAAATATAATAAACCGATTATACTGCTTGGCAGGAGCTTCGGAGGGAGTACAGTTCTTGCCGGAGGTGCTGCTGATAAGCGTATTGCCGGATATATTTTTTGGTCTACTCCAGTAAAAATGCAGGAAACCTTTGCCAGGATGTTAGATGAAGATTATGAGCAGCTGCTAAAAGGGAAAACAATAAACCTAATTGATGAAGTTGGAGAGTACACAATAAAACCGGATATTATCAGAGACTTTGATGAACATAATATGATTAAATACCTTTCAGCCCTGGGAAATAGACCGGTATTAGTTATCCATGGGCTTGAAGATGAAGTTGTCGATTATTCAAATGCTGAAGAAATAAAGAATTATACGCAGAATTCAAGTATTTATCTCGTAGAAAAGGCCGCTCACCGGTTTACTAACAAAACCGTAGAAAGGGAAGATATAACTATTAGATGGTTGGCAGATAGGTTTGTTGTAGATGGAGGAGTGGATTAAACATAGACTTTACCAGTATACAATCAACGGTCTCATATATTCAAAGTTTTGGGTTATACGGTCCAGTCATTGCCTTTTTATTATTTTTTATCCAGGCTGTGGTTCCGGTAATACCGTATATAATACTGGCAGGTGCAGCCGGAATGATCTATGAGCCGGCATTAGGTTTTTTCTTGGCCTGGAGTGGAGCTTTAATAGGAGCAGTTTTCTTATACGGGATATCAAAGCCCGGGAGTAAATTTTTTATCAGCAAGATCAATAGCAAATACCAGTATGATCTGAGGAATATTGATGAAAAGCATATTTTTAGAGTACTTTTAATCTCCCGTATTTTTCCTGTAGTACCTACCCCTATAATAAATATAGGCTCTGGGCTGAGTGGGGTTTCCTTTAGAATTTTTACCCTATCCTCAGCCCTGGGCAAGCTCCCGTGGGCTTTGTTATATGTGTTGCTGGGGGATTACCTTATAAAGACCCAGAATATAAGCACGACTATTGTAATTATCCTGGGTGTATGTGTTTTTTCGGTATGGGGGATCCGGCATTATAAAAACCGCCTGCCATTAAGGAGTAATAGAAATCCTAAATCCAGGTAGCAGAATCTTAATTGACGGTACTCTTTCCTGTTAACCGTGTCATAATCATGTACCGGGAATACTACAGATGGTCACTTCCATCTTATTATATTCTGGCAAAACAAGTCCCCACAGAGTACTGACTGTTTTCAAGCTGTTTATTTTTGTTGTTACAAATCCAGTTTTTATTTAAACACTTTTGCTTCTACAATATTAGCTTCTTCTTCAGCATGATGGAGGTTGTTAATAGCCGGTCCCTCTATAACTTCATCTTTATAAGAAAATCTAGAACCATGGCAGGGGCAATCCCAGGTTTTTTCTGCAATGTCGACCGCTTCACTGTGCTCGAATATCATGCCCCTAGCATCGTTAATTTTCTGGGCCAGAGCTTTTAGATATTTTAAGGGATGAAACTGTGCTTGCCCGTCAAAACGCATGGCCAATTTAACTGGAAAGGGCAGAGAAATATCTTCAATGCAGCTGGCTTTAATGCCTAAACTGGATGCGATACTTGTTTCATCTTCCAGCTGTTTGATATAATGTTCTGACCGGGTAAACACGTAAGCGGGTCGCCAGCTGAAATCACATTGAATTTGGTTTTCTTCAATGGTTTTATAAATCTTCTCAATGGCACACTCATTAGCCTGGGCATATTGTTGGGCCAGCTCTTCACCCATCTGCTGCTTAATTTTGGTATAAATAAGCCCATGCTGGGAGGTTATTTTAGCAGAAGTGTGTCCCGTAGTTCCCTGAAGAATCTTATCTGCCTCGATGACTGCAACCTTATAGCCGGCAGAGGTTAAGAAATAGGCACTGGTAATGCCAACTATACCACCGCCGATAATAGCCACATCAACCTCTAAATCCTGATCAAGCACCGGATACTTTAAATCATCTGTGGAACTAATCCAGTAGGGCTCCTTTGGAAGGTAATTTTCGCATAGACGAATTTTATTAGCGAATATAGGAAGAAGAAAAGTTGTTATAATAGACTTAATTAGATATACTTCTTACTAAATTCTCAGCAGTAATCACCGGTAATCAACGGGGGCAGCCTTATCATTTGCCTGTATGCAGTTTGCAATTGTTAATTCCTGTCTAACCGGTATCTTATGTCTTTTATTTTAATGTTCAAGGCTGCTAGGGCATATAACCTGTTCTTACCAGGGGGAGGGAAAACCATGAATCTTATGCTAAAGGCCCTATCTGAACTATGCAAAAAAAACCTGCTAGAGGAGAAAATTATTATTGCCCGGACCTATACCGATGGCCTGGAGCTGTGCCAGGCCCTGGTCCAGACCGACGGAGGTTATCTGAACCTGCAAACGGAAACCTTTGCCGGTTTAGCCCATAAACAGCTTGAAGATACACTGTATAAAAAAAAGCTCACCCCGATTAGTGGTCACCAGGAACTGTTGCTAATTGAAGAAATTATCTTAAATCTAGTAAAGGAAGAGCGGCTGGGTTACTTTTTCCAGGCAGGAGAAACCCCGGGACTTATTCCTGCGATAGCCAGATCTATTGCAGAACTGCGGCAGGGTGGCATAAATGACACTGATCTTGATACCTCTGCCTTTGTAAATAAAGAAAAAGGTAATGATCTAAAGCTTATACTAAAACAGTATCAAACCATGCTAAAAAACCGGAATTATATAGACCAGGCGGCATTATTAAAGCACTTTATTTCTTGGGTCACTGATAATCATAATTTCCTTGATAACAGGCTGTTTATCATTCCGGGATTCTGGGATTTAAATTCCCTGGAGAAACGAATAGTGGAAGCTTTAGCCGCAGAAATTCTGCCGCCGGTGTTGTATAACAGATTAAATCCAGCCGGCAGCGGATACGAATCCAAGCAGCTGCAGGACTGCAGCAGTCAATACCTTCCCGCTGGAGAAGAAAGTGAAAGCCTGTTTAAATCACCCTATCTGTTGTCTTTCGTTCCCGGTCACGGCCTGGAGCTTTTTCATGCTTATGGTATTTACAATGAAGCCCGGGAAGTGATTCGACGGATCTACAGTCGGGACATTCCTTTTGATCAGGTGGTTGTAGCCTATCTTAGCCCGGAATATATAAGTGTTTTCAGGCATCTAGCAGCGGAGTTAGGATTTAGCATTACGGCAGCCGAAGGCTTTCCTTTAAATACAACTAATCCTGGAAAAGCAGCTATCATGCTTTTACACTGGTTTTTTGATGACTATTCCCTTAAGGCCCTAAAGCCCCTTTTGCTTGAAGGGTGTATTAAAACCTCCCAAAATACGGAAATAAGACTATACCCCCAGGAGGTTCTAAACCTGCTGCGGCGGACAGCAGTTGGTAAAGGAAGAGAGCAATACAACCGTTTGCAGCAGGAAGCCTGCCGTTACCAGGAAGAAGCCGCTGAGCTATCTCCCGATAATCCCCGGCGGCAAACTATCATTTATAAACAGGCCGTTTATAAAGAAGCCCATAAATATTTCCATAGACTCATGAACAATTTTCCGGTGGCTGACAACAATGGAGAAATTAACTTTTCCCAGCTGGTTAGCGCTCTCTTGGAAGCAGTAGGGACTATGGCGGCAATAAGAAATGATGAAGATGCTCAGGCACTGCAGACCATAGAAAACGTTTTTAGTGATATAAAATCTCTTGCCAACAGGACCTATACCCTGGAAAAGGCCTGGAATAAGCTTCTCGATATCCTGAATAATTTGCGGGTAGGAACATCTGTTTCCAGGCCGGGTGCCCTGCACCTGCTCGGTTATGAACGTTTAATGTATACAAACCGGTACTATACCTTCATAGCTGGTTTAGACAGCCACTCTTTCCCCGGTCGAACCGGGCAGGATCCTATACTGCTGGATAAGGAACGAGTTGAAATATCGGATCTGCTAAAAAAGCAGGAAGAAAAACCCCGGCGGAAGGAACTCTTAATGGGGGCAGCCCTGAGTTCACGACCAGGAAGGACTTGTTTAAGCTATTCCTCATATGATCCTACTGAGGGAAGAAAAAATTATCCTTCCTCAATGCTTTTGCGGGTACTGCGTCTTAAAAAGGAAGATCCTGGATTAGATTATACTGATCTGGCAAAGGAATTAGGACAGGCTGTAGGATACAGCCCGGCTGAAAGCAAAATTTGCCTGGATGAGCTCGAGTGGTGGCTGACCCAAATCCTGCACTGCCGGACCAAGAACCTGGAGGAAGTATTAGGGAGATATTTCCCCGGGATACAAAGAGGAATAAAGGCCTATCAAGCCCGGTATGAGGCTGTCATCACCGGATATGACGGCCAGATCAAGGTGCTGCCCGGGGAATTAGATCCCCGGGTTAATAAAACGATAACTGTATCCTGCAGCCGGCTGGAAATGATGGCTAAATGTCCTTTTAAATATTTCGTGTCCCAGGTACTGGGAGCAAAACCTCCGGAAGAAAACATTCCCGACCAGCATCAATGGCTTGATCCCATGCAGCGGGGTTCTCTGCTGCATCGAATATACCAGGAATTCATGTCCTATATAATCTTAAGCCGGGAGAAGGTATCTTATAAGTTTCACCGGGATTTAATGGAGAAGATTGCTTTTAACCTTATTAAGGAATACCGGACTATTATAACTCCTCCTTCAGAAGCAGTTTACCGGTATGAGGTAGAGCAGATTCTGTTATGCTGTGGAATTTTCCTGAAATGTGAAGAAGAAAACCAACACATTCCGGTATGCCTGGAGGCTTCTTTTGGATTGGGGCAGGACGCAGTAAACCAGGCCGTAGGGGGATGTCCTGAGCCCTTGACAATAGCCCTGTCAAAGGGTCATAAACTGCAAATAAAAGGTATAATTGACCGCATAGACCACCTGCAGGATAACTGCTATGCAGTGTGGGATTACAAGACCGGCAGTACCTACGGCTATTCTGAAAAAGGCTACCTGGTACAGGGTAAGCAGATCCAGCACGCCTTGTATACCCTGGCGGCAGAACAGATATTAAAGAGGCAGGGAATACAAAACCCGGTAGTAAGCATTTCCGGTTACTATTTTCCTTCAGATAAAGGGGAGGGCCAGCGTTTTTACCGGAAAAGAAGAAAGCCCGATGAACTCTTCCGGGTTATCACCCTGCTCTGTGATCTGATGGCGGAAGGCCAGTTTTTGGCTGCAGACAGCACCGGGGACTGTACCTTCTGTGAATACCAGCAGGTTTGTGGTTACCAGCTGGCAACCCGCAAAGTAGCCGGTTTAATTGAGGATGATAATTTAACCGGGCTTGAGAAAAGAAAGGAGCTGATTTCACTTGAATAAGGTGATAGCAGATCAGGAAGCCCGTCAGGCAATAACTGAAAAACTGAGCTCCTGCCTTCTGGTGGAAGCTGGAGCCGGGTCCGGCAAAACCAGCAGCCTGGTGCAGCGTATGCTGGTACTCATAGGCAGGGGTTACTGCAAAATTGAGAACATTGCTGCAGTAACCTTTACCCGTAAAGCTGCAGCCGAACTGCAGGAGAGATTCCAGGTTGCCCTGGAAAGGGCTCTTGCCAGTAAAGCCGAGCCGGAGACCAAAAAGAGATGGGAAGAGGCCTTAATAGACATTAATCGCTGTTTTATCGGCACCATACATTCCTTCTGCGGATTATTACTGCGGGAAAGACCGGTTGAGGCGGGAATCGCTCCTGATTTCAGGGAAATAGATGATTCTGAAGACAGAGCAATGAGAGAACAGGCCTGGCATGACTATGTACATCACTTAAACCTGGAACCGGAAAAACTCAAAAGGCTGCATGATGTTGATATTACCTTAGCTGATTTAAGATCAATGTTTGATGTCATATGTACCTATCCTGATGTAGAATTTGCCCGCCAGGGTAACTGTCCGCCTCCTGAACTCACAACAGCCCGTCTGGAATTATACGAGCTCCTATCTTCTGCCCAATCGGCCATGCCCGAGCGGGAACCTCAAAAAGGCTGGGATAATCTGCAGAGAATACTGGGGAGTGCTCTGCGCTGGCAGCGAATCCACGATCTTAATAAAAATATCAACCTCCTGCGGTTGTTTACCATCATGAACCGCAAAGGCTCAGTCATCTTAAACCGCTGGATAGACAGGGATACAGCCAAATATATGCGGGACCGCTTTGAGTGGTTCAAGATAAACTACATAGAGCCGGCCTTAGAAGAGTGGTGGAACTACCGCTATGATATATGTTTAGATTACCTATTAGAAGGTGCCGGTTATTATGAAGTCTGGAGAAAAACCCTGGGTGTCGTAAACTTCCAGGACCTGTTGATGAAAACCGCCGCGCTTTTACGAGATAACCCCGAAGTGCGCCGGTATTTTCAGGATCGCTACCGGTGTATCCTGATCGATGAATTCCAGGACACTGATCCCATACAGGCGCAGATAATGTTCTACCTGGCCGGTAAAGAAAACAAGGAAAAAGACTGGAGAAAAATAACTCCCAGGAAAGGCAGCCTTTTTGTGGTGGGAGATCCTAAACAGTCAATTTACCGTTTTCGCCGGGCAGAAATAGACATATATTATGAGGTAAAACAGCGTTTTGAAGTTACCGGTGGCAGGATACTCTATCTGACCAGCAATTTTAGATCCCTGCAATCTATAGGAGAATGGGCTAACCCCCTGTTTCAAGAACATTTCCCCCCGGAAACTACTACCTGCCAGGCTGGTTTTAAGGGACTGGAAATGATCCGGGAGAATGAAAAAGGCTGTGATGGAGGGGTCCGGGTTCTGCAAATAAGCCTCGAAGGCCGGCATAATAAAACTGATATAGTTAGACAGGATGCCCGTATTATTGCCGCCTGGATAGCCCGGGCCATTAAAAAGGGGAAAAAACTAGCACGCACCCGGGAAGAAATTGAATCCGGAAACACCGGACCCGTTCGGCCAGATGATTTCATGATCCTGCTGCGCTATAAAGAAGATATGGATACCTACGCCGCTGCATTGGAGGAGAAAGGAATCCCCTACCTTATTACCGGGGGACAGGGCTTATCTTCCTCACAGGAACTAAAAGACCTTTTATTAATACTGCAAGCCCTACAGGATCCTACCGACCCGGTAAAATTACTGGCTGCTTTAAGAGGCTTTTACTTCGGGATCAGTGACAATGACCTGTACCAGTTTAAAAAAGCCGGGGGAGTTTTTCATTTTCAAAAAGCAGTGCCGGAGGAACTTCAGCCAGGGATAAAGTCACGCTTGGAGGAATCCTTCAACCGTTTGCGGTGTTATCGCAAATGGTTTAACAATCTCCCACCCCGAACCGCAGTTGAAAAGGTTATAATCGACAATGGCTTAATACCGGCTTCAATGCTGAAACAGTCCAATAAGGCTGCTGCTGCTTTTGTGGTACAGTTTCTTGAACTGCTGGAAAAAGAAGGTATAAACTCACTGGCAGCTTTAATAGAATTTCTGCAAAAACTCCTGGATATGGGGGTGGAAGAAGAAATCAGCCTTCATGGCGGAAACGAGAAAGCAGTGCGTTTGATGAATCTGCACAAAGCCAAAGGTTTGGAAGCCCCGGTAGTGATCCTGGCTAATCCGGCAAAGATTGTGAATGGCAGAATCAGGTTTCATATTGACCGTAAAACGGATGTACCCCGGGGCTACCTGCAGCTTACCCGGCCTAAAGGAAGCTATGGTTCAGAAATCCTGGCTCGTCCACAAAAGTGGGAGGAGTATGAAGAAGCAGAGAAAGAATATAATGAAGCAGAAGAACTGCGCCTGTTATATGTTGCCGCTACCCGGGCCAAAAACCTGCTGTTAATAAGCACCTATCCCCAAAAACCGGGAAAAAACCCCTGGAGTCTGTTGATTCCTAATTTACCGGCATGTACCTTCTTAAATGGAACTAACCTGGATGAAATACCTGCATTGAAAGTTCTAAAAGAGATTGATTTACCAGAAGATGAACTCAGACAGGACCGGGACAAATTCCCTTTTCCAGGTAGTGCTGAACATATACCCAGCTATACCATTAAACCGGTTACCTCATTTAAAAATATGGTTTCAGAGCCCAGACGAACAGCTGGCGGCAAAGGGGTATCCTGGGGCAATGTTATCCACCGCCTCCTGGAAACCTGCGTCCGGCAGGAGCCGGTGAACCCTGAAACCACTATAACCCGGATATTAGAGCAGGAAGGAAGAGATCCTGCCGAAGCAGGGGAAATCTTATCCCTCCTGCAGGAAATCCAGGAAACCAGATTCTGGAAAAGGGTAATGAACAGCTCCTTAAAGATGAGTGAAGTCCCCCTGGCAGGTTTTTTGCCAAAAGATGAAAATTCAGATCAGCCGGAATCATTTGTAACCGGTATAATTGACCTTATTTTCCAGGAACCTTCAGGCTGGGTCATAGCCGATTACAAAACCGATTATATAGAAGATGAAGAACACTTAAGGGAACTCACCGATTACTACGCTCCCCAGGTTAAGCTCTACCGCCAGCTCTGGGAACAG
>CAYZYO010000001.1:29798-44186 GCA_964482585.1 uncultured Syntrophomonadaceae bacterium | reverse complement strand
ACAAAATGCCCCAGGTAATGCCCCTTATGTTCAGCAAAACCTGCAACATGAGTTGCCAATAAGGTTATTAAAGCTAATGTCATTGTAACATTCCAGTTACTGGTAGGAGGCTGGAAGCCTTCAATGCGGGCAGCTCCAGGGATGAGGCCACTGTAGTTACTTAACAGAATAAATAGAAAAAACGCCGTGAGCAGGGGAGCCCACTTTTTGGCCACATGCTCTTTATCCATTAACTGGGTAAAAAAATCATAGGTCCATACTATAATCATTTCAAAAGCATTTTGTAAACCACGTGGAACTATCTGCATATTCTTAGTAGCCGAAAATGCAATAATACCAATTAACCCAATAATAACCCACTCGGTAACAATTAAATGATCAACTGGAATCGGCCCAAGGTGAAAATAGGGACTATCCAACATACCAAATATCATTTTCTTTCTCCCCCCTTCCTAAAGTATATTTTTATAGCTCTTATCAGCCTTATAGCCGACATCAACACAGATTTATATCCAAAACCATATTAATATGGTTTTGGATAGCCCTTTAATCAGTCTTCTTTCTCTGAGTTTTTTTGTACATCAGACTTAAATGAAGATGCTTTTTTAGCACCCCCAGCTTTTTCCCACATAACCTTGATGCCTGTAGCTACACCAAGCATAAACCCTAAAACGGTTAACCATGGTTCTGTATCAAACCTTCCATCTAACCATTTACCAGCAAAGTACCCGACTGCAACCGAGGCAGCTACTGTAGTACCTAAATTAATCGCTTCACTAAGCGATTTGGCCCAATGGGTTTTTTTCTCAGCCATAGCTTCACACCTTTATGCTTAAATATGATATTACCCCCCACTTTTTCATTCGTCATTACACTGTAAATTCCTTTAAAAACCTGTTTAAATTTTTACAAATTAGAGACAAAATAACATTAATTTCTTGGTAAATCCAAGAAAGCGACAAGGAATAGCTTTTGCATAATTTAATATCTATTTCCTTCCGACAGATTTTGCGTTATAAATACAATAAATTCGAGAACACAACATTAAATTCCTCTAGTGAAATAGGTATTTTATTGAGTTTATTTGTCGAATTACTTTACTTTATTGGCATAAATAACCCTTGCTTTTCAATTTTGTACAGTGGTCTTTTAGAAGATTTTCAATATTAATGCCATACTGATCTTCCATAACAAACATCATGGTTACTGCTGTTTGGGCTACATCAAGTAATTCTCTGGCTATCTCACCAAAAACGGTGTCATTATCCATGTGAACTTTTTCTCCACTTAAACCCCGGTACTTACCTATTGCTTGCGCTAATTCTCCTGCTTCTTCCATCAATTTCAAGGCAGTAGACTCCAGGGTAGGATTAAGTTGATTTAACTTGGGTAGGGATAAGGTTTTTGTCTTCATAATTATTTCTCCATTAATATAATAATTACTTCTTGCTATTTTATACTTGATTTCTCAGGTTTAAAGCTTAATTTAATACCTGCTTCTTTAAGAAACTCTAGTGCTAGATCATCATTAAAATCCCCACGGTGAACAACTTTTATTACCCCTGCATTTATTATCATTCGAGCACAAATAATGCAGGGCTGATTAGTGCAATAAAGTATTGAATCCTGAGTGGATACCCCATAATAAGCTGCATTAATTATAGCATTCTGTTCCGCATGAACCCCCCGGCATAGTTCATATCTCTCTCCAGATGGAATCCCTTTTTGGGCACGTAGACAACCAGTCTCCAGACAATGCTTTAACCCTCTAGGAGCCCCATTGTAACCAGTAGCGATAATTCTTTCATTACGAACTAACACAGCTCCTACCTGTCTTCTCAGACAAGTAGATCTACTCGCAACCAGGTCGGCAACCTGTAAGAAATATTCATCCCATTCCGGTCTTCTGTTTCTTTCATTATCCTTCATTTTTCATACTTCTATAAAGAGGGTATTTAGTACACAATGTACTTACAAGATTACGTGCTTCTTCTAGTTTCTGCCTGTTATCGGGATTGTTTAGTGCTATTGATATTGCCAGCCCTATCTCTTTCATATCATCACTCTGCATCCCCCTGCTGGTAATAGCTGGAGTGCCGAGTCTAATTCCACTGGTAACCATAGGAGATTCAGGATCAAAAGGTATGGTATTTTTATTTACTGTAATGTTGATCGATTCCAGTATGGCTTCAGCCTCTTTTCCAGTCAATCCTTTTGGTCTAACATCTACCAGCATAAGATGGTTATCGGTTCCCCCAGAAACCAGTCTTAACCCGTTTTCTACCAGTCCTGATGCCAATGTAGACGCATTTTCAATTATTCTCTTCTGGTAATGCTGAAACTCATCGGACAATGCTTCTTTAAAACAAACTGCCTTAGAAGCAATTACATGCATAAGAGGTCCTCCTTGAATTCCTGGAAATACGGCACTATCAACTTTCCTTGCCCATTCCTGGTTACAAAGAATAAATCCTCCTCTGGGCCCCCGCATGGTCTTGTGAGTAGTAGAACTCACGAAATGCGCATAGGGAACCGGACTGGGATGCAGTCCACTAGCAATAAGTCCAGCAATATGCGCCATATCAACAAACAAATAGGCCCCTACTTGATCAGCTATTTCACGGAATTTGGCAAAATCTATTACCCGGGGATAAGCACTTGCTCCAGCAACAATCATAGCCGGTTTAGCTTTGAGCGCTATTTCCCTGACCTGATCATAGTCTATAGTCTCACTATCTGGATTAACTCCATATTCAACAAAATTAAAATATTTACCAGATATATTAACCCGGCTGCCATGAGTCAGATGACCACCATGACTTAAGTTCATTCCCATTATGGTCTCTCCTGGTTTCACCGCCGCAAAATATACCGCAGTATTGGCCTGGGCTCCTGAATGGGGTTGTACATTGGCATGTTCTGCCCCAAATATCTTCTTCACTCGCTCCCGGGCAAGTTCTTCTACAACATCAACATATTCACATCCACCATAATACCTTTTGCCAGGATAACCCTCGGCATATTTATTGGTCATTACTGAACCCTGGGCAGCCATAACTGCACGGGAAACAAAGTTTTCAGAAGCTATTAATTCCAATTTGTTGTTTTGTCTTAATTCCTCATTATTTATTGCTTCAGCCACTTCTGGGTCAACGGGAAATACATATTGCTCTATGTAGTCCACATTATTAACTCCTTTCCAGATATTTTTTTTCTATAGCTTTTATCTTTTCTACTCTTTGTAGGTGTCTACCTGCCAAAAAATCTGTTTTTAAAAAATTTTTAAGGATATCTAAGGCTAAACCATTTCCGATCACCCGTGCACCGATAGCTAGAATATTAGCATCATTATGTTCCCTGGCAAGTCGGGCATTAAAAATATTTGAACAAACAGCTGCTCTAATACCTGGAATCTTATTTGCAGCCATAGATATACCAATCCCTGTGCCACATATTAAAACCCCAAAAATTTTGTTATTTAAGACCTCTATTGCGACCTTTTCAGCAATATCTGGGTAATCTACCGATTCATAAGTGTAAGTACCACAATCAATTATCTCATACCCATCCTCTTTTAAATAATCAACTATTTCTTTTTTCAGGTCAACCCCGGCATGGTCACTTCCAATTACTATCTTCATTTTTTCACTCCTACTTGCATTAATTTTTTTCTCCCAAAAGTCTCATCATAACTTGGTGGAGAACTACCTTTAGCTCTTGACAACTTTCTATATAAGCTTCTTCTCCTCTTCCAAAGGGATCTTTAATGTCTTTGCTCTTATCACCAATGAATTCTCCAATGGAAAATATCTTGTCCTTTTTTTCGGGAAACCTCTCCCACGACTCCCGGCATTGTGCCCGGGTCATAGTAAGTACAAGATCAACCTGCCAGATGAGGTCTTTATTGACCTGTTGAGATCTATGACTGGATATATCAATCCCCTCTAATGACATCGCTTTTAATGCTTCGCTGGCAGCAGGTAGTCCATCGACAGTATATAACCCCGCTGAGATAATTTCATATTCTTGAAAATAACCCTCTTCCATGCTCTCAGATATATATTTTAGTAATATTCCTCTTGCCATTGGGCTTCTGCAGGTATTTCCTGAACACACAAATAATAGTCTTTTCAATACTAATCTCCCCCTAGAACTATATCAAAAAGCATTTTTGATGCTAGTAGGAAAAGGGTTATTCCCCCAAACATCTGCGCATAATTGCCAACTATTCTAGTAAATATTCTACCTCCATAAAATCCTAAAAGCGTCATAATTGCAGCAGCTAAACCAATAATGGTTACTGTTATTAATATGGATACTTTAAATGTACCCAGGCTAAAACCTACTGTCAAGGCATCAATACTAACAGTTAATCCCAAGAGCAGTATATTTCCCCAACCCTCGCCAACAGATGACCCATTATCTGTAAATATTTTTGATCTTTCGCTAAATTTATATGTATCGGGTTTTGTCTTTCTATATCCGGTAATAAAAAAATCGATGGCAATATAAAAGAGAATTATTGCTCCTAGATATGCTGCCCAAATTCCAATAATTTTTCCTATAATTATGCCCAGATTTAACCCTAATAGGGGCATAATTATATGAAAAACACCTACTGTACTCGAAAATTTTAATATATAATTTCGGCTCACCTTCCCCATGCCTATACCCAGGGAAAGAGAAAAAGCATCTAACCCCAATACTATCGCTATCAACAATATTGTTATATACTCTTGATGCATTTCTCAACCTTCTTTAACAAACGTGATTCTACTACAATAACCCCCATTCTGGTATCTATAGCGGGCACTTAAGTCACCGGGTGGTTACGTAGGAACGCATTCAGCGAAAACTGAAGCCTTCTCTCCGGGGTGTTTAGGTTTACCTTTTCCCCTAAAAATTCTTCAATTTCTTCTACTGACAGACCGCCAATTCTGAGTATTTTTCTTTGCCCTTGAGAAAGTTCAATTATAGTTGATTCCAGACCTATTCCAGTTGAACCTGCATCTATAATTGCTGCTATTCTACCTTCAAGATCGATTTTAACCTGTTCAGCAGTAACCGGGCTCGGGTTTCCCGAAATATTTGCACTTGGTGCAGCCAGGGGTCCTGCTTTATTTATTAAAGCTAATGCCACTGGATGATCCGGCATACGCAGCCCAATAGTTGTTTTCCCTCCCCTTACAAGTACAGGAATGCTTTCTTTTGCCGGTAATATAATAGACAATGGCCCAGGCCAAAATTTTTCCATTAATATCTCAGCCATGCGTGGAATTTCGGTGACCAATTCCTTTACCTGCTCTATGTTGCTAACGTGAACTAATAGTGGTTTTTGGTATGGTCTGGTTTTGGCAATAAAAATCTTTTCAACTGCCCTGGTATTAAACGCCTGTGCTCCAAGCCCGTAAACGGTTTCCGTGGGAAATGCTACCAGTTCGGAATTTATGAGTAATTCAGCAGCTAAATCAATTATTCTTTTTTCAGGTTTTACTGCATCTACCCTTAGAATTTGAGTTTTCAGACCTATTTCTCCTTTCTGGCCTTTAATAAGCGATCTTGCCCTGTGTTATCTTTTAGAACTTCGCATTCAGTAAAGCTCTTTACCAATTCCAAAGCTCTTTCTCCCTGGTTACAGGCAATTTCTAATAATAAATACCCCCCAGGTTTTAACATACGATATGACTGCGGTATTAGAGTGCGGTATTTATCAAGTCCATCACCTTTAACTGCCAATGCCAGTTTCGGTTCATAATCTCTTATCCCTGGATCCAGCTGCCGGTATTCATCCTCGGGAATATACGGTAAATTGGCCACAATTATATCAAATGGTTTTTGATCCATTAAAGGAAGCATTAGATCGCCCTCAAAAAATTCTACGTTAATCCCGTGTCTTTGGGCATTTTCCCGGGCAACTGCAAGTGCTGCTGTTGATAAATCCACGGCATATATCTCAGCCTCCGGTAGATAAACTGCTAGGCTTATTGCTATAGCTCCCGACCCGGTTCCAACATCACAAATCCTCTTGGTATTTTTTTGTCCTGCTAAGTCTAAAGCTTTTTCGACTAATAATTCTGTTTCCGGTCTAGGTATAAGCACCGCAGGACTAACTTTGAATTCAAGTGACATAAACTCTTTGTCCCCGGTAATATAAGCTGCCGGCTCACCATTTATTCTTCTTTTTATGTATTCCCGGAATTTTTTGCGTTCATTTTGATTTACCGGTGCCTGATAATTAGCATATAAATAAACCCGGCATTTCCCCAAAACATGAGCCAACAGAACCTCGGCTTCCAGCCGGGGCTCTATAATAGCTTTTTCAGAGAAATATCGGGTCGTCCACTGCAGTAAATCCTTTATCCTCCAACTTCCCTGCACTTAATCCACCTTTTTCATTCTTTCAGCCTGATCATAGGATGTCAATGCATCAATTATTTCTTTCAGCTGCCCATCAAGAATACTATCTAATTTATGCATAGTAAGATTTATTCTATGGTCACTAACTCTTCCCTGGGGGAAGTTATAGGTTCGTATGCGTTCACTCCGGTCCCCGGTCCCCACCTGGCTTTTACGAGCTCCAGCAAGTTCAGCATTCTGTTCGGCTTCGGTATTTTCCTTTAACCTGGCTCTTAAAACCCGCAAAGCCTTAGCTTTATTCTTATGCTGGGACTTTTCATCCTGGCAGGTTACTACTAACCCTGTAGGGATATGGGTAATTCTAACCGCTGACTGGGTAGTATTCACTGACTGTCCACCAGGGCCGCTAGAACAATATACATCTACTCTAATATCACCAGGATCGATCTCCACTTCAACCTCCTCGGCTTCCGGCAATACCGCTACCGTCGCTGCTGAAGTATGTATTCTCCCACCTGATTCGGTAGTGGGAATACGTTGAACCCGGTGAACCCCCGACTCATATTTAAGCTTACTATAAACCCCTTTGCCATCTACTACAAAGATTATTTCTTTTAACCCCCCAATACCTGTATAATGAGAATCCATGATATCTATTTTCCAACCCTGTTCTTCAGCATATCGCGCATACATTCGAAACAGATCACTCGCGAATAAGGCTGCTTCATCACCACCAGTTCCGGCACGAATTTCCATAATAACACTCTTTTCATCATTTGGGTCTTTTGGTAACAGCATGACCTTTAATTGTTTCTTAAGCTCCGCTTCCTTATTGTGCAGGACTGCTAACTCTTCTTTAAGCATCTGCTGAAAATCCTCATCCTGTTCATCATCATTAAGCATTTCCTGGGCATCTTTTTTCTGTTCAACTACATATTTATATTCATTAAAAAGACTAACTATATCAGTTAAATCTGCGTGGGCTTTAGCATATTTTTGAAATTTATTCTGGTCAGATATAATGTCTGGCTTGCTCAACAGATCAGTCAATTCCTCATACCTTTTTTTTAGAACCTCCAGCTTATTCAGCATTTGGATAACCTCCTTGGATAAAACCCGGTTTTTTTGTAATCATGCCCAGTAAGAATTAGGGTTATGGAGTGATTCAACCTTAAATTATAAAATTTGGTTTTGCCAGTAATCTACCATACATTTATATAAAAAAATAGTAAGGCATGGGTAGCATACAATATACTCCGTGTCCTTACAATTAAAT
Source organism: uncultured Syntrophomonadaceae bacterium (assembly GCA_964482585.1). Classification (GTDB taxonomy): domain Bacteria; phylum Bacillota; class Syntrophomonadia; order Syntrophomonadales; family Syntrophomonadaceae; genus CAYZYO01. Next base: position 36,553 of record CAYZYO010000001.1, on the reverse strand, counting down.
AGCAGAGACAACTGCCCCTGCTAGCCACTTTTAGTCCAAGCCATACTTCTTTTTGAACTTTTCAACTCTTCCAGTTGTATCAACAAACCTATTTTTACTTCCTGTGTAGAAAGGGTGACACTTAGAGCAAATTTCAACTTTTATATTCTCCTTGGTTGACCCCACTTCAAACTCATTACCACAGGCACACCTGGCTATAGTGCGATGATATTTAGGATGTATATCTTTTTTCACCTTTCTCACCTCTTTTCAGGATAATAATGCTATATAGAATATAACCATTACTTATATTTATACAAACTGCAAAAGAAATTATATCAAGAAATACAGTAAAACACAACCTGCAATATCCTCTATTATACATTTGTTTACTTATAAGTCCTAGCTGGTACTATACATAACTAGCAGAACATTTCCCACAGTAATAATAAATCTATTAGTTAAGGTTCAAAATGAAAATGATAAGTAATTTTCGTGGGCCAGTTTAATAAAATATCATTTTCAGCAGCCTTAGGGCCAGAATTATGAATAACTAGAGGAATACCATCCCACCGCCGCTTATCGGAAATAATCCCTATATGTTCAAGGGGATCTCCAAATATCACAATATCACCTGCCTGCCAATTTTTCAAGTTGTCAATATCCCCCGGTATTGCTTCAGTAGTTAATTGGTCGGCGTGCCTTTTAAAAAATACCTGGAGATTTTTAACTCGCCGAAAATCAATATTCGGATCTGGATTCATCCCAGCCGCATTATATAAAACAGGATACTCTTTAATATCTTCATCAACCATTTCCTTTAAATTATACCCAGCAGCCGCCAATGCTCTCCAGACAACATCAGTACAGGCTCCTTTTTCATCCGGGGGATATCCTCCCGAATAATATGAACTGTCGTACTCGACACCTGAGATTACCTCCTGTCTGGCTCCATTGACAATATCTAACGCATCATAAACACCATTATTGTTTACGTCCCGGGAGCTAATTAAAACTGGAATTCTACACCGGTTCTCAATATTGAATTGTTGAATAAATTGCCGATAATTAAAAGGACCTGAAAGGTAATGATTACCAAGCGCAATAATAACAATTATTCCTGTGATTAAGACAAAAACCCCCACGGGTTTTTTATATTTAGGCAAACATTTATCACCCCTGTTTTGCTTGACTACAGTAATCTAATATTGGCTATTGGGTGTCTTAGTCATTTGTTGGTTGATATCTATATTTAAAAAATATCTGTTCAAAAAACTGATCATAATTAGTAAATAACTCTTCACTGCCTTCATTATCTTCTAATTTATCCTTAAATACATACATTTTAGCATCCAGGTTATCCATCATATATAATACAAAAGCCTCAGGGAAAAGAGGTATTACCGGTGATCCAAATTCAAGCCGCCCATGATGACTTAAGATCATGTGTCTTAACATCCAATCCAGTTCATCAGGAAAATTTATTCCTTCTTTTCTCATATTATCTATTGCATTGCTTATAAGCTCTGATCCGATTACAATGTGCCCTATTAATCTTCCCTTAACTGTATATTGAGGACTTGTTTGCATCTCATATTCAGCTATCTTCCCTATATCATGTAAAAGTGCTCCGGCTAAGAGAATGTCTCTATTAATCTCCTGGTATTCGTCTGCAGCTTTACTGCATAAAGCTGCAACTGAAAGAGTGTGTTCTAAGAGCCCCCCATAGTAATTGTGATGAATCATTTTCGCTGCAGGTGCCCGGAAAAATCTTTCTCGAGTCTCTTCAGTAAATATTTTCTGCAGCAGTTTGCTTAAATAAGGATCTATAACCTGTTCTATAACCTGGTCAAATTTTTTCACCAGGCTATCCATTCCTGCGGGAGGGGTTTTAAGATAAGGGGAAATATCTTCTTCAAGAATTTTTATTCTTTTAGCAGTAACCTGTAGACGATTGTTATAAACCATTATATCTCCTAAAAGCCCCACTATACTGCCGTTAATAATGTCTCCGGTAACCGAACAATTATCCCAGACTATGCTATCAATAGTTCCAGATGAATCTCCCAGCTTTAAGTCAATTATCTCCCGTCCATCCCTGGTTTTTCTTTGAACTTTATTGAGAACCAGGTATTTACCCCAGATTTGCGTACCTGGAGATAAAGCCTTTAATTCCTTAACTAAAAAAGGTCCTTTTTTTTTCAATTTCTTCTTCCCCTCCATATATTTTAGTCCCTGGAATGAGTATATGAACCTATTATAACTCCAGGCAGTTCTTTCTTTAATAAGTTAATAAAATGAGGTATACCAACAGCTTTTGCTTTATCTTCCAAGACCGGTTTTAGATACTCAGGATCTATATTTAAATTCCTTAACTGTATCATATCTATTTGATTCGAGATCACAAAATCTATTAAATGTTCAATCTCTTCCTCACGGTCAGTAAATCCCGGAAGAGTTAAGAGGTTTATCGATACCTGCAGGCCCTGTTCTTTAGCATAAACAATTGATCTTTTTACATTATCTAATCTATAGTCCTTTGGCCGGTGATAAAAATTATACTTGCCTTCAATACACGAAAACATAGTTACTCTTATTGCATCTAATCCTGCATCACACATGAGTTTAATCCCTTTAGTATAACCGGCATTGGTGTTCATGTTTATAGTACCTTTTGCAGTTGTTTCCCTTACTGTTACTATTGCCTGAGAAAGATCTTTTGCATTTAATGAGGGTTCTCCTTCACAACCCTGCCCAAAACTAATTATCGCCTGGCGAGCATTCAGCAGGTGATTTAGCATTAATTCAGTTATTTCTTTTATATCAGGCTTGAAGTTTATACGATTCTGTGGTGAATCCACCTCATAATGGCTCTCGGAAATACATGCAATACATCCCGCATTACATTCCTTCATGGTGGGAATACCCCCTTCCCATCGGCAATAAAAAATGTTTTGAGCCGTATAACAATTGTACTCCAGGGAACACCGGGCCAATTGTTTTAGTATTCTGTTTTTTGGATATTTCTTTAACATCTTTTCTATTTTCGACGGTAAGGTGCTGGTATTATAATTTACTGGATGCCAATTTTTATAGACATCAGTTTTTACTGCTGCAACATATACCTTGCCATTCTTAAGCCCAACCGCTGCATACCCCAGAAGCGGTATTTCCTGATGATTTTTACTGACACAGGCTGGCAATAGTGTACGAGTAAAACCCTGGGGAAGGAGTGCCGCAACCGCATATACTTTTTGCCCTATTATAGGCCCCTTTTCCAGACAAATCAACCGGCCTGCGGAATTAATAGCTGCCGGTATTTTACCCGGAACCGTTACTAGTGATGCTCCTTTGGGTAAAGGTATCATTTCATTATCTTCAGGAATAACCCATTTCTGCCCGGTCTGTCCCAGCATACCTTTTCCCGGATAATCGAGAAGCTCTCCTTTTTCATTGGCATATAATGTTATATACATAATTAACCTCAATGTTATTTTGTTATTACCTAATAGACTATCTCAATTTCAAACACAAAAAAAGCCCCTTTTAATTAATGGGGCTTTAAATACATGTTTTTAAATCTCGATTACAGCTGATATCTCATTCGTTTTTACGTTCTACCTCAGATATTTAAGGGGATCATAGGTTTGTTTTCCTTCTCTGATCTCAAAATGAAGGTGCGGTCCGGTTGTATTCCCTGTAACTCCTACTGTGGCTAGAATTTCTCCTTTAGTTACATATTGATTTTTCTTAACGTAAATTTTTTGAGCATGAGCATAAACGGTTTGTTTCCCACCTGGGTGATTAATAATAACCGTGTTACCATATACTGGTTTATAGCCTGCGAATGATACATACCCACTGGCAGCAGCTTTTATGGATTCTCCTATACCAGCTGCTATATCTAGTCCATGGTGAAAACCAGTCTTTCTCCAGCCATAGTGTGATGTTATCATTCCAATAATAGGCCATGAAAATATCATGCTGCTTAATAACATTCCTCCCCTGGAGCTCTCTTCCGTAAATACAGCAGCCGTATAAGTGCTATCAGGAATAATTAGTTTATCCCCGATGCTTAAATTAGCAGGAATTTTATTGGGATTTGATTTTCGGATATTTTGTACTGAAGTATTATACCTTAAAGCAATGCTCCACATAGTTTCTCCCTTACGGACTATATGCATGCGTGATCTGCTATAGGGTATTTCCAAGGTCTGTCCTACATTCAAAATGCTGTTCTCATTCAGACTATTAATAACCATAATCGTTTTTAGATCGACGTTATTTTTTTTGGATATATCCCACAGGGTATCTCCTTTTTTTATCTTATAACTGATTATCTTCCCATCAGTTAGGATATTATGAACAGTACAACAGGGATAGAATGCTCCTTCTTCTAGTCCTGCTGCAGCCGGGTCTGCAGGTAATCCTAATAAAAAGGTACATAACACCAGTAAGGTTATCCACTTTTTTATCATTTATTCTTCACCTCTTTTTGTGCAGACAAAAAAATAAGGGCCTGCTACTGACCCTTATTCTTAACATAATTAAAGAAATTTATTCATTTTCTGCTATAAATACCTTCCTATCTATATTTATTTTTTAATAGGCATTCCTAGCATGCCCGTTTTTTCCAAAAACTACCGGAGCCGCGCGTATAAGATCTTTGTTTGATCTCGTTTTTTTCATGGTGTCTTTCATTACTTGCATAGTTTCAACTTGACTATATTCACTAAAAGTTTTCCGGAGATTCCATGCAAGCTGCATTTCTTCATCATTTAACAGCAATTCTTCTTTTCTGGTTCCTGAACGCTTTAGATCTATTGCCGGGAATATACGTCTTTCTGCTAATTTCCGGTCTAATTGTAATTCCATGTTGCCTCGACCTTTAAACTCTTCAAAGATTACCTCGTCCATTCTAGATCCGGTTTCAATTAGTGCAGTAGCAATTATGGTTAAACTGCCTCCTTCTTCAATATTCCGCGCTGCCCCAAAAAATCGTTTGGGTTTATCTAAGGAAGCAGGATCAACCCCACCTGATAAAGTCCTCCCGCTGGGGGGTACTACTAGATTATGAGCCCGGGCCAGCCGGGTAACACTGTCCATTAGTATTACAACATCTTTTTTATGTTCCACCAACCGCTTGGCTCTCTCTAGAACCATATCGGTTACTTTTACGTGATTTTCCGGGGGTTCATCAAAAGTTGAAGCCACAACTTCAGCTTTTGTGGAACGCTGCATATCCGTGACTTCCTCCGGTCTTTCATCAACCAATAGGATGATCACATCCATTTCCGGGTGATTAGCCGTAATTCCCTGGACAATTTTTTGCAAAAGAACTGTTTTCCCTGCTTTTGGTGGTGCTACTATAAGGCCACGCTGTCCTTTCCCAATAGGACAAACTAAATCAATAATCCGGGTAGATAATTCCTGGGGCTCGGTTTCCAGTACTATTCTCTCAGTAGGATACAATGGGGTAAGGGCATCAAAGTGGATTCTTTTTACCGAATCTTCAGGTGGAAATCCATTTACACTCTCTACTTTCAGGAGGGCAAAGAAACGTTCATTGTCTTTTGGTGACCTGACCTGGCCACCAACCCGGTCACCTGTTCGCAGTTCAAACTTTCTTATCTGGGACGGTGACACGTAAATGTCTTCCTGACTGGGTAAGTAGGCAAATGGCCGTAAGAAACCATAGCCATCCGGCATGATTTCTAATACTCCCTGGGCTTGGAGCAGTTCATCGGAATGTGTAACTGCCTTGGTTATTTCAAAAACCAATTCTTTTTTTCGCAGTTTTGAATAACCTGTAAGATTATGATTCCTGGCAATTTGATAAAGCTCCAACATGGTTTTGTTTTCTAATTCAGAAATATTCAAATTTCTTATACCTCCTGATTATTTAGAGTTTTTCATTAGCAGTATATACATAATAATCAAAATAACAGTGTATTCAGATTATTAATAGCAAAAATATATCTGAAAATATAGTTTTCTTTAATTCAATTATTATTCAACTTTTTATGAATTATAAACAACCCGTCAATTGAGCAGCTTTCTGGTGAAGTAAAACCGCAGCCTGAAAATATAAATTCTAGAGAAATCTAATCCCAAAGTAACAGCATTAATCAAGTGTTAACATAATCCGGTTATCTTTAAACAATGGTTTCTTGTCTAATTGATGGCGGGCTTCAATATGCCTAATGGTGCCAGATGTGCTTCGCATAACTAAAGTTTGGGTAACGGCATGTCTCTTGTAATATCTTACTCCCTTTAATAAAAAGGAATCAGTTATCCCGGTAGCCGCAAAAATAACATCATTAGTTTTGACCAATTCGTCCATAGTAAATATTTTTTCGACATTAGTTATTCCCATCTCATGACATCTCTTTATTTCCTCCTGGGCTTCTTCTCCTTCTGGATATAAACGAGCCTGAAAATCTCCTCCCAGGCATTTTAAAGCTGCAGCGGTAATAACCCCTTCAGGTGCCCCGCCTATTCCCATTAATATATCCACTCCTGAATCCTGATAAGCAGCTGCAACCCCAGGAGAAACATCACCATCAGTAATCAACTTTATTCTCGCACCTGCGCTTCTGACCTCCTCAATAATTCCCTGGTGCCTGGAGCGATCCAATATTACCACAGTCACTTCACTTATTAACTTACCTAAGGCTTTGGCTGCTTCCCGCAGGTTTTCCTTTACCGGTGCATCCAAATGGACTCTGCCTCGACATTCAGGTCCTACAGCAATTTTATCCATATACATATCTGGA
>CAYZYO010000001.1:0-29788 GCA_964482585.1 uncultured Syntrophomonadaceae bacterium | reverse complement strand
CCGGGGAGCAATTGCTAAGACTGCAATTGCCCCGGTTAAACCTTTAGCTACAATATTAGTCCCTTCCAGCGGATCCACCGCTATATCAACCTGTGGTGGAACCCCGGTACCAACTCTTTCTCCAATGTACAACATGGGAGCTTCATCCATCTCTCCTTCTCCGATAACTACAGTGCCATCTATTGCTACAGTATCAAACATGATCCTCATAGCAGTAACCGCAGCATCATCAGCAGCAGTTTTATCGCCTTTGCCAACCCAACAAGCAGCAGCAAGAGCAGCCGCTTCCGTTACCCTTGCAAACTCAAGTGCTAGTTCTCTTTCCAAGATCAAACCCTCCAATTCTCTAAAAGGCCACTTCCCAATCTTCCAGAAATCTTTTAATCCCTGCATCGGTAAGAGGATGTTTTGCCATCTGTTTTATTATTTTGTACGGTATGGTAGCAATGTGTGAACCCAACTTTGCTGAATCAATTACATGCATAGGATGTCTGATGCTTGCTGCAATAACCTCGGTATCAATATTGTACCGGTTAAATATTGATAAAATATCATTTAACAATATTAACCCATCATTACCAACATCATCTACTCGACCAATAAATGGACTGACAAAGCTTGCGCCAGCTCTGGCAGCTAATAAAGCTTGATTTGCGGAAAATACTAGTGTTGCATTAGTGGAGATTCCTATTTTTTTAAGGGCATGTATCGCGGTTATACCCTGTTCAGTAAGCGGTATTTTTATGACCACATTGGGATGAATTCTGGCAAGTTCTTTTCCTTCTCTAAGCATATCTTCAACTGTAAGGCCAATAACTTCTGCACTGATAGGTCCTTCAACTATATTACAGATTTCTTTGATTACTTCATGGTAATCCCTTTTTTCACGTGCTACAAGAGTAGGATTCGTAGTTACTCCAGCCAGGAATCCCATATTGTTTATTTCCTTTATCTCCTCTATATTAGCAGTATCTATAAATATGCGCAAACAATATCACCTCCTTAAATATATCATGTATGGAACCAAAAATAAGAGTCTATATCTCACTCCTGAGCCTACCCGGTATTTAATTTTTGCCAACGGCCAGCAGGCTATGGATGTAAAAGCATTGCCAGCTGTATTACCGAAATATCCTAATATTTAAGCAATTGATTTAACCTTTAGCTGATAGATTATGCTTTGCCAGAGCTGCCAAAGACCCGTATCTTTTCACGTATTATCTTTACCGCAGCTTCTCTTGCCGGTCCCAATATTTTCCTAGGATCAATTTCATCTGGATTAGCCGCCATTACGCGTCGTGCTTCCTGTACAAACGCTTCCCGGATATTAGTATCAATATTCACTTTACAAACTCCTAGTTTAATGGCTTTTTTTACTGCATCGTCAGGAACTCCGGAAGAACCATGTAAAACAATAGGTATATTAACCAGGGATTTTATTAAAGCCAAACGATCAAAATCTAATTTAGGTTCCCCTTTGTACTGTCCGTGGGCTGTTCCTATAGCTATGGCAAGACTCTTAATGCCGGTTGCTTTAACAAAATATTCTGCTTCCTCGGGAGCAGTGTACATAGCCTCCTTTTCACTAACTATAACATCGTCTTCAGTTCCTCCTATTTTACCTAATTCTGCTTCGACTGATACCTCTATAGGCCTGGCAATATCTAGTACTCTTTTGGTATTAGCAATGTTTTCTTCAATAGGCAGCTTTGAACCATCGTACATTACCGATGTAAAGCCACTACGAATACATTTAACAACCTGCTCGAAATCAGTTCCATGGTCTAAATGCAGAGCTACTGGAACATTAACTGAGTCTGCTGCTATTTTTACCATTCCCGTAATAAACTCCAGTCCCGCATATTTTATCGCTCCCTGACTAGCCTGCATAATCACCGGAGAATTCTCCTGTTCTGCTGCTTTCATTATAGCTTGCACGATTTCCATATTATTCGCATTAAATGCTCCTACAGCATAACCCTCTTTGTCCGCTTTAAACAATAACTCGTCAACTGTAACCAATGCCATATTAATCACCTCTTTAATTAATGTTTTCTATCTGTTCCTTAGCCACTCGAAATACTATATCTTTTAATTCCATTATATCAAATGGCTTAGTTATACACTTTTTTACTCCGGCATCTAGTGCCTTTTTTATTACATCCATCTCCCCGTAAGCCGTCATCATCAATATAGAGAGGTCCTGATGTTTTTCTAATATTTTTTGTGATGCTTCTAATCCATTCATGTTGGGCATTTTCATGTCCATTAATATAATTTCCGGTAAAATTGTATCAACCTTATTTATTGCTTCCCTTCCGTCAGATGCTACGTAAACCTCCCAGTCTTCCCTTTTAAAAAGTTCTTCTAATAGCCTTCTGACACCTTTTTGATCATCAACTATTAAAATGCGCTTCTTCATAAATTCCCCCCTCAAGGTGGCGTTAACCTATCCTTTGTAATTTCTACACTTATGCAACATATCCCTGCATTGAATAAATAAAACACTTACAAAATTTTCCAGTTACAGTTCATAGTTTTCCGGCGTTTCTGCATCTTTTATGTTTTCAACTTGGTGCCTGTTCTTATCCCAATATATTTTTTTATCTTTTACATAAACCCGAGTAATAGTTTTTCTAACCAATGTTTTACTAACTAAAACTTCGATTTCATCACCTATTTTTACCTCTAATTCCATAGGTAATTCTATAAGAGCCATCTGCATAAAAACCTTGCCTCTAATTGGAAAACATTCACCTTTAAAAATTACATGGAGGCTAAATCTGGGGAAATCTAAATAGTTTAGTATCCTTTTTAAAATAATCTTTAAAAGATCAAATAAACCGGTAGGTTTATTTGCAACACTCAGGGCCAGTCCATCATTGAAGCCCACTGGAATTACTGCGATTTGGGCTTTTTTGTTTAATTTAAAAGTCCGGTAATAACCCAAGCAGCTACCGGCCTCTAAAATTTTTATAGCTATTATTCTGGTTTTCAGTTTAAAAGGATCCAGGATTGGTAACTGTATAGGAAATTTGCCAGCCGGGTGCTGCCCGGACAGAAGGGTTCCTACTCTAACTGCATCAAGCTGCATATCAGGATATTTTAATAAAACAGCACTATTAGCACAGTGCCGTAACGGTATACTTATTCCTGTATCCAACACCTTTTGAACCATTTCCATAAATCTAGCATACTGTTTTCTCGTATAATAAGGATTTTTAGAAGCTGCTTCAGCCATATGGGTATATATACCTTCTATGTATATGTTCGAATTTTCTTTTAATGAAGAAGAAATTTGAATTATTTCCTCCTTATTAATACCAAATCTGCCTAAACCCGTGTCTACTTTAAGATGTACTGTAATTAAATGCTTTAATTTCCTACTTACTTTATCTATAAGCTGGCTGTCATATAAAGAAGCAACTGTAAGAGTTATATTATGAAAAACTGCTGCTACAATTTGATCTTCATTAATAATCGGGCTAAATACTAGTATATTATTAAATATTCCTGCTTTTCTCAGTTCCAGGGCTTCTTCCAAAAAAGAAACCCCAAAATAATCTACCCCTTTTTCGGCTAAAGTGCGAGTTATCTCTACAGCTCCCTGTCCATAGGCATCAGCCTTAACTACTGCAATTAATCTTACCCCGTCATTAAGTAAAGACTGTACTATTTCTAAATTGTTGACTATTGCATCAATATCAATTTCCAGCCACTTATCGTTTAATAACTGCTGCACCAGATTTCCTCCCTATACATCCTTATCCCTGATCCTGGCTCTGCTTATTCTAAGATATATAGGTAAAATCCTTGTCCATAGCCAATAAAAAAATCTTGAGTAGACCATATCCCACTCTCCAATAAATTCAGTTATTTTACCATTAAAACCTTTTTTAAATCTATATAAGCCATAAAGTGGATTATTTTCATCCATATCTCCAGAAATTCCACGAAAATCATAAATTAAGCAGCCTTGTTTTTTAGCCCATTGTATCATCTCCCATTGTATTAGATAATTGGGCATTACATTTCGGTACTTATTGCTGGACGCTCCATATAAATACCATACCTTATCTCCCAAAATCATTGCTAAAGCACCTGAAATAACCTCTCCCTCATATTCTGCCAAAAAAACCCTGGCATAACCAGTGTCTATCATATAATCCCATATGCGTTCAAAATATTCATACCCCCGAATTAAAAAGTTGTCCCTTTTGGCTGTTTCTTGAAGAATACTGAAAAATATCTTCAGGTCTTCTTTGTTCTCTGCCGGTTTAATTTTTACTCCCTTTCTTTTGGCTAAACGGATATTATAACGGGTCTTGGAGTGCATATTTTCGAGAAGTTTGACTTCAGAAGGAGTAACATCAACTCTAAAAACAAATGTAGGCTGAACTCCTTCAAAATTCATGCCGGTTTGATTTTTTTGGAATCCGCATTGTTTAAGTATATCTTTAAAAACCTCATCACTGTTTTCAATATCTGGATCTATTTTCAGAAATATTGCTCCATATTCCTCAGCTATCTTCTTAACACCTTTAAATAAAACCCGGCATTGTTCTTCGTTTTCCGGGTTTATTACCGGACCCCGGGGCGAATAAAAGATGCACTTCTTTACTCCCGGTAAGTCTCTTTTTAATATTAATAAAGATGCTTTTATTTTTCCGTTCTCCTCTAATACCAGGGGTAGAGGTTCCCACCCCGTCCCTTTTTTGACCTGTCCCCATTCCCACAATTGCAAGAAATGGCCATAAGGATGAGAGGAAATAAAACGGTTATAATGCTCCTTCTCTTTAAAATCAATAATCCTTGTGGTAAACATTATGTCTCTCCCTTATTTAAAAACAAGCACCCCCATTTTTAGGTGCAATATACCCTAGTGCTTGTTATTGTTGTTTAATTATTATAACCATAATATGGCATTAGTATCCATTGCCTCTAAGTCTTATTATACCAGGTTGCCTATTTTATTGCTTTAAGGGCATTTTCGATGAATCCCATAAAAAGAGGATGTGGTCTATTGGGCCGGGATTTAAATTCTGGATGGAATTGACATGCTACAAACCACCTGTGATCACTTATTTCCATTATTTCAACCAGTTGCCCATTAGGAGAAATTCCGCTTATTGTTAACCCGTTTTTTAACAGCTGGTCCCGGAAATCATTATTTATTTCATACCGGTGCCGATGCCTTTCATCAATTCGTTGAACCCCATACGCCTTCTGGGCAATAGTACCTTCTATAAGTTGACAGGGATATGCTCCCAACCTCATAGTCCCTCCCTTGTCATAAATTGTTTCCTGATAAGGCATAAGGTGTACAACAGGATAAGGAGTATCTTTATCAAATTCCGAACTGTGGGCACCTTTAAGATTACAAACATTACGAGCATATTCAATTACCGCACACTGCATACCAAGACATATCCCTAGAAAAGGTATTTTATTTTCTCTAGCATATCTTGCTGTCTCTATTTTTCCTTCTATACCTCTTTCTCCGAATCCCCCGGGAACTAAAATAGCATCAACATCTCGCAGGAGTTCTTCAGCTCCTTTATTTTCAATTTGTTCAGCATTAATCCATTTAATATTGATATGACTATTATACTGGAAGCCCGCATGATTTAGAGATTCCACAATACTTAGATAGGCATCTGGAAGTTCTACATATTTACCTACTAAACCAACAGTAACCTGTCTATCTAAATGGTGAACCCTTTTTACTAATTCTCTCCATTCACTCAAATCAGCTTTCTGGCATTTCAAGCCTAGTCGTTTTAATACCTCTTCATCTAATCCTTCTTCAGCAAGCATTAATGGAACATCATATATAGAACCAGCGTCTCTTAGTTGGATAACCGCTTTTTGATCCACATCACAAAAAAGAGCTACCTTGGCCTTTAGTTCCTTGGACAAATATTGTTCCGTTCTACAAACTAGTATATCTGGTTGAATCCCAATACTTCTCAATTCTTTTACACTGTGTTGGGTTGGTTTGGTTTTCAATTCCCCTGCTACCTTAATGAAAGGAACCAATGTAACATGTATATATGAAACCCTGTCTTTACCAAGATCAACCTTGAGCTGGCGAATAGCTTCCAAAAAAGGCAGTGACTCTATATCCCCCACCGTGCCGCCTATTTCAGTAATTACTACATCAGGCTGTTCTGCCTTTTCAATAAGGGTAACCTGTTTTTTTATTTCATTAGTAATATGTGGTATTACCTGGACCGTTTGTCCCAGGTAATCTCCTCTTCTTTCTTTATTTATTACCTCCTGATATATTCTTCCAGTGGTACAGTTAGCGTATCTGGTAAGATTTTCGTCCACAAATCTTTCATAATGGCCTACATCCAGATCTGTTTCCGCCCCATCTTCAGTCACATATACCTCTCCGTGCTGGTAAGGGCTCATCGTCCCTGGATCTACATTGATGTAGGGATCAAATTTTTGCAGAGACACCTTCAACCCTCTGCTTTTCAATATTCTACCCAATGATGCAGCAGTAATACCTTTACCTAATGAAGAAACCACACCTCCGGTAATAAAAATATACCTGGTCACTTTATAGCTCCTCTCTTTCCCTTTTACTGTTATAATTACAAATGTGAATTTAAATAATCTAATACAATTATTCCAGGCAGACTCTGGCTGTTTTCTCGACTAACTTCAAGGAAAGGCCTTTTTACCATATTATCAAACCTGGCTGTAAATGCTTCTACCGGAGCAAGATCAAAACACAAATGGGGGGTTTTAAAATGCATAGGAATTGTAATTCGGGGTTTAATCTGCTTAACTATTTCCCTGGCTTCCTCAGCATCAACGGTAAATACGCCTCCAACTGGTACTAAAAGAATATCGACATTACCTATTTCATCTATCTGTTCATTGTTTAAGATATGTCCTAAATCCCCTAAATGCACAATATCCAGCTCTTCAGCAGAGATTTTATAAATAGTGTTATTCCCTCTGTCTCTTCCCTGTCTTTTATCATGATAAGAAGCTATTCCCTTAATATTAATTCCTTTTACATTGAAATTGCCGGTTCCTTTTACTACTTCAGGATTGCCATTAACTACATGAGCTGCATTATGATCCCAGTGATCATGACTAATAAGTACAATATCCGCCTCTCGCTCTAAAACTGGATAACCCAGTTTTTCATCAAAAGGATCAGTTATTATTTTTTTTTCTTTTAATTCAATAAGAAACGATGCATGTCCAAGCCAACTGATTTTCATTGCTCTCATCCCCCTCTATTTTCTCGGTTGCTATCATAATACCAGTACCCATCTCCCTGATAAACCAGTCGGTTATCTAAATTCAACCGGGTATAAATAGATGTCAGGGTAGCATCATCATCCTTTCTTCCCATTTTCTGCGCTATTTCTCTAATAAGATCAGCATAATAAATAGCTTCTTGTTTATCAGACAATAATACAACTGCCCAATCTGCTTCACTTTTTTTTCTGTATTGCATTAAAATCCCTCCTACATTAATTCTGGAGCATCAACTCCTAGTATCTGCAAAGAATTTTTAATTGTATTACCTGTAACCTTCATTAAAAGCAACCGTGCATCCTGTAATGCTGAATCGTGGCTAAGCACTTTATAGTGGTTATAAAAACTGTGCAACAAACCTGCCAAATCAAGTACATAGCGCGCGATTCTATGCGGTGCTAAAGTCCTGGCCGCTGTAGCTATTTCCTCTGGGAAATCGGCAATTTTTCTTAATAAGGCCAGTTCTTCCTCCTTAGACAATAAGCTTATATCTATGTCTTGAGCAGAGTTTATTTCTATTCCTGCTGATTTAGCCTGTCTAAATATGGAACATATACGTGCATGAGCATACTGAACATAATATACCGGATTTTCTTGACTTTTTTGTCTGGCTAATTCCAAATCAAAGTCAAGATGACTGTCTGGACTACGCATCACAAAAAAGAAACGGGCGGCATCTTTACCAACCTCATCTACCAGTTCATCAAGAGAAACCGTAGTCCCAGTACGTTTAGACATTCGTACAATATCCCCCCCCCGATAGAGTCTAACCAGCTGCATTAATAGAATATCAAGCTTTTCGGGATTATACCCAAGTGCCTGCATAGCTCCTTTCATGCGGTTTATATGCCCGTGATGATCTGCTCCCCAGACATTAATGACCCAATCGAATCCTCGCTTAAACTTGTCTTTATGATAAGCAATATCTGCAGCAAAATATGTCGGAAGTCCATTAGCACGCATAACCACTTCATCCTTTTCATCACCGAAAAGAGTAGACTTAAACCACCAGGCACCTTCCTTTTCATAAATATAATCCTTTTCCTTCAGGTACTCTATTGTTTGATCCAGCTGACCAGTATCATGTAGGCTTTTTTCACTAAACCATACATCATAAATTATTCCAAAATTTTCTAGGGTCTTCCTGATGTAGTTTACTTTTTCATTTAAGGCATACTCAATTAGTTTTTTCCGTCTATCTTCCGGGTTTAAGCTAAGTAAATTATCACTATATCTGACTATTATCTTTTTAACAGTTTCAATCACATCGTTTCCAGCATAGCCGTTTTCCGGGAATTGTACATTATGTCCAGTTAATTGCAGGTAACGTGCTTCCAGGGAATCAGTAAATATCTCTATTTGATTTCCCGCATCATTAATATAGAATTCTCGTTCTACTTCATATCCTGCCGCCTGTAGAATATTAGCCAGAGTATCCCCTATTGCACCTCCCCTAGCATTTCCCATATGTAGATTGCCAGTTGGATTAGCACTAACAAATTCCACCTGCACTTTTATATCCTGCTTCTCATTATATCCATATTTATCATCCATATCGTACACAATTAAAGGTATCTTATACAACCATTCATTATTACAATAAATATTAATAAATCCAGCTCCTGCAACCTCAATTTTATCTATATATTTTATTTGGTTAACATCCATCATCTTCAATATAATTTCAGCGATTTTTCGCGGAGCCATGCGAGCTTCTTTCGCCATTAGCATAGCTGCATTACAAGCAAAATCCCCATGCTTTTTTTCTCGCGGTACTTCAATTACAAAATCTGGAATATGATTGTAATCGATTAAACCCTGGCTTTTAGCAGCTTTTAGGCTTTTAACTATTATCTCGCTTATCAATTGCTTAATTTCTTCTATGGGATTCATATATATCCTCCTAATGTTCTTTTTCATTTATATTCTATATCTAAAATGGCCAAACTAATAGAAAGAGTAAACATAAAGGGATGATTTACAAAATGCAGCTGCAACCTGGTGAAATGACAATTTTAGCCTATTTCTCTACTGCCACAAGTGCCGAAAACGCTGCCGAGGAACTCAGAAAACAGGGTTATGATATTATTCAAACCGATCAAATATCCCGTCTTCCTAATCGGAAGACAAATAACCGGAAGAATACCTCTATTTCCTCAATGGTCCTTGATAGCTCTTTTTATAATCGTTCTTTAGGCCCCCTGCTGGCAGCTGACCCTTCTGTTAGTGGTATGGGAGTCAGTTATGAGCAATCAGGTAATACTGCTTTTATACTTACCCTGGTTACCAACCAGGGTAATGTTCAACAAGCTGTACAAATACTGAAAAATCATGGTGCAATTATATAACTAATCTGATTGGTGTTGCCAGATCTTTAGTTAATATAAATATCATGATCTTACCATAATATAACTAAATACGTTTGTAATAATACATTACTCTTTAAAAAAAGTCACGGCCATTTTTATCCTGTATTTATATATTATTATATCTTCTACTGTTTAAGTAATAATAATACTTTTATTCCTGCTTTATTCTGCATAAATCCTCGATTTCTTTTTCAACTTCTTCAAAGGCAACAACTACGAGAGGATCGAAAAGGCTCCCGGTAGCTTTTTTTATGGCTGTAACTGCACTAGCATGTGATACTGGTTTCTCTTGAGAATTTAATCTAACCAGAGCATCGTATACATCAGCTACAGCTATAATTCGAGCAGTCAGAGGAATTGCTTCCCGACTAAGGCCCTCAGGATAACCTTCTCCATTATAGCGCTCATGATGATATAATATTCCCTGCTTTACCCCAGTTAGTATTCCTGTCGCTGGCAGTATTGAAGCTCCTATTAGTGAATGCTGCAGACTTTTTGTATCTTCATCTCTTTGAACTTCTAAATAGCCAATATCATGAAGCATAGCACTATATTTTAAAATCTCCATTTCATCCTTAGTTAATCCCATTTTAGTCCCTATAAGCATGGAAATGGCCGTAACCCGTTCGGAATGACCTGCCATTGCCGGAATGCGTGCATCAATAGTATTTATTATTGATTTAATGATAAGTAAATGAAGTGAGCTAATTTCCTGGTAGGAAAGGGTATTCTCAAATGCCAGGGCTGCTTGTTCACAAATTGTTTCCAGGATCATTTGATCATCTCTATTAAAAGGGCTGTTATCCAACTTATTTATCTGGTAAAGCACTCCTAAAACCCGTTTATCCGATTTAACCGGTACTCCTATAAAGGATTTTATATTAATTGCTAAATCCTGCATAACAGCAGGCTCTTTATCTTGATTGGCTATCAGGGTTTTTTGGCTCTCTATTATTGTTTTATTTATCTGGCTTAAGCCCTGTAATTCCTTTTCTTCAACAGGATTTAATTCAATATCCGGCAGCTGAATAAAGGTTTTTTCACATTTATTCATATGGTCAGCCCAAATATACATCTGTTCTATTATTCCAGATATCGATTCTTCTTGATGCAAACGGGTGCTGGCCTTTATAAGGGTCTTAATATTTAAGATGTCTTCTGCCCTTTTGTTATTTAAAGCAATAAAATAGGTCATAGCTAGACCTACTATTAATACTATTATTGCCAGGAGTAATCCGGGTAAAAGGTCATTTAATACTAGTGTTGTTAAAAGCGATGTAGCTATTATTCCGGTTAATACCAGTTGTTTTGAATTCATAGTATCTCCTCTTTTAAATAGATCACAGTATTACTTCTATTTTATATCTTAAATTTCCTACTTAATTCAACTTAATAACAATTTATCCTCAGGTTCCCGTTCTATATAAAAAAATACTATACTTGTTTTATCTTAAATTATCCGGATTATTTCTGCTATAATGTTCCCAATGACTAAAGAAGGGAAGATATTATGAAAAGTAACCCAAAAATCACAATTGAGATGGAATATGGAGAAATTATTAATGCTGAGCTTTACCCGGATATAGCTCCTAATACCGTAAACAATATTATCTCTTTAATTAAAAAAGGTTTTTATGATGGTATTAGTTTTCACCGGATTATTCCGGGATTTATGATTCAGGGTGGCTGCCCCCTGGGTACCGGAACAGGTGGTCCCGGATACTGTATCAAAGGTGAGTTTACCACCAACGGTTGGGTAAATGATTTAAATCATGATCGGGGAGTATTGTCTATGGCTCGAACTGCTATCCCGGATTCGGCTGGTTCCCAGTTCTTTATTATGGTAGCTAAAGCCCCTCACCTTGATGGCAATTACGCCTCCTTTGGTAAGGTAATAACTGGCATGGAAACAGTAGATAAGATAGCCAATTCTAAAAAAGACTCATTTGATAAACCTCTACAGCCACAGATAATTAAATCAATTACTGTAGATACTTTTGATGTAGTATATCCAGAAGTAACAAAACTATAACCAGGGGGTCAGAATTATGAATAAGCAGCCATGTTCCCGTACATGTTTTCTTTGTGGTCGGCAAAACGAATTGGGACTTAAAATGACCTGGTATAATAATCAGGCCCAGCAAGAAGTTTGGGCTGAGGTTTCGATCCCAGAACACTTTAACAGTTATCCAGGCTTTGTTCACGGGGGGATTGTTGCTGCCTTGTTGGATGAAACTGCAGGTCGGGCCCTTTTACTTGATGGTGATAATGATAATCTTATGGTTACCGCCCGCCTGGAAATCAAATACCTGCAGCCTACCCCAACCAACCAGCCCTTGAAGGTAATTGGTCGTATCATTAAACAAAGCAAAGCTAGTGCCTGGGTCGCTGGAGAAATTCGCCTGGCAGATGGCACTGTTACCGCTACCTGTAAAGCTACGATAATAAGACCGCCCGAAGAATACTATGCTATGTGGAATTGGGAGGCGGAAAAACAGCACTGGCGGGTTTATGATGATTGATAATCATAGTTAAGCTTAAAACCAAATAATCCTTAAATATATTCATTCCCGGGTACAGGGATTTAATCCCGGGGAATAGGGTTTGATGTCTAATACCGGTGTATTATCAAGCATATCAACACCCTTTATTTCAAGATTATTGCGATTAACTCCTATTAATTCTACTATAGACAATCCAATATGATTCGGTCTATGGGGCGACCTGGTTCCAAAAATTCCTCGCTTTTTAGAGCTAAAGTGGGTTGTGGTTAATAAATCATAGTGGTCTGATTGATTAAAATAGAATAACACAATAATATGGGAAAAACGTTCAATATCTTTCAGTCCTTCTCTATATTCGTCTTTTATCTTTATCCAAGCTGTTTTTTCGTTTGCATATATACTCTGACGTGGAATATCCTCCAGCCTTTTAAATGGTGAATTAATAAATCCTATCGGCTCTAAAATTATTTCCTCCATCTTTCGCCTCCAATACAGTCCTGATGCTTAATAACTTTCTTTGTTGATTTATCTGTCAGGATATCTCTAGGTTATAAAACTCGACACCCGGTTTGGATGGGTTCTGTGTAGTATAATTTCCTCATCAACCGGACAGTAGTTTTTCAACAGGATATTTCTTACTGTCCTTTCAGCTAATCCAGGATAATTGTTTGTCTGACTAAGATGGGCCAAAAAAATATGCATAGCTTTATTCTTTTGTGATAGATTACAAATCAATCGTGCTGCATCAAAGTTTGAAAGATGTCCTAATTTACCTTTTATTCGCTGTTTTAGAAAAGTCGGATAAGGCCCATTGGTTAACATCTCTATATCGTGATTGGCTTCCAACACTAATAAATCGGCATAAGAGAGCGCTGTTTGCACTTCATTAGTAACTGCCCCTAGATCCGTTACCAGCACCCATTTTTCATGTTGATAATGGAAACAGAATCCGACTGGATCTACTGCATCATGGGAAACATTGAAGGCTTCTAGCCCAATTTTGCCAATTGAAAAGTCTTTTTCAATCTCAATACGACACTCGCAAGGAAATTTATTACTACATTTAATCTTACTCCAGGTTTTTGCTCTAGTATAAACCGGCAGTTGATATTTACGTATCATTACATCCAAACCCCTGATATGATCAGTATGTTCGTGAGTAATTAATACTCCATCTAGTTCTCCTACCTTCACTCCTATTTCAGCAAGTCCATATTCAATTCTGCGGTTGCTGATACCTGCATCAACAAGTATTTTGGTTTTTCCCATTTGAAAATAAACTGCATTACCAGTACTTCCACTGGCAAGTACATGAATCTGCATACTAAATAAACTCCCCTTTTTAATACTTAACACTGTAATTTAAGATAATCTGTTAATACTACTGCATAATAATTATTTTATAACATTAGAGCTCTTGCACCCGCAGAGGAGACTTTAGCCTCCGGCTTAATTATCATCCTGATAAAACCAATGAAGTTAACGCTTCTTCCTGAAGCTAAAGAATCATGTTTTTGAATTGAGCAATAATACTCTCATAATAAGATAAAACTAAATTTTCATACAGAGTCAACGGCTTTTGGCTATAAATTTATCCGCTGCTAAAATACTATACCTCATACAACAGCCTATTATATTACTGACTATTTTCGGTAAAAAAACAGCTTTCCATTTTCAATCTGGTATTCCAGTTCTCCCATATCGAATAAATAGGTGATTATTGCTGCGGTAGTTGAAATCGAAAAATAATATTCATTTAAATCAATGGCTAGTTCTTGTAAAATGCTAATTTCTTCGAATAATTCTTCACGGGTTTTAGGCTGGCTTAAAAGGTCACAGACTAGATCAAGATAATAATTTAAATTATCCCGGTTAAGTTGAATAAGCTTTTTAATTTCGCCCTTGTTATATACTCTTTTTGCATGGCTTAATACAAAAAATTCATAGTCAGTTTCTTCTATTCTGGTATAAGTCTTTATCTGTTCTGCAATATCGTATAAAAAAGGAAATGAATACTTTTGAATTATTTCTTCACTGAATAGGGCATCAGCTACAAAAAACACCCCATCCCGGGTGGCTATTCCTATTTGACCCCGCGAATGTCCGCCAAGAGAAATAACTTCAAACTTTTCCTCATTTATTTTAATTGTTCCGGGAGATAGGATGCTACTAATGACATTTTTTTTATTTAACCCGAAATGACGAGATAAATCATTAACCGGATTTCCTCCATAAATATACATAGAAAAAAGATAGGGGTTTTCCAAAAAGGTTTTTTCATCTTCAGAGGCAAATATAATAGTTCCAGGATAATGCTTTTGCAAGAAGCTGTTGCCTCCACTGTGATCAATATGATTATGGGTATTCATTATATATTTAATCATGAAGCTTTGCCCTTGAATAGTTTCTGCTATTATCCGGGCCTGCTGATTGCTGTCTCCGGTATCAACCATGAGTGTGTATCTATCCTTAAATTTATAGACTCCAATATTAGTTGCAGCAGGAATATAGTAAGTATTTCCCTGTATTTTCTTTAAGCCCATTTTTGCCTCCCTGTTTCTATCAATTATTTTCATTTTATCATGTTTTATAAAATCATTAATCATTTGTGAGTTTTGTCTGATTCAAAACATGTTCTTTAGCTTTAGCGAAGAATCTTTAGCCCTTTCACGTCAGCAGGGCTTGTATGAGTCGCTTTTCCCTCGGGATGACAGGACAAAAGCCTGGCTTAATAATTATAAATAAGCAAATAATGCAAAATTCTTATTTAATTAAGAATTTATTTTAGTTTATAATTTATAATTAAAATAATATAAAAATCTATGTTTTGAGGGTAATAATATGTTAGGAATATTTTTTAAAAATAAAACCATTAAAGAACTGCGCAAAAATCAAGGCCTGACGGCAAAAGAACTAGCCTTAATAGTAAAAATGGATACAGTAGAAATATTAAGAATTGACAATATGAAATTTAAAAACCTACCTGAATCTATGAAAAAGAAGCTTTTCCCTTATTTAAGTGGAAGCATTTCGGATAAAATTCCGTGGTTATGATATATTGTAAGTATTATATATAGTTAATTCTTTGGCTATAGAGAATATTTGTTTTAAATACCCATTTAAAGGTATAATCTATAAATACAGGTTTATTGATGTTTTTTTGGGAGGTATTGCTGTTGGAATTACCAGAGTTGCGTATTGGAAGTTTAATCCCTAAGTTCCCTATAATTCAAGGTGGTATGGCAGTACGAGTTTCTACTGCTTCTCTCGCTGGAGCCGTAGCTAAGGTTGGGGGTATAGGAGTTATCGGGGCGACTGGAATGGCCCTGGAAGAATTAAAAAAGGAGATTCAGGAAGCACGCAAAATTGCTGGCGAAGGAATAGTCGGAGTAAATATTATGTTTGCTGCCCGCCAATTTGCGGAGTTAGTACATACTGCAATAAGTGAAAAAATTGATGTAATATTTACTGGAGCCGGTTTCTCCCGGGATATTTTTCGCTGGGGAAAAGATGCTAATATCCCTATTATTGCTATAGTTTCCTCGGTAAAAGCAGCCCGCCTGGCCGAAAGATTAGGTGCTTCTGCAGTTGTCGCTGAAGGAGTAGAAGCAGGTGGTCACCTGGGAACTGATAGATCGGTAAAAGAAATTCTTCCTGAAATAGAAAAAGCAGTCAAAACCCCGGTTATTGCCGCCGGAGGTATAGTGAACGGCAAGGATATTGCGGAAATGGTTAAGTTAGGTGCTTCGGGGGTACAGATGGCGACCAGGTTTGTAATGAGTGAAGAGTGTTCGGTTTCTGCTAAATTCAAACAGATGTATCTGCAGGCTGGAGAAAAAGATTCAGTAATCATTAAAAGTCCAGTAGGTTTGCCTGGAAGGGCTATCCGGAATAAATTTGTAGAATTGATTGATACGCCTCAAGTTCCCAAACCAGAAAAATGTAATGCCTGCTTGAAAGACTGTTCCCGCGATTACTGTATAATGGAAGCCTTAATTAATTCCCGCGAAGGTAGAGTAGATGAAGGAATAGTTTTTGCAGGCAAAAATGTATTTAAAATAAAAGATATTCTTCCTGTTTCTCTTATTTTTGAAAGATTACTTGCAGAATATGCTGCTCAATAATCCTATGAGCTAT
Organism: uncultured Syntrophomonadaceae bacterium; assembly: GCA_964482585.1. GTDB lineage: Bacteria > Bacillota > Syntrophomonadia > Syntrophomonadales > Syntrophomonadaceae > CAYZYO01. The sequence goes on along the minus strand of CAYZYO010000001.1, from coordinate 13,494 downwards.
TCTTTTATAATTCTTTTCAAACCCCTGGTTTGATGGTAACGTAAAATAAAAAATCTAAAAATAGGCATACCTGTTTTATGTGTTTATTCAAACACTTTATTAATCCGGAAAATACTTGCCAAATACTTCCTTCCAGCAGGCATTGGCCTTATAATAATCATTCTGGAGTTCAAATTCCAGTGCCTCAAGGGTTTTCTGAAAAGCCGAATTAGCATCCTCTCCAAAATCCTCGGTTCCAAGAATTTTACGGTTGCTTCCCTTGGCATACCAATGCAATTGTTCTTTTCTAAGGCCAGCTAGATACTCCAGAAAATCCCTTACCATATACCCGTAATATGAAAAAGATGACTCCTTGCCCTCCCACTCATCCATGAAATTTAATACCAGGGTATCTAACAACATCCCGGATATTGGAACATTACAAGTAGATTTCCAGGCTCTCATCATTTTTGCTAAATGTTTAATCTTTCCATTATATTTAAAATTATATTCTTCAACCACCTCGATCTCTTTTATTGGATTGAAAACTTTCCAGCTTCCTCCATCTTTTGGCTCCGGATATATATAGCTTTTTTTAGGACTCACAAAACTGGGGACCACTTCAAAGGTTATATCCTCAAAATCTATTAATATATGCCCCTCTGGATTAATATAAGCATCTTTATATAATTTGACCACCGTGTTCCTTACATCTTGAATTAATACCAGCTGTCCATTTCCCTTGTATACATCGAAATTCCAGAAAATCTTTTTAGGCAATACTACCAGCATATTGATATTGGCAATTCCTTTTATCGCTGTCCCTCTTCCGTATGAACCAATATAATAAGCATTCCTGGTTTCCGATTTAAGCTTCCAGTAATCTAAATTAATTTGTTTAGTTATATCTCTGTACCGCTTCGCTATTAATGACTGATTATCTACATTTAAACTAGAAATAAACCTCTTAAATTTATCCGTCAGTGATCTTTTCTCTACCATTTAGATTCCCCCCATAACTAAACGATAAAATTCCTTCCGGTTGTGTATCAACTTCATTAATTATAATATATCATTGTTGCAGATATGTTCGGACTCTTCCATTTAATTTCCAACAATTAGCCCGGCAAACCAGTGCTTTTCACCCCCTTAGATTATTATTGATTTTTCCATCCATAACTTCCTTTAAATTCAACAAACCGCACTTCCCCCAGGGATTTAATAACTCTTCCTTTTTCTTTATTCTTGCTTATTAATAATAAATCCTGTAGACCTGGCTTTCCAACCGGAATAACCATCCTGCCGCCATATTTTAGCTGATCCCAGAGTTTTTGCGGTATTTCTCTAGCACCAGCCGTTATTATAATTCTGTCATAAGGCGCAAACTCAGGCCATCCTCCGGTTCCATCACCAATTTTATAATTTACATTGGTATAACCTAGTTCCATTAGTTTTAACCGGGCTTTTTTAGAAAGTTCTTCTATTATTTCAATGGTATATACTTCCTGTGCAAACTCGGCCAGAAAAGCCGTCTGATATCCAGATCCGGTTCCAATCTCCAGCACTTTATGGTTTTGGTTAACATCTAATTCTAATGTCATATAAAGTACCAGGCTGGGTTGAGAGATAGTTTGGTGAAAACCAATCGGCAGCGGCCGGTCTTGATCTGCAAATTGCTTATAGTCGTTATCTATAAAAAACTGCCGGTCTAGATTTCGGAAAAATTCACGTAGTTTTTTATTGGGAGTCTTAGTCACTTTACTCTCCCTCCCGGGTCTGTTTTAAAACAATATCTCCAACTTCACATCCTATATCTCTCGCAATAACCGGACATTTTACCTTCAACAAGAAAAATATCTCTTTATCTCTAACCTCACTTAAGGTTTCATAATTTCCCTGTCCTTTGGCAATAATAAGGTCTGCTTTTTCATACTCCTGATTAAATTCCGGGGAACATAATTCTAAAATAGTTCCCGGCACATCACTCCCGTTATCTATTACCCGGACTACTTCATTCATCTTAATTTTTATAGCATCTTCTATAGTCGCATCATTAATAATGGGTCTTCCTTTAACGACATAGGTGATCTTTTCTACGGGCATTGTCTGCAATAAAAGTTTATCAAAAACAATTTCCCCTGCATTATCCCCTAAAAAAAGAATTCTGTCTGCCTGGTTCACCGCCATCTTTAATTCTTCTGCACTATTAAATACCAACTCATGGTTTAGACAATCCTCGATAGTCTCTTTAACCTCTTTTTCGGTTATATCAGCCCTGACCCCAAAATCTATAATATTTCCTGCAATAGATACTTTTATAGCCGCTAAAAAAGGATTATCGGATTTAATAATCATCTCTTTTAATTTGTCATATTGTTCCATGGCCGCCTGGTTAAATCTCTCTTTTACTTCCTTATAAGGATCACTACAGTTGGTGAGTTCTTTAACTCGTCTATGAATAATTCTACCCATATAAGGAGCATTATTATTGAAATCAATTTTAGAGGTTACCTGGAGAATTTCCCGTAAAACATCTTCAAGAATATCTTCATCATCTGTTACCATTCTCACTGCTTCAATTGTCTGCCTGATAAAACAAGGGATACAATCATGAAAAATCCTCATTATCTTCCTCCTGGCTCCATTTGTTTTTTCTACTTTAAAAGCTTATTTTATTATACTAAAATATCTGCCAAATATTTATATTAGTATTTCTTCATCAATAGCAAACAGGTAAAGATAGCTTTCTTTTACTCTCTGACCCTGTATTCTTTCCAGTGCTGTCTTATATAATTCTAATTGAACCCGGTATCTATCTATTACTATATCTCGATCTGTACTGGAAATAAAATCTGTTTTGTAGTCAACTAATACTAATTCATTTTCCTCTCTAAAATAGAGATCTACAACCCCTTGTATTAACAGTTCCTCTTCATCGTCTTCGATTTCTTCAATTACTTCAAAGGCTTTAATAAGTAGGTTAAAAGGGGATTCCCGGTAAACCTCTTTTGCTTTTAAGATTCTTTGTCCCAGCTGGGAGCAAAAAAATTTAAAGATTTTCTGGCAATCGGCTGCAGCGGCCTCCTCTTGTCGAAGCAGCTCCTTTTTCACCATTATATTTACCTGCTCCTGGATCAGCTTTTCATTTCCCACCTGACTAAAATCAAGATGCTGCATAACCAGGTGTATAATTGCTCCTTTTTCCACAGCTGTAAATTCAGTTTTTCCCGGATCGGAAGCAGTAATAATAAATTTGGGCCTTTTTATTAATCCTGGTATAATTATTCCTACCCTGTCTAAATCCCCGGATTTTAAATTTTTCACCTGGGTTACAGATATTTTAGAAGGTATTTTTACCGCTTCCATTTTACTGTACTTCCAGTTTAATCTAGACGAAATTATATCCTTTTCTGCTGTTATACCCTGGCAGGGAAAATCTTCTAACAACCCCTTAAAATCCTTTTGTAATTCGATCTTTTTAATTGCTTGCTGTACTACCTGTTCCTGTTTACAAATCTTTATTGACCACCTTGACTTTTCCTTAATAAGTTTATCCTTTTCCCAGGAAATACTGCTTAATTCTCTGAGTTCTTCACCATCAATATGGCGCATCAAAACTGGCCCTATCCAGTCTAAAAAGGTTCTTCCCTGGGCTAAATTAAAGGGTATGATATTTCTTTTCCATTTGTTTGCCTTCTCCTTTAAATCCGCAACCGAACCTACCATTACCAGTTTTTCTTTAGCCCTGGTCATGGCCACATATAGAATCCTCATTTCTTCAGATAGACTTTCCAGTCTAATTTTATTTTTTACTGCCATCCTGGCTATAGTATCTCTATAGCTCCTCAATTGCAGATTAACATACCGGGGCCCAATTCCCAAGTCTTTATGGAATAATACCCTTGCTGTGGTATCAGTCAAGTTGAAATGCTTGCCCATGCCGGCAATAATAACTACTGGAAATTCTAATCCTTTACTTTTATGTACGCTCATTATTCTAACTACATTATCGTTTTCTCCCAGAATCCTGGCTGTTCCCATATCACCATTGCTTGTTTTTAATTTATCAACAAATTTAATAAAATTAAAAAGGCCTTTGATAGATGTCTGTTGAAACTGCCGGGCCCGCTCGTAAAGAATTCTCAGATTAGCCTGGCGCTGCTGTCCACCCGGTAGTGCTCCTGTATAGTAATAATAACCGGTTTCTGTTAATAATTTCCAAATAAATTCATCTAAAGGTATAAACCGGGATTCATCCTTCCAGAGGTTAAGCTGGGTAATGAAAGTTTTTATTCTTTTTGCCAGCCGGTCATCATTCTGATCAATATATTTTTCTACTGCTTCAAAAAACCCTTTAGATTGATAGTTAACTCTAATCTTAATCAGGTCGTCGGTATTAAAACCACCAATTGATGATCGCATTACACTTAATAAAGGAATATCCTGCCTTTTATTGTCAATAAGTCTTAATAGATTTATGAAAATAGCCATCTCCACCGTATCAAAATACCCGGTATTTACATCAGCATAAGCAGGAATCCCGGCAGCCAAAAACTTTTCCAGGAACACCCCGCTCCAATTTTGGGTAGTCCGCAGGAGAATAACTATATCCCGGTAAACAATATTCCGGTATTCTTTCAATTCTGTATCATAAATCTTTTTGCTGGTTAAATCGTTTATTCTCTGGACAATAAATTCTGCTTCTATTTCAATATTTGGGCTTCGTATAATTTCATTTACAGATTCCCCTGCCAGGTCTTTTTCAATTAAACAAACTTCAACCGGTTGGTTTTTCCCAAAATTAATCTCTTGTGTTTCTGTAATTGCAGGCTCTTCTCTTCCAGTATTAGGATTTAAATAGACCTTTTCATCATAATCAATCTCACCAAGTTCTCTTGACATAATGTGTTTAAAAATACAATTAACCGCATGAATTATTTCTTCCCGGCTGCGAAAATTGGTATTAAGGTTGATTTTACGATTGATGGTCTCTTCTCCACTTTGGAATGCTTCACTTTTTTCTAAAAATAGAGATGGATCTGCCAGTCTAAATCGATATATACTCTGTTTGACATCTCCAACTAAAAATATATTGTTTTCTTTTTTTAGGTAGTTTAATATACTTTCCTGAACTAGATTGCTATCCTGGTACTCATCAACAAAAATATACTCATACTGTTTTTGATATTCTCCAGCAGCGATTTTATTAGATAAAATTTTAATAGTATAGTGCTCCAGGTCGTTAAAATCAAGAATTGCTTTTTCTTTTTTTCTCTCCTGGTAGTTTTTTATAAACGTTATAACCAGTTCATTAAAATATTTCATATAGGGGTAAATCTCATTTAACTCTCTAGAATATTCTCCAGGTGGTCTAGCTGCAATAGAATTTTGGATCTTTTGTATAATATTTTTCCCTTCATTCCTTAGTTCTTTAGCTTCAGCCTTTAGCCGTTCATCAACATCCTTAGCTACCCTTCCTAACCGCTTAAATACTATTCCTTTAACTTCACCCGAAAATATTGCTAATCCCTTATCAGCTGCTGTAATTAAATTATCTGCTGTTGATATATCATCTAAAAGGCAGTTCTTATAATTCCTGGGTCCTCCTGGTTTTTCACTAATAATCCTGGCCTCAAAAAACAACCCTCTAGCTGCCATGAGCCTCATCTTTACATGATTCATCAGTGTTTTTACCCATAGGCTTTCTTCAAATCCTCGAATATCTACAGCAAATTCTTCTATTTTTTCCCTCAACCATTTCTGCGGATATGGCTGGCCCTGGATAAAATGATAACAATGCAGCACAAGGTCCTGAAAAGGCTTGTCATTTTTGCTGCTGCCAAACATTTCTACCAATCCACAAAATAATCCGTTATCTTTCGCATATTCATTTTCAAATAATTCTTCAAGGACTTCCGCCTTCATTAATCCAGTTTCAGCTGCATTCCCTATTCTAAAATGGGGATCTATTTCTACTAAAAAAAAGTATTTTCTTATTACATTAGTGCAAAAAGCATGCAGTGTACTTATAGACGCTCTACTTAACAGGTTGATCTGTTTTCTTAAATGCTCTTGATTTGAATTTCCTTTTTCCATCTCTGCAAGTAGTGCTGAACTAATCCTTTCCCTCATCTCTCCAGCAGCCGCATGAGTAAAAGTAACAATCAAAAATTTGGTTATATCCGCTTTTTCATTTATTAGTAGTTGAACAATCCTTTCTACTAATACTGCTGTCTTTCCTGAGCCTGCAGCTGCTGAAACCAGGAGGTTCCTATTATGTGCAGAAATTACTGCCTTTTGTTCCTGTGTCCAATTCATCAACAACATCGCCCCCTTTTTTATCAGGAAGTCGGAAAATTACTTCTTCATCCTTAATTCTTTTTAAGTTCTTATAATTGTTATCTATAAAAAGCTGGTCAAATTGACAAATTGATCGATAAAGGCAGTAGTCACAAGCTTTTTGCTTTTCTAATTTAATTGGATTAATCTTTACCTTTCCCTGGATAATTTCTTGTCCAATTTCTTTCGCCAGTTTTTCAACATGCCTTAGCAGAGCGGAAAAGTTTTCTTCTTTTAAAACAAATGAATTTTTCAATATTTTCCCTTCGCCAGTAATTCTCACCGGAATAATATCCGAAAAACCCTGGATTTCGTTGTCTATTTGACGAATAATTTTGGTATCATCTAATACTATTCCTCTCATTTTGAATTTTTTAGCAATCTCTTTCTCTATTTCCTCTACCAGGTTTTTTTCCGTTTGGATGATAGGATCATCAATCTTAAAATAAAAGACTCCCGCCGGTTTCAAGTCTTTACGGCTATTGAGTACAGCCTGTAGATAAATAAAAAGCTGCAGCGATAAGCCGTAATACACATCAGATAGATTTAAATTCTTATCTCCGGTTTTATAATCAATTATTTTAACATAAGCCAGGTCATCTTGATTCAGGATATCAACCCGGTCAATCCTCCCTTCCAAATAAAACCTTTCACCATCCATCAGTTTTATTTCCAGTGAGGGAATTTCCCCTCCATCACCAAAATATAATTCATACCCCAGGGGTTCAAAGGCGCCCTTTTTTATGTGTTGTGTAAGTGTCCAGACCGCTCTTTGCCCGATCCTTTTTAATCTTTGTGCCAGGTATTGATATCGATGAGTACTCATTAATACACCACTTGCGTGCCCCGGAATCTGTTTATCCATAACCTTATCCATCATGAAAATACATTCTTCTTTTTCTATCTGCCGCCAATTTTTATCATTATCGCTAAGGCTTTCGGCAAAAGAACGAATACATTCGTGGAAAAAATCTCCTATATCAAGAGAATCCATAGTATACAGCTTCCTTTCAAGAGGCTTTAATCCGTAACGAACAAAATGCGCAAAAGGACAATTGACGAACTGTTCAAGCCTGGAAACACTGGTACGTAAAGGCAGGTTATACAGGCTTTTAGCCTGTTCCCGACCAACATGATTAACCTGATTACGGTGGAAAAACCCCTCTATTACTATCGTCCTTATATCATCCCAGTCTGGTTGGGAATAATACCAGCCATAAACATCCCACCAAAAATCTTCAATAGCCTTCCCGTCCAGAAATAAACGCAGGTTTTCAATAAGATATTTAAAGCTGCTAACCGGGGTTGATACCATCTGCCAATCGCTTTGCCGGTCTTTTATGATATCACTTTTTATTCTTAAATCAGGAAACAGTTTTTTAAAACGGTTAATAAAGAGAGAAGGCCTCATAGATTTCCCTTCTTCATCAGCCAGGGCATAACTAATCCAAAGGTAATCATCTGGTTTAGCCAGGGTATTATAAGTCAATAACCTCTCTTCATCAGAGTTCCTATCCTTACTAAACCCCAGGTCCAATCCCATATCCTGAATAGTTTCCTTTTCATCTCCAGATAAAATTTCCTCTTCATCCTGTCCAGAAGGTAAAATTCCATCGTTTACTCCTACAATAAAAAGGGCTTTAATTCCACGGCTTTTTGATCTCTGGATATTTAAAAGCAGTACCTGGTCGATTGTAGTAGGAATGATCCCTACCTCATAAGATAAAAATCCTGCCTCCAGTACTTTGCGGTATTCTTTTATATTAACCTCCTGATCTCCCATAATATCAACCATCTGATCAAATACTTCCATAATAATATTCCATATCCGGGTATTTTCATTTGCCAGTTCATATAGCCCTAGCTCTGTGAATTGATTAATCCGGTTTTCTAAATTTTCAGGAACTGCAATTGCCTGCAGGTACTGGTACAAGGCCCTGGTAATTGCAGCAAATGTCTTTTTTCCTTTAATTTTCTCTTCTAACGCCTGTATAGGATTCATAAACGTATGCCGGTAACGGTTTAGTTCTTCTAAAGTCTCCTTTTCCCCCAGATGAAACTCCCGGTGCCACTTATTACCCTGAATTCCATATCGCAAAACATAATTTTCCAGCATTTCATATTCATCATCTGTTAGCTGGCTAAATCCGGTCTTTAATAAAGAGAAAACATCTTCATAGCGATATCCCCTTTGAATAACCTCGAGAGAGGATAGGATTAAACATACTAAAGGATTTTCCAGGGTATTTAGTTTATGATCAATAAAATAAGGTATATTATATCCAGTAAATGCTTTTTTAATCAGACCGCTGTAACGCTCTATGTCATTACTGACTACTGCTATATCTTTAAACCGGTATCCTTTATCCCTTACCAGAGATACCACCTTAGCTGCCACGTTTTCTATCTCGGTATTTATATTGGCAGCAGCAAACAAATCAATATGCTCTATACTTCCTTTAAACTGTTTAAAGGGATAAGAGAAAAACTCGGTTTCAACATGCAGTAATTCTCGGCTTTTGGTTGAATTCCAGGAATTTGGATCCAGGTTGATGATTTTAGTTTTCATACCATACTGCTCAACCAGCCGGCTGATTCTTTCATAGGTGATCTGGGATATGTCGAACAATTCCTTATCGCGGATGTCTCTTCCAGGATCTAAGGTGAAACTCAGGGTAGTTGTATCAGCTAAAAGCATAATTTGTTCTATTATTCTTATATTTTGCAGGGAAAATGATGTGAATCCATCGATCCAGATCCGGGCATTTTGCAAAAAGTCTGCTTGCTGCAATTTTTCGATGAACAGGTTCAGGTAATCTTCCACATCTAAATAACAGTCTTGCAGGTATTGGTTAAAGCTTTCATATATAACGGCTATATCATGTATCTTGGGTCCGACAATTACTTCTGAACCTAATTCTTCAATCTTTGCCCTGAGGTCTTCTGGAAAAATATCCTGCTGTTTAAACTCTGAAATAATCCTCCCTATTTTTTCTACAAAGCCTACATCTTTAACCGCTTTTTTAAATATGGTTAAGTCTTTTTCTCTCTCATTGATTATCTTTCTTAATATCATATACTTACCTTGTTCGGTAAGAAGGGTTCTGGTTAACCCGCCTATTTCACTAAAAACCCGGTGTGCAAGTCGATTAAAACTTAAAACTTCAATCCTCATTATCCCGGGTAGTTCAGTTTTCTCAATTAAATCCCTCTCTGTTTGGAGGGTAAACTGCTCTGGCACTATTAGAAATAATTTGTCTGCTGTTTCATTAATAAGGCTTTTTTTTATATCTGCAAAAATGAATAGGCTTTTTCCTGTACCTTCTCGTCCCAGAATAAACCGCACTGTCAATGCCGGTCACTCCCTTGTGTTTAATTTTCGTTAAAACCCGATTAATAATTCCATCTCTTCATATAACAGGGAGATATTTTTTATATCAGGCGTTGTTTGATTTTTTCGTTGTAAGGGATTTGTTATATATAATCTTACCAGTTTCCAGCTGGCTGGCGAGAAATATATTCTTATTGACATATGCCCATAAAAGAACTAGAGTTTTACATGAGGTTATGATAATGATTATCATAGTCATATTAAGAAGAGAGGATTATTATTATGTATATAGATTCAAACTGCACTGGATGTGGTCTATGTATTGATCAGTGCAATTTTCAAGCAATTTCTTTGTTTAATGGTAAAGCAGTGATAGACAATTCTTTATGTCGGAATTGTGGACTATGTTGTGATATATGCCCGGTGGATGCTATAAAAGGGGCTGATATTCTAATTCCTCATCAGACCGAACAGATAGATTATTCACACCGGGAACCTCCGGCTCGTATGCAAAAGCCTGCTCAAAATAAACTCTTAGAGATATTTAATAATCTTCGTTCAACTATAGCTAAAAATAGTGAAATAGCATACGGCAGAGGGATGAATGGAGGCTATAGGGGGAGTGTTAGATCACGAAAAAATATTGGTAGGAGATGTAGCAGGGCCAGCGGTAGAGGTAGTGGTAGATCCGGGAGTTTTGGCGGTAGAGGTATGGGTAGAGGTCGAAACTTTTAAACTTAACTAACCCCCCATGCCCGGAGGACACAACCACCCATGAAAATAAAGCAAGGTAGATTAACCACAGATGGACACAGTTTGGTTTTTATTTTAATAGGTATCTGGAACAATTATAATATTTTACCTTTAACTCTGCGGTTATTCTTTAATTCGTGTATTGTACCGTATCTTATACTGTACGTAGAGAAAACTTCAGTCTCCGACCGGCCGCCGTAATTCAGGATGTCAGGACGACAACTGAAGTCGCCTCTACGGTTCTATCTACAGTTCTATCCGGTAAGGTGATTGCATTTTAAGCCATTATTCTCTTACTAAATTACAACCTTATTTTTTGGTTATGGTTCCTGTATAGATAAAACTGTTTTGTTTCATCTTAACGCCTTTTCCTATATCAATTCCAATTAAATTTCCACACTGGCATAGGATTGCATCCTCTTTATGAATGCTTATATCTTCAACTATCCTATTATGCCAGCAATTTAAAATACGGCCCTTGCCTATTTTCTCATACTTAAAAATCTTTGATTTACACCTGGCACATTTTATTATTATCATATAATTCCCTAAGCAGCTAGATTGCTGCTTTTTGATTATTATTTTTTTTAAATTCCCTTTTTATAAGTTCAGTAAAACATACTGTTATCTCTGGATCAAACATGGTTCCTTGATAGCGCTCTAGTTCTTGTAATGCTTTATCAATCTCCATTCCCTTGCGGTAAGGACGATTTGAGGTCATGGCATCATAGCTGTCAACAACCCGGATAATTCTCGATAGAAGTGGGATTTCTTCCCTCTTAAGCCCATCTGGATATCCTGAACCATCATAATTCTCGTGATGGTGTAGAATAATTTTTGCCGCTGGTTCTAGTATCTTTACCTCTTTAACAATAGCACTACCCCACTCAGGGTGTTTCTTCAAAATATTCCACTCATTTTTCGTAAGAAAATCAGTTTTATTAAGAATATGTCTATCTATTTCAATTTTTCCAATATCATGTAAAAAGGCAGCATAGCTTAGTAATCTTATCTCTTCTTCATCAATTCCTATTAAACGGGCAACTTCCATTGAATAATCAGTAACCCTTTCTGAATGACCGTAGGTATACCTATCTCTGGCATTAATTACCGACACCAGGGTGCGAATGGAATTTAAAAGTTTTTCTTCATTTTTTTCTACCTCTAGACTATCAAAAACCGAGAAGTAGATTTCAATTTTATTTCTATTTAGATTTTTAGCCCGGTATAATGCGCGATCAGCATATTCTATTAGATCTTTAATATTACTTGCCTGTTTTGGATAGGTAGCTATACCGCAGGATACAGTTATTTTCCCCTCAGGTTGATATTCTTCCCCTGGGAAATTCAACCTGTTCAGTTCCTGGCTAATTACCTGAGCTTCATATGCCGCCTCTTTACTGGTATAGCCAGGTAATACTATTACAAATTCATCTCCTCCGTAGCGGGACGCAAATCCTGGCGATTTCACATTTTGGGCTAGAATACTTCCAATACTGCTTATTACATTATCACCGGAAAGATGTCCATAGCTGTCATTATAGTGTTTAAAAAAATCAATATCTATAATAATTAGAGATAATGGCCTGGTATCTGAATTTTTATTAATATACTCAGAGAGTTTTTCCTGAAAATACCGGTGATTATACAAGCCGGTCAGCACATCGGTATTTGCCAGTTTGGTTAATTCCTGGCGATGTTGTTTTTCCAAATCAGCCTGGATCCCAATAAACCATCCTACTATATAAATAACACACATTAGAATTAAATTCGATTCCAGGATTACATAAACCGAATTCCCTCCCCCATTAAATCCATTGTATATAAACAACATAAAAATAGTAAGTGTAGCCATTATAAGACCTGGCTTTTTTCCCCCGACAGAAGCAACAATAATAACTGGAACCAGCAAAATAGCCTGGGGATAATAGATTGTTTCTTTTACACAAAACAGGATAAATACCGCTACCAGTAATGGAAAAGAAAAATATAACAAATCGTCCCAGGAATACCCTTTACTCTTTAATCCTTCCTTGTTTCTAGAATTATAGGTAGTTATACCGATAAACCCTATTATACTTATAAAAAAGAACAGCAAAAAACGAGTACTTATTACCGGAAAGTGTTCCCTGGCAAAAAAGTCTTCACTTAATACCAACCCAAATATCATTATAAAAAAGCAGATCATATGAGTTGTGGTTACATACTCATATATTTCTTTTTTCCTTTGGGTCTCGTTTTCTTTTATATTCAAATAAATCCACCTCGATATAACTGTAAATTGCAAAAGAGGTGGAAATCCCACCCCTTTTACTTTTACCTACCTTCTCAGTGATTCCGGTACTTCGGGTTGGTAGTGTAAAAACCAGCAAGCTGGAGTTGCTCCGATTGTTCCTATGGCTAAGAATGCAGCAACCATAAGCCCGGAAAAGCGATACATCACTTTCTTCATCTTACTTCACCTCCTTCTTTCTTGAAAAACCCAGTGCATCTATAGACTCCCATAGACTATGGCCTGGTTTTGTTAGATTAAAACTTGCCCATAGGGTGCTTAATACAAGACACATCTGAATTTCAGATGCACTATTCCACGTACTTTTGTTTAGACTAATTATTAGTACGGTTACAAGTACCATAGTCGATATGGCAAAAACTTTTAGCCTCTCTCTCCTGAAAGGCGACAATATAGGAGCTGCCGGTGTATCTACCGGAGCCAGTAATATGATAGAAATAAAACCTATAATAATAACAACCATAGCTAATAACTCAGCATACCCGGGCTGAATTATACTAATCTTTCTGGCTAATAGACCCAGTGATGGAAAAACCACCATTGTCCCTACCAGGCATCGCCACGGTGACTTGGAATGGGCACCACCTGCCGTATGCCTAAAAGCTCCCACAGTAATAATACACGCTAGAGTCTCTTTAAAAACTCCTAATAAGCCTCCAATTACCAGGGTTAAGATTAAATTTCCAATATTTACTGTCAGGGTTTCTATGGCAAACCTTATAATATCCTGTTTTTCCGCAGGAAGTTCATGTTGGGCAGCTAAATACGCTGCCATTTTCCGGCTGAAGTTAGTATTACT